>SLFZ01000035.1 GCA_007123975.1 Candidatus Izemoplasma sp. | reverse complement strand
ATATGCTTCCTCAACTGACCAGACTTCTGACCTACTTTACGGACCGACGCGCCGACACCATCAAAGAAGCCGTTAACTTGATGATTGAGGAAGACGAACGGAAATTCGCGCTGAAAAGACTATTGTATGGCATCCGCCACGACGATGTTTCGATTGACGATGTCTTTGATCCAGACTATGCGCTAGAACCCACAGCGGATGACGATTTCGTTGGACCACCCGCACCGGAAAAGCTTGCTGACGAACAAAAAGAAGCACAGGCAGAAAGCTCGACGCCTCCAGTGAAGACACCATCGTTGAACGATCCAATGTTCAGCTTTGTGAAACTCGATATCCCTACGACCACCGTGAGCACAGCGTCAATCATGGCCAAGTCGGAAACAACACCCGATAAGCCGGACAAATCCACACTCACATCGTCGGAAAAGACACCCCCTGCCAAGCCGGAATCGCCCATATCAAAACCCGCAAGCACGACCACACCGATAAGACCGGAAACTTCCGCGCCAAAGCCTATAAAACAACCAGAAAAACCAGCCACAGAATTAAAACCAAAGGAAACCTCACCAACCAAGGAAGCTGACGAGAAGAAGGACAAAGCTGAGGTTAAGCCGTCAAAATCACAAGCGCCAGAAGCAGACAAGGTTGAGGATACAAAGGTTTCAGATGATAATAAAGGGAAAACTCCAAAGGGGAAAAAGGAAAAAACGCCTAAAGAGAAAAAAGTGAAACCACCGAAAGAGAAGAAAGAGAAGTCTCCAAAAGAGAAGAAGGAAAAGCCAACTAAAGAGAAAAAAGAGAAGCCACCAAAAGAGAAAAAGGAAAAACCGGTAAAAGAGAAAAAAGAGAAGCCACCGAAAGACGCAAAAGAAAAGCCTAAAGAAATCAAACCACCACCGAAAAAACCTAAAGCAGATAAAAAAGGAAAATAATCCCGCAGTATTTATCTCTAGACTTGACACAGAAGACGCGTTGATTCAACCTGAAAAATGCCCGAAAAGGGCATTTTTTACATCCCTGAATCATAGGCTATACTCAAAAAAACCCTAAACTGAGCTGAACACCAAGCACATGCTCCGGTCAATTCGGCGGATCATTTTTGACATGGCCAATTAAAATGCGATATAATACAAGTGAATCGGAGAGAGGATGACGGCCATGAACGATTTCATTGCCGCATGGATTTTCGTCTTTGTATTCGTTTACGCTTATGTTCTCGTCATTACGTATCTTTATGAACTGATCGCGTACATTGTCAAAAAAATTACTGATCGATTTCGACTAAACTGACGCGCATTGTTTGCGTGATGCTCCGTGGTGCGCTACAATAAACGTATCTTAGGAAAGGATGTTTGCCATGGCAAAGAAAGAGCGCATGTCTAGCAAGGACAACGTGGAAGCCGTCCGGCAAGACGCATCACAGGATGCAGATTCCTTCCGCGCTGAGCAATTGAATCGTGAAATTGCCGAGGAGATGAACTATTTGCTCAACACCCAACTCTCTCGCGCAACAACCATCATCGACGATTCATTAATCTACAACACACTTACCAGCGTTCGAAGTTCACTCAAAAAGTAAAAGTAAAATCACGCCCCGCCAGGGTCACTGGCGGGGCGTGTTTTAGTTCTTGGTTATCAATCGCGTTGTCAATAACGCTGACTGAAACACTTGCATGATGCTGCTTCCGGGATGAGTATCGGAACCGACAAGGTAGACGTTCTTAATGTCGTTGAAGCGATTATGTGGGCGTCTGTAAAGGGTTTGGTTACGTGTGTGAGAAAGGCCAAACACGGCGCCTTTTTCAAGGGCGAAGTCTCGTTCCCAATCGATGGGGGTGAGCGTTTTTTCGACCACGATGTGTTTTTGCAAGTCGTGCAAATGCGTCCGTTCTTTGATGCGTTTAAACACCGCCTCTCGCAGCGCGGGGGTCGCTTTTTCCCAATCGATTGGATGGGTGGTGTTGGGGACGCTGAGAAGGATATAAAGCGATGAGTGGTTTGGTTCATCGGTTAAAGATGAATCGATGGCAGAAGGGTTATGAATATAAACCGTGAAATGATCGGGGATTTGGTGTTCTTTCATCAGCACCCGATAGTATTCATCCATGTTGTCGGCGAGAATGAGCGTGTGCGGTTCGAGGTTGTAGGTTTTATCAAGGCCGAGATACATTACGAAGGCGCTTAAGGAGCGGTCTTGTGCATCGATGATTTTCGTTTTATACTTGCGCTGATGTTTAGGGGGAACGAGCTGTTTGATGAAATGACCAAAATCAGCGCTGTTGATAACGATGTCAGCCGAACGATAACTGTCGTCTTCTAAGACGATGCCGTGAACGTGCCTGTCATGTATCAAAAGGCGCTTGACAGGTGTTTTTAAGTGCACTTTACCACCGTAGATTTCAATGACCTTTCGCATCGCTTCGAAGAGGTTTCCTAGGCCGCCTTTTACGCGGTATAAACCATTGGCAAACTCTAAGTATGATAAAAACGTATAGTAGGCCGGCGCCTCATGCGGCGACATTCCGAGATACTTTGTTTGAAAGCTCATGATGTGGGCGAACGTTTCATCCGCAAACATACGATTGAGGCGTTTGAAGACCGACTGCCGACTATCTTTGTGCCACCAGGTTTTTAAGACCGATAGGCGAAGGTAGTTGAGAGGCGTATGGAATGTGGTTCTAGATAAAGGCGCAAGCGCTTGGAACTTAGCCTTCTGTCGGTCGATGAAGTCGAAGTAATCAACGACATGTCGAGGAAAGGCACGTTCAAGTTCCTTTCGCATGAGGGTTTGGTCGGTGGTTGGTTTGAGATTACCGTCCTTAAAGATGAACTCATAGAGCGGGTCAATCGGTTGTAATGTGACGTGGTTTTCAAGCACTTCACCAGCCGCCGCAAACACCGCTTTAATCGGTGCATCGCCGGTTAAGAACGTGGCCCCAACATCAAAACGATGACCATCGAGGTCAAGGGTTCGCGCGCGACCACCGATGTGGCCATCGCGTTCAAAGACTTCCACCTCGTAGCCGCGAGCACTTAAAATCATGGCAGCTGCCAATCCGCCGGCACCGGCACCGATGACGATGATTTTTTTCATGGGATCACACACTTTCATCCGGGATATCCACATTCAGTATAGCACACGAGTCGGTTCTTTGTGGCAAAAAATAGCACTCAAAGCGGCTTTGACGCAACCGGTTTTATCTGTTACAATGGGACGCATGAGAAATGGAGGATGACGATGAGAAGATTGATAATACCTTTGATGTTTCTCGTTGTGTTTTTATCCGCGTGTGGCAACAGTTGGGAAGCGCCGGTGATGCACCATGGCGAACACGCCATACGTGAAGTCGCTCAGTTGACAGGCGGTGAAGCAGTGTTTTTGGATGTCGAATGGCTGTGTATGCTTTACGAAGAAGAAGGGAAACGCGACGAAATGTGCGTTTTTTTCATCGCCTATGAACGAGACAACACCACGGGGTACAAACTTGTGCTGACGAGCGAACCCGATGGCGTAGAAGGCATTATGCCTCAGCATGCCGTCGTGCCTGATCAAACCACCCTCGACGCAATGCAAGCCGAGATGATTGAGGATGTCAGAGACACCGACACGTCCGTTCGATACGATACCGGATCGTTAAGCCAAGACACCATCGACGCTTGGTTAGAGGAGCTTGAATAAAAAATCGATTGAAAAAATGCCAAATCATTTTGACTGAAAAAACGCACTCATGGTACAATGTTGGCAGCGTAACGTTCTTAGGAGGTTCTTCATGAAGACAATTCTTTGGTTGTGCACCATCGCGTTGACCATCACCTTATCTGCATGCGGATCCACATCCTTACAAAACGAAGCCGAGGCGCGTTTTGAAGACGCCTACCATGCCCTCATCGAACAACATAACGAACCCGTTGATGTACGCCGCGCGGCGTGGATTTGCGCGCGTTATACCGGTGGCGAGTACGGCGATGAAGACATGCGTTGTAGCTTTTTCGTCAGTTACCGCATCGACAGTAGCGAAGACACTCGCTTTGCGGTCGTTCACGTGGTGAAAAACGATACCACACACGCCTCTTCGGTGCATTTGAGAATCAGTCGAAGCGTGCTTGACCACGAACATGGCCAACGACTGAGCCAAATCGAAGCTGCGGTTTCTGAGGCCAACGCGATTCGCGGCGTCTCAGCGAAGGTTGACAACGATACGTTATCAAGCGACACCATTGAAGCGATTGTCTCACGACTTGACGATTAGCCTGGAAGGAGGATGACAATGACGACACGCACATTTTTTAGCACCATCACCGATCACACCTCACCGATGTGGCTGCAAGCACTTAAAATTTTGTTGTTGGTGAAGACGGTGCTGCTCTTGCTCACTGGACAAGCACTGGCATTTGCCCTCATCATCGACTTAGGCGAAGTGCTTGGTTTCCTTGTCCTCACCATCATGGTGTGGATTGTGGTTTTTATGCTGCATATCATCGACATGGTGCTGCTGCACCACCTCGCCAACGTCCGCGCCATCAGAGACGCGACCGTCAATGAAAAGAAGTCTCACGAGTCAAAGGGCGGACCGAAACGTTTGCTCAATCGAAGCCACGAAGAAGCGTCGTAATCTGTGCAAGCGCCGAGACCTATGGTACAATGGATATAGGATATGAAAGAAGTGACGCCAATGGAAAAAGCTTTGAAAGTTTGGTACACGCTTTTGCAAGGGATGTTTTTTGTCT
>SLFZ01000037.1 GCA_007123975.1 Candidatus Izemoplasma sp. | reverse complement strand
TGGCGGCGTGCGAAAGCATTCGTAAGCCCTTTTCGCCTAGCCCTTGGAAAGCGTAGGGGCTGGTTCTCGGTTTATAGGCGCCGCCGCGAAGCGCGTGCGCGCCGGCGGCTTTGACGATGCGTGCGCTCTCGTGGATTTGGGCTTCACTTTCAACGCTACACGGACCGGCCACGACGAATAGGTCTCGGCCGACGGTGATGCGACCAAGCTGGACGGTTGTTTTTTCGCGGCGGTCGTCTTTGTGGGTGCGAACGAAGGGGTCGTCTAAACTGACGACACGGTCGACACAATCGTAGGCATAAAGTTTCCTCTCATCAAAGGTCGTTGTGTCGCCGAGGACGTGTAAGACGGTGTGGGATTTGTTTTGAACCGTCTCAAAGGTAAAGCCTTGGTCAAGCAAGTCTTGGCTCAAGGTTTCTACGTCGCCGAGCGAGGCGTTCTTTTTTAGTTTGATAATCATCGAATCACTTCTTTCGTAAGCAGGCGTAAGGCGTCCACGTATCCGACAAAGCCCTTGCCTTTGATGGTGGCGACGCAGACGGGTTTGATCACGTCGGTGTGACGAAACGCTTCGGGCCTTGAAGCGGGGTCTGTGAGATGCACGTTGACCACAGGAATCGAGATTGCCTTAATGCCATCGCGGATGGCGTAGCTATAGTGGCTGTAGGCGGCGGCGTTTAAAATAATTCCTTCATAGCGCTCTGAGGCGGCGTGGTGCATCAAATCGAGTATCGCACCCTCGTAGTTTGACTGGCGAATCGTGATGTCGATGTTGAGTTCTTTTGCCTCGGCGCGCAAAAAGGTTTCAAGATCGGCATACGTGTCGGTGCCATACACCTCAGGTTCACGCGTCCCGAGCAAGTTCAAGTTGGGACCATTGATGATTAAGATACGCATGGAACTTCACCTCAATCTCCGCAAGCGCTTTGTCGGCGTCTTGGGAGGATTTCATAATCGTGATGTCTGCGAAACGTTCGTAGTGAGGCTGGCGCTTCGCTTTCAGCCTCAAGAGATCGTCTTTGGTTTTGACGTGTGGACGGCTGTGGAATCGGATGCCATCCATGAGACTATCCGCAAGGTCAATAAACACCACGCAGGCATGTTGTTTGAGCGCCTTCATTGCCTCGTTGTTTTCAACCAAACCTCCGCCCGTCGCGATGACGGTGTGGCGTGCTTTGGCGGTTTTCTTGGCGATGGTGTGTTCAATCGCGCGAAACGCGTCGATGCCTTCGGTTTCTATAAACGATTCGACCGATGAACCGACCGCCTTTTCAACCTGCTTATCGATGTCGACGAACACCATCGACAACCGTTCCGCAAGCATCCGACCAAGGTGCGATTTTCCCGAGAAAGGCAAGCCGATGAAGGCGATGTTTAAGGTGTTTTTTAAGATTGATGTATAGACTTGTTCGGTGAGATTCGGGTCATAGGTGGTCTTAAAGAAGCGTTGGTTGCTTTCGATGGCCTGGGCAACGAGCATGTAGAGTCCGCCGATGGCGCGGATGCCTGCTTCCTCCGCCCGCTGCATAAACCGTGTCTTGATGGGGTTATAGACCACATCGACAACCAGCTTGAGGGCGGTGTGCGGCGTAAAATCCTCAACCAATGTCGCTTCGCAATCCGGCGTGGTGCCCACCGGGGTGGCGTTGATGAGAATGGTGTGCGAGTTGTCTAGGGCGTCAATTGGCCGTTCCCCAGCTTTGGGGTTGCGGGCGTAGACGGTGATGTCGGTGTAGCCTAAAGCGGTGAGGGCGTAATGAATAGAAGCCATGGTGGCGCCATTTCCCAGGATTCCGATGGAGGATTTTAGGTCGTGTGGGAAGGCTTTTTGAACGAGGGATTGGAACGCGTTGACATCGGTGTTGTAGGCATGCCAGAGACCGTTTTCGTTGACGATGGTGTTTAAGACGCCGGTTGCCTTGACGTTTGCGTCTTTGATCGCGCAGGCGTCCACGAGGGCCCGCTTGTATGGATGGGTCACATTCACGCCCGTAAAACGCATGGAAATAAGCGTGAGCGCAGGGTTTTCGGTTTCCATCAACCAATATTCCATGGGACGGATGGCCTCGTGGATGGGTTTAGAGAAACTGTGTTTGAGCGACTTGCCCAGCAGGCCGTACATGCTTATGTGTCCTTTTGAAGCGCTTTGGCGCTTTCAAAGATGGCTTTGTAGACCGTGCGAAGGGCTTCTTTATGCGCGTACCGCCCACACGCTTCAAGCACGAATTTTTCACGAGAGGCATCTTCAATCGAGCGGTTTGCTTCGCGTTTTGCGGCGCCGATGTCTTTGACGGCGTCAAAACGCTTATCAAGCAAAGACATGATTTTTGCGTCTAAGGCGTCGATGGTGCTTCGGAGTGTGTCGATTTTATTCACTGCAATCCCTCATTTCTACCGAAGAGTTCCAACAAGGCAATGTAGGTAACCGCATTCACCACGTGCACGGCTCGCGGGACAACGCAGGCGTCGTGGCGACCTTTAAGTTCAAGCGTGGTCGGCTTGAGATCTTTGGTGATGGTTTGTTGGGGCGAGCCGATTGATGGCGTGGGTTTAAACGCGGTGTGAAAACGGATCGGTTGGCCACTTGAAAGTCCGCCAAGGACACCGCCTTGTGCGTTCTTGGTGAAGCGAACATGGCCAGATTTGGCGGTGATGGGGTCATTCGCCTCTGAACCGCGCGCCTTGGCAAGGTCAAATCCATCGCCAAAGCTCAGGCCTTTGACCGCGGGAATCGAAAAGATGAGTTGGGCGATGAGGCTGTCGAAACCTTCAAAGCATGGCGCGCCGATGCCTGCAGGAAGGCCCTCAACAACGGTTTCTACCACGCCACCGACGCTATCATAATCGTCCTTGGCGGCTTGGATAACCTCGGTAAAACGGGCCTTATCCTCAGGAAAAATAACCGGGAAATCGCTAGAATAAAGGGTTTTTAAGATTTCCTTTGATAGCGGGTGTTCATAGGGTTTTGCGGCCGTGTTGTGGATGGATACAATGTGTGAGCCAACGGCGATTGCGTCGTTGTTTAGGGCTTGACGGGCGATTTCGCCAAGCGCCACAAGCGCAACGGTTAACCTGCCCGACCGATGGCCACCGCCACGGGGATCGTTGTGGCCTTTGTGTTTGACATGCGAGGGGTAATCGGCATGGCCTGGACGAAACGGAATGTTTACGTAGTCGTCGCTTTTGACGTCGGTGTTTTCAAACATCACGGTGAGCGGTGCGCCGGTTGTGCAGCCGTTGTGAAACCCGGATAAGACAATTGGTTCATCGGATTCACGGCGCGATGTGTCGGTCTTGGTTTTTGGCATGCGACGCGCCAGGGCTTCTCGAACCGCTGCCCAATCGATTGCGATGCCCGAGGGCAAATCGTGGATGGTGAAGCCGATGGCGCGCTGGTGGCTTTCGCCAAAGAGGCTAATCGGGAATCGTCGTCCGAAGGTGCTCATGGCACTCACCCTTTCATAGGTAGTTTTTGATGGTGTCAAACGGCACGGTCTCAACCCGGGCTTCGCCGACGTGGTCGACGATGGCGAGTGAGATGATGTCCTGGCGCCGTTTTTTATCGGCGCGGATAAAGGCGATTAAAGCGTCCTTATCATAAGGAATGTCAATTAAGAGTTGGTGCGCGGCTAGGGTGTCGAGAAGCGCTTTTTCAAAGGGCTTCCCTTTCGCCATTTTGCGCATGCCGAAGGCAACGCATTCGCCGTGGGTATACTTTCCTTGATGCATGGCCTCAAGCGCGTGGCCAATGGTGTGGCCGTAGTTTAACTGGTGGCGGATGCCTTGGTCGCGGAAATCGCGTTCGACGATGTCGCGCTTGATTTCAACAGACCGACGGATAACGTCGGTGAGGTCGTGCGGGCCTTGCAAGGCATCAAAGAGGTCTCGGTCTTTAAGGAGCGCCATTTTGATAATTTCGGCGTAGCCACTACGCAGCTCCCGCTCAGGGAGCGAATCGAGCACCGAAGGAACAATGTGCACGGCGCTTGGGCTGTGAAACGCGCCGATGACGTTTTTGTGGTGGTCGACGTTGAGGGCGGTTTTTCCCCCAACGGAGGCATCAACCATCGCAAGCAAGGTCGTGGGCACGGCGATGAAGGGGATGCCGCGGTGGTAGGTAGAAGCCACAAAACCGGCCATGTCGATGAGCGTTCCCCCGCCAACAGCCACAATTAACGAGGCCTTTGATAAGCCGTTTCCCAGCATTTCTTTCGCAATATCACCGTACACCTCAAGCGTTTTAATCGATTCACCACCCGCGAGGGCGAGGGTGTGCACGGGACGGACAACCTTCGCCACGCGTTCGATGAAGGCTTGTGGAACGCGGGAGTCGGCGATCAAGCAGACATCAAGGGAATCCGTCTTGATGGCATCAAGGGCGTTTTCACCAATGTGTATGCGTGTTTCACCCGATGGGGTCTTCACCGTAATCATATAGATGCGTCCTTTCGCTCGTGTATCGTCAAACCAAGGGCCCGGCAATGCTTGTAAAAATCCGGATACGATTTCATGATGGCGTCGGCGCTTTGGATGACAACGGGGCCCATGGCGCGCGAGGCAAGCACCGTGGCCATCATCGCCACGCGATGGTCGGCCAAGCTGGCGAAGCGAACTTCGCCTTTAAGGCTTGATGTGGGATGGATGGTTAAGGCGTCACTGTCGACGACAACCGTTACGCCACATTTTCTTAACGTGTCGGCAATCGCCGTGATGCGATCGGATTCTTTGATTTTTAAGCGTTTGATGCCACGCAGGCTACAAGGCCCACGCGCCTTTAATGCGATGATGGC
>SLFZ01000054.1 GCA_007123975.1 Candidatus Izemoplasma sp. | reverse complement strand
TGCGTGAAATGGCCCAACATGCGAGCGTGCCGGTCATGAACCTACAGTGCGATCTGTATCACCCGATGCAAGGGCTCGCCGACTTGATGACCATTCAAGAGGTCAAGAAAACGACGAAAAACTTGAAAGTGTCGGTTATCTGGGCGTACGCCGAAAGCCACAAAAAACCGATTAGCGTCCCACTTACCCAAGCGCTTTTATTCCCACGCTACGGCATGGATGTGACCCTCGCCTACCCCAAAGGGTATGAACTTCCTGATTGGGTCATTGAAAAAGCCCGGAAAAACGCCGCTGAGCACGGAGGCTCGCTGACGCTTACGCACGATCAAGAAGCGGCGTACAAAGATGCCGACGTCGTGATTCCGAAAAACTGGGGCAGTTGGGTCAGCAACCAAAGCAGCGACGTCATTGACGATACCTTGTCAGCGAACCGGCACTGGAAGTGCACCAACGACCGGATGGCGCTCGCGAAACCCGATGTCAGTTACATGCACGCGCTGCCTGCCGACCGTGAAAACGAGGTTGAAAACGCCGTCATTGACGGGCCGGCATCGATTGTCTATCAAGAAGCAGAAAATCGCCTTCACACCGCCAAGGCCGTCATGGCGATGACGATGGGTGACAAGTAAATAGGTTACCATAAAAGAGCCCACCAGCGCTGGTGGGCTCTTCATTAGTAGATGGTTTTCTTTTTTTGGTCATACTCTTTAAAGAGCGGAAGGCAAAGTTCACGGAACCGTTCTTCCAAGTTCACCACCTTGTGGTCACGGCAGTCTTGTTTGATGAAGGCGTAGATGAAGTCGTCGCGAAAGCCGATCGATTCGGCATCCTTAGGCCGGCAACCGTACACGACATGGGTGATGTTGGCCCAAATAATCGCCCCAAGGCACATCGGGCAGGGATGGGCAGTGGTGATGAGCACACACCCGGACAAATCATGCGTGCCTTTCTTTTTTCCGGCCTCGCGTATGGCATTTACCTCGGCGTGTGCCGTTGGATCGTGGTCGTGCAAGACCGAGTTTGACGACACCGATAACACCGTGCCGTCGACATCGATGACCGCGGCTCCGAACGGTCCACCGACACCTTGGTTCATCGTTTCTTTGGCGCGTTCAATGGCTTTATCCATGATGGCTTTAAACGATGCGTCGTTCTTCATGGTGACCTCCCATAGCGTGTTGGATGCTTTCATTATACCGTAGAGAGCACAAATTGCGCAAACTTTTCCCAACCGGGTGTAAAAGCACACACATCGCGTGGTATAATCGACTTGAAGTCTTTTTTTACGACATCGGAGTGAGTGTATGAACACCTTTATAAGTTGGAACGTCAATGGGTTGCGTGCCGCCGTTAAGAAGAACTTCATGGAGTTCTTGCGCGTGGAAGCGCCTGATATCATCGCCTTGCAAGAGATAAAAATGCGGCCCGATCAGGCGGACTTCACCTTTGAAGAATACCATGCTTTCTGGAACAGTGCCGATAAGGCGGGTTATGCGGGCACCTTGGTATTAAGCCGTGTTGAACCGCTTCGCGTCACTTATGGAATCGATGGCGCCTTCAACGAGGAAGGCCGCGTCATCACGCTCGAGTTTGACAAGGTGTATGTCGTAACAGCCTACGTCCCAAATGCCCAACGCGAACTGACACGCCTCGATTACCGCATGGGTTTCGAGGATGATTTGCGTAAGTACTTAATGCGCCTCGACAAAGAAAAACCTGTGATTTACTGTGGCGATTTAAACGTGGCCCATCAAGCGATTGATTTGAAAAACCCGAAGGCAAACGAACGAAACGCTGGGTACACCATAGAAGAACGCACAAAGATGAGCGCGCTGCTTGAGGCGGGCTTTACCGACGTTTTTCGTGCGCTTCATCCCGACGAGGTGAAGTATACATGGTGGAGCTATCGGTTTAACGCTCGCCGTAAAAACATTGGATGGCGCATTGATTATTTTCTGGTTTCAGACCGCTTCCTTCCCCGGGTTAAATCCATGTCGATTATGGATGACATCGACGGAAGCGATCATTGCCCTGTAAAATTGGTAACCGAGGCCTTGGGCTAAAAAAAAAGCACATTGGCATGTGCTTTTACGTTGATGGGTTTTTAAGCAAGGCTTCTTCAAGGTCCTCGATGTCTTGCACGAGGTAGGTCGGTCGCCCGGCGCCGAGGACTTTGTAATCGTCATAGCCCCAGGTCACTGCGGCGATGGGAAGGTTGATTTTCTTACAAGCCTCGATGTCGCGGCGCTCATCGGCAATGTAAATCGCTTCGATGTGGTCGACTTTGTACAAACGAATGACGCTGTTCAGCCGTGTTTGTTTGTTGAAGAAAGCAGCGCCACCCACAACCTTGTCAAAGACCTCGAAATCATGGTGTTTCAAAAACTTACGAATCAACTTCGGGTTGTTGGAGGATAAAATGACGACGTCACTGCCTTGGTCTTTAATCTTTTTCACCGTCTCACGAATGCCGTCAAAAAGCGGCGCGGTGACAATCAGATCCTTGTAGATAGGAATGACTTCTTGTAAAAACCGCGGAAGCCGATAAAACGGCACGTGAAACGCCTTCATCAATTGAAACATCGATAACTCGCGTAGGTGTCCTATTTCTTCATCAGACATGTTCTTAAAACGGTAGTCATTCTTCATTTTATCATAGACACGCTTAAGCACATCATACGTGTCAGCGATGACACCGTCGAAATTAAAGATTACCAGTTTGTACATAATCTCGCTCCCCTAACATCATTTGCTTTCATAACCTATTTACATTATACCAAAGCGTTCGGCAGAATAAAGAGGAAACGAAAGATTTTTATAACGGTTCGTTTACAAAGGAATGGTTGCATGATGCATGGCACAATCGCTTCAGCGCACGCGAAGATAAAAGAGTCACTAGCAAACGGCGGCGTTGCCATTGACGCCACCTGCGGAAACGGCAAAGACACGGTCTTTTTGGCGACGCACGCGACGCGCGTGATTGCCTTTGATGTGCAGAAAAAAGCGATTGAAAACACGGAACGCATCCTCATGGATGTAGGGCTTTCTGATAAAGTTAGGTGCATCCATGCGAGCCACGATACCATCAGTGACGCCGTTCAAGAATCGGTGCGCGTTGTGGTCTTCAACCTCGGCTACCTTCCCGGCGGCGATGCATCTTTAACCACCCGTAAGGACACCACCATCGCCGCGATTAGACAAGCACTCAACGTGCTTGAACCCGGTGGACTCTTATCGGTCACGGTTTATCCGGGCCATAAGCACGGCGCCGAAGAAGCAGAAGCGCTTGAGGTCTATGCGGCTAGGTTGCCTGCGAAACAGTTCACGGCTGTGATTGAGCGAGTGATGAATCGACAAGACGCACCACACAACATTTTTGTGTACAAGCACTGAGAATGACAAACATATATTTACTGGAGGTTAGCATGAAAAAAAGAATCGACTTACTCATCGTACTATTGGTTTACGTGTCCGCCCTCATCATCGGTGTCATCGCATTTCGTAACACGCCTCTTGATAGCGTCATCCTGCGCTTGCTGGTTGCGGATGTCATTGCAACCACATGGGTTTTCGGCTTCAGCACAGCGTTTCGGAACTCCTCGATTTACGACCCTTACTGGAGCGTCGCACCCCTGGCTTTAGTATGGGCTTTCATCGATTTGCGCGCGCTTGATCTATCAACTTTGCTCGTGTTGGTTGCCCTTTATGCATGGGGAATCCGCCTGACCGCCAACTGGATTTACACGTTTAGTGGGTTCGATCACCAAGACTGGCGTTACGACCACTACAAGTCAAAAAGCGGTGCCTTATGGCCGGTGGTGAACTATACTGGAATTCATATGTTGCCGACGTTGGTCGTCTTTGTGGCAATGCTTCCGGTGTTTTTGCTGTTTCAAGCGCCTGGCTCCGCAGGCTTCTTGACCTTTGTTGCTGCCATGCTTGCCCTCGGATGCGTGCTATTGCAACTCATCAGCGACATTCAAATGCACCGTCATCGGCGGGCCAATCCCGGTCAAGTCATGGACCAAGGCTTGTGGAAATGGTCGCGTCACCCGAACTACTTCGGTGAAATTGCATTTTGGTTTATGCTGTATGCGATGATGCTAAGCGTCACGGGCTTTTCACGTGAATGGATTGCCGGGCTGGGCCCGCTTGCGAACCTCGTGCTTTTCCTCGTCATCAGCATTCCACTAATGGAAAAGCGTCAGCTTTCCCGACGCCCGGCATATGCGGAGTACATGCAGCGCACAAGTGCCCTTATCCCTATCCCACCATCGATGGTTCGACTAAAGCGCGAAGCATAAAAAACGCGCCGACTTTTAGAACGTGATACAATCAGGGTGGAGGGATAGGCATGAAAAAAGATAACAAAACCCTACGGAAAAAACTCACGCCGATGCAGTATCATGTCACACAAGAAGACGGCACCGAACCGCCATTTGACAACGACTACTACAACGAAACACGTGATGGGCTTTACGTCGATGTCGTGAGCGGAGAACCCTTATTCACCAGCCGCGATAAGTACGACGCCGGATGCGGATGGCCGAGTTTCACAAAACCCCTCGGCAACGTCAACACGAAACATGATACCCGCTATGGCATGCGGCGCACGGAGGTGCGTAGCGAGAAGGCAGACTCACACCTTGGCCATGTTTTTGACGATGGGCCGCCCGAAAAAGGTGGCTTGCGTTATTGCATCAACTCCGCTTCACTACGATTTATCCCGGTTGATCGCTTGGACGCTGAAGGGTACGCCGAATACAAACATCTCTTTGAAAAGGACGGCTCGTAAGGGACGTCCTTTCTACGAGATTGAC
>SLFZ01000056.1 GCA_007123975.1 Candidatus Izemoplasma sp. | reverse complement strand
GCGCGCCAAGTTTTTCTAGGTTGCGTTGTGGATAGGCGAGGTCCTCTTGATAGATCGAGTACTTTAGTTTATGGTGCTTGGCATGCACCGCAGCGATTTCACTGGCGCGGAACGCATCGGCACGGGTGAAGCCGTTGTTGTCTTGCAAGTATACCCCAAAGGAAATGTCGACGTACAAGGGCACATTCTCAATGGTGAATATCGACAAATCAAACGACTCAAGCAGTCCTTGGAAATCGTTCTTAAATGTTTCGTTGTCGGTTTCTAACCAGATTTTTCTGGCGTCGACTTGGTAGATGTTGTCGGCATTAAAAGCGGACTTAATGCGATGGAATATCGTCTTCATCAAAGAGGCGTACATGGTGCGTCCGACAAGGATGATGATGTCTTCGTAGTTGTTGATGATGACGCTCATTGAGACTTCTGCTTCATCGAGTTCGTTCTCATCGTATTTTGCAAGGTAGGCTTGATAGTTCGGAAGCCCGGTGTCTTGGGCGGTTGTAAAAAGTTGATCGATGCGACGATACTGAAGGTGCACGCGTTCCAACACCCCACCAACTAACGCCCCAACGCCGATAAAGGTCACGGTGCGGAAGGCCCAGTTCATCGGTGCTTGTGGTATGCCTGCGCTGACGCTAAGGGGCATCAATGGTCCGAGCACAATCCCGGCAACGATTCCTACAACGATGCCCCCCTTAAAACCAAACATCGCCGCGATAATGACGATAGGGATATACATCGCATGCAAATAAGCGTGCTGTGTTCCATCGGTGATGTACACAAGCAGGTACACAAGCCCCAGCAAGGCCGCAGAAATAACCAGCATGCCAATGCGCCTTTCTTTGGTATGCTTAATCAAAAAGCGCAAAAAACCATAGCGTTTCTTTTCATTCATTTTCGCACACACACCTCGTCTAAGCAGTAAAATCGGTAAGCACTCGTGAGGGCATAAGGGAAGGGGACAAAACATGTCAAAACATGTTTCTTACACTTATTTTAGCACATTAGGGTGCTTTTAGACCAACTGTTTTTCGGCGGTGAAAAAGGCTTTCACGCCGATGGTTAAGAAAAGGTACGTTGTCATGCTGACGCCGCCGAGGATGCCAAGCATAATGACAATTTGGTAAAGAATCGCCAGGGTTGGGTCGACGCCGGATAAGATTTGTCCCGTCATCATCCCGGGCAAGAAGATAATCCCCATGCCAAGCATGCTGTTCAGGGTCGGGGTAATGGCGGCGTCGAAGGCGTCGTTGACGATGTCATTAGACGCTTGCTTGGGCGTCGCGCCAAGCGCCAACGCTTCTTCAACTTCGGCACGGTTGTTCTTAAGCCTCGAAAGCAGCGTATGCACACCAAGCGAAATTCCCGTCATGCTGTTGCCGACGATCATGCCGGTGATGGGAATCACGTATTGCGGATCATATAGCGGGTCGATGCCGATGACAAGCCACAGGAAAAACAAGAGCACCGGCACGGTTCCAATCGGCATGGAAATGGCGATGACCCTGCGAAGCGCCGGGGTAAGATCCTTCTTAAACTTCCGAAAGAGCGTGTACACGGCAAACCCGACCATCAAAAGCACAATGCCCGCCGTCGCCAGTGGATGCGGATTCTCAAACACCGCCATCAGCACAAAGCCGACCGCCACCAGCTGAAGCGTCATGCGAACCGATGCCAAAAGCAGCGTCGTTTCACGACGGATGCCACGCCGCCTTAACATAATTAAGACAAGCACCACAAACACATAGGCAATCGCCACTTGCCATAGGCTTAAGCGAATGACTTCTTCGTTCATGCTAACTCGCCTCCTTTACACGGCCGTCTGTCATCGTGTAGACGATGTCTCCATATTCTTTCGCAATCGCGGTGCTGTGTGTGATCATCACCAAAGTCAATCCACGAGATTTCACAAATTTAACCACCGCCTGAATCACATCGCGTTCGGTCGCTTCATCGAGCGCGCTTGAGGGTTCATCCAAAAGCACGCACTCCACATCCAACAACATCAACCGCGCCAAGGCGAGCCGTTGCGCCTCACCGCCTGATAACGTTGATGCGTTGGTGTCTAAAGATTTGTCGAGTGATACGCGGGTTAATGCATCTTTGAGCGCATCGTCATCAACCTGTTCCCCACGAAACGAAAGCGGCTTGAGAAGGTTATCTCGGATGGACCCTGAAAACACGAAAGGCTTTTGATGCAACAACACCACACGGCGACGGTGCATCACCGAGTCAAGGGATGCAAGCGATTCGTCACGATAAAAGATATCGCCTGAATCGGGCGATATCATCTTGTTTAAAAGACGCAAAAGCGTCGTTTTCCCTCCGCCGCTTTTGCCGACGAGACAGGTTACGCGCTTTTCGTCAATCGATAGCGTTTCGATGCCTAAGACATCCTTGTAGCGAATGTTTTCCAGTCGAAAGAGTGCCATGTTATTCCTCTTTTTCTTCGTTGAATGCGTCCAGTGGTGTCAACCCACGAACCGAGGTGATGTCAAAGACAAACACAATACCTTTCCCCGGCGTGTCGAGGTCGAGTTCCTTGCGAATTTCATCGGCCACGGCGTCTGCCTTGTCGGCTTCAACGACGACGAGCACGATCTCTTTTTCAGGCTCCAACAAGGCCCCGAGGAGTTTGCGGGCTTTGCTTTCATAAATCGATGAGCCTTTGCCGCCAAGCACCGTTGCGCCGCGGGCGCCTTGGCGTCGCGCCGCTTGCACAGCATGCTGAGCAGTGCCACGTTTGGATACGGAAATCACGCATTGATGATTCGCCACAATACCCCTCCTATAAATAATCGAATCGGGTCGCGAAGCCAATCGCTCGCTCCCCATCAATCACAAACATGATGCCGGTGTTTTTTTCTTCCATGCGACCGACGCGCATAAAGACATCTTGAACTGTGGGAACATCTTTTTCTTCGAGCAACGTCAACACCACGTCGCGGGAGTCGTCGTAGGTAAGCCCAATCAGCGACTCAAAAAGATCAGGGTTGACAGTCCCTCGTCCTTTGAGCACGATGGTGCCGTGCTCAATCGGTGCAGGCAGCTCGCGAAGCATCGCTTTCACATACCCGCGCTTGATAATCGTGACCAAAAGTTTCTTTGTCGTCGCCATGAGCCCCACCACCTCGTGCTTGGATAGTTCATTATACCATGGAAAAAGCGCCTGTAAAACGTTTCATTGGTTGCCAAACGTCGTTAGAACCCAAACTTTTTAAACGCCATCGGGTAAAGGCCAAAGCCGATGAAGGCCACGAGGAAATACCGGATAAAGGCAAGGACGTTGACCAAGAAGGTCGGATTTTCAATGGGGCGGAACGCGGCACCAACGCCGGTTAACACAACCACCATCAACACAAGGCCGACGATGACGCGTACTGCTTTTTTCCAGATTTCAACATCGTAGGTAAAGCCGACGTATCGACGCTCAAAGGCGATCGACACCACAAGCCCAACCAAAATGCCGTACCCACGGAAGAAATCGTTGCCTTGTAGGATGAAGAAGAACGGCAGGAAAATGAGTGCCAAGGCGATATACAACCGCAACAACAACTTTTCATCTTCCATAAAACGAACGAAAAGGGCATGAAGCGCAATCGCCGTCAAGACCGCCAAAATAGCACCGACGATGACGTCTTCTAGGTAATGCACCCCAAGGTAGACCCGGCTGATCATCATCAGAATCGTCATCACAATCGCCAGCACCAACCATGCCCGTTTCTTAAGGTATAGCGCAATCGCGAAAAAGAACGTCCCGCTGTTTTGCACGTGACCGCTAGGAAAACTCATGCCGGTCGCCGTGCCTGGTCGTTTATTGGTGATGGAATCGCCATGCGTGTCAAAGGGCCTCGGCGCGGCCACAAGATCTTTCAGCACATTGTTAAAGGCGATACCCGATGCAAGCGTCATCGCCACAAAGCCGCCGAAGCGTTTGCTGATGGCCCAGTAAATAAAGCCCAGGACCACGATGTAAAAGTACTCTTCTCCAAACCAACTGACCGCGTCAAAGAAAAAATCAAAGAACGCGTTCTCAAACCCTTGAACCCATTGAATAATCTCCACACGTTGAAACATAAGGACCTCCTAGTTTTCGTTGTTGAAACGGGCAAAGCGTTTTTTCTCTTGACGTACATACCACATCAACGCCCACGGCGCAAGCACCCTTCCAATCGGGAATGCCTTCAGCGGAAACACACGGCGTTTGTTTTTCTTTAACCCTCGTACCATCGCCTTGGCGACTTTATCCGCCGACTGCATCGGCCAAGGACGATGCGGTTGGTTCGCTCGGTTGAAAAAGTCGGTGTCTGTGGCGATTGGATACACTGCTTGAATCACTTGTTTTCGGCCTAGTTCATGGCGGACGCTGCCGATGAATCCTTGTAATGCGGCCTTGGTGGCGCTGTATAGCGCTAGGCCAGGAATCGGCACGTACGCGATCGCTGAGGATGTCACCATCACGTTAAAAGGCGCGTCGCCTTTCATTGCTTTCATGCGCATGGTCCCGCGCACCACTTGATGAACGTTCACATGGAAAATAGCATCGACATGCGCTTGGGAGACGTTCTTCAACCGCTCATAATAGGCAAACCCTGCGTTCGCCACAAACGCATCCACCGTGCCGTGACGCGTGATGGCTTCGTCAAACACGCGATCGAGGTCGTCTGCGACACCGACATCGGCATCGATTTTCATGAGCCTTTCATGCGAGAGCGAGGTCTTTGTCATTGAGCGAGCACAGGCGACAACATGAGCCCCTTCTTTAAGCAATCGTTTCACCAATGCATAGCCAATCCCTCGTGATGCCCCGGTGACCAACACAACGCGTCCTTCGAGTTTCATTCTACCCCT
>SLFZ01000075.1 GCA_007123975.1 Candidatus Izemoplasma sp. | reverse complement strand
TGTCTTCAATGGAGTATTCGAGGCGAATGAGGACTTCCTCAAAGTCGTGGTACGGCACGACGATGTTCACGTCGTCGTCAAGCGCGATGACCTGTTTACTGATGGAGGCTTGAATGATGGCCGAGTTCAGCAAGGTTGCACGTTCGTCGATGCCTTCAGCCGGGTTGTAGATGAGCGAGAGGTTAAAGTACCCATCGAAGTCGTTGAAACCGTCTTCGGCGCCGACGATGACCGCAAGCGCGTTGATGGCCGCTTGCACTTCGTCTTTGGATATGTAGCGCCAGGTTCGCATGTCGCTTGTCTCGGTGTCTTCAATGGTGCTTTCAAATCGAATTTGAAGTTTTGTGAAGTCATGGAACGGCACGACGATGTCGTCGCTGTGGGTGGTTTCAAGGTCGATAATCTGTGCGGAAATCGTGGCATGAAGCAATGCAGAATCCAGCAACAGCGTCGTTTCACCTTCTTCTTCGACAAAGTCGGCGATGGTGATGTTTCCGTCAAAGTCTCCGAAACTTTGTCCTTCGCCAACCAACTCAACGAGGGCGGCGATGATCGCTTCGATTTCTGAGGCTGTCATGTAGGCGAAGTCACGTGGTGCTCCGGTGATGGTGTCGTCCACGGTGGTTTCGAAGCGAACTTGCACTTCATCGACATCGTGATAAGGCACGACAACATCCGGTTGCGTGGTTTCAAGGTCGATGATTTGTTTAGAGATGGTCGCATGCAACAGGGCTGAAGCAAGCAAGGTGCTGCGTTCATCAACGCCGGTGTCGGGGTCATAGATTGTTGAAAGCGCGATGTCTCCAGCGAAGCCGTCAAACGATTCGCCTTCGTCAATAAGCACGTTCAAGGCGGCGATGATGTTTTCAATCTCGGTGGAGTCAAGATAGATGAAATCGCGTGGATCGTTGGTGTCAACATCGAGAATCGTTGTCTCAAAGCGGACTTGATCTTTCGCCATATTGTGGAACGGCACGACGATGTCGGCTTCGGCGTCGAGGTCGATAATCTGCTTGGAAATGGTCGCGTGAAGGAGCGCTGAGGCTAGCAACGTGCCACGTTCATCAACGCCGGTGTCAGGATTATAGATGGTTGATAGGGCGATGTTTCCGGCGAAATCGTCAAAGGACTCGCCTTCATCAATAAGCACGTTTAGGGCGGCGATGATGTTTTCAATCTCGGTGGTGTCAAGGTAGATGAAATCACGCGGGTCGTTGGTGTCAACATCGAGAATCGTGGTCTCGAAGCGAATTTGTTCTTCCGCTATATTGTGGAACGGCACGACGATGTCGACGTCGGCGTCGAGGTCAATGATTTGTTTGGAAATGGTCGCGTGCAAAATGGCCGAGGCAAGCAGCGTACCACGTTCATCGACGCCACTATCCGGATCGTAGATGGTTGATAGCGCGATGTTTCCGGCGAAATCGTTAAACGATTCGCCTTCATCAATGAGCACATGCAACGCCGCAATGATGTTTTCAATCTCAGCCGAAGCAATGTACACATAAGCGTGATCGAGGCCGGTATCCACATCTGTCAACATCGCGTCGAACCGGATTTGTGTACGACTTCCGTCGTTCATATGGTAAGGCACGACGATGTCGGCTTCGGCATCGAGGTCGATGATTTGTTGTGAGATGGTGGCGTGCATGACTGCCGAGGCAAGCAGCGTGCCACGATGATCGACGCCATCATCGGGATTGTAAATCACAGACAGCGTGATGTCACCGTCGAAATCGGTGAGCGATCCGTCACCAAAGACGATATCAAGCGCCGCAATCATCGCTTTGATTTCGTCGGCATCAAGGTATTCGAAGTCGCCAACGGTGTCAGCAACAGTAATGCGAATCGGGTCACGGTCGTAGTTAAAGTACGGCACCACGATGTCCGGCTGGGTGGTGTCGAGGTCGAGAATCTGATGCGAGATGGTGGCGTGTAAAATCGCCGAGGCAAGCAAGGTGTCACGACGGTCAACCAGCACGATGCTGGAATCGGCTTCGTCGGTTTTGTAAATCAGCTCAAGCGAGATGTCACCGTCAAAGTCGGTGAGTGAGCCTTCTGGGAAGATGACGTTCATCGCCGCAATCATGTTTTTGATTTCATCGGCGGTGATGTACTCAAACTTGGTGGCATCAACGTCGTCAACTTCATCGCGAATAGATGCTCCAGTGACATCGTTAAGCGGGACGATGATATCGTCGTTGTCTTCAACAAGGTTAAGAATCTGCTTAGAGATGGTCGCGTGCAAAATCGCCGATTCAAGCAAGGTATCGCGGCGGTCCACAACAACGACGTCAGGATCGCTCTCATCGGTTTTGTAAATCAAGTCGAGGGAGATGTCTCCGTCAAAGTCGGTGAGCGAGCCTTCTGGGAAGATGACGTTCATCGCCGCAATCATCGCTTTGATTTCATCGGCGATGATGTACTCGAAGGTGTTGCCGGCAACGGGTTCGCGAATCGGTTCGTTGTCGGCATCGTTCAGTGGAACGACGATGTCGTCGTTGTCTTCAACGAGGTTGAGGATTTGTTTAGAGATGGTCGCATGGAGAATCGCCGATTCAAGCAAGGTATCACGGCGGTCTACGAGGACGATGTCAGGATCGTTCTCGTCGGTTTTGTAGATGAGATCGAGTGAGATGTCGCCATCAAACTCTGTGAGAGAACCTTCTGCGAAGATGACGTTCATCGCCGCAATCATCGCTTTGATTTCGTCGGCGATGATGTACTCGAACGTGTCACCAGCAACAGACTCACGGATTGGCAAATCGTTCACGTCGTTCAGTGGCACGACGATGTCGTCGTTGTCTTCTACGAGGTTGAGGATTTGCTTGGAGATGGTCGCGTGCAAAATGGCCGAGGCAAGCAAGGTGTCACGACGGTCTACAAGGACGATGTCGGGATCGTTATCGTCGGTCTTATAGATGAGATCTAGTGAGATGTCGCCATCGAACTCATCGAGGCCTGCACCGCCAATAATCACGTCAAGCGCCGCAATCATCGCTTTAATCTCATCTTTAATGATGTATTCAAATGTCCCATCCACATCGGGAACGGGTTCACGGATTGGCAAATCGTTCACGTCGTTCAGTGGCACGACGATGTCGTCGTTGTCTTCAATCAGGTTGAAAATCTGCTTGGAGATGGTCGCGTGCAAGATGGCCGAGGCAAGCAACGTATCGCGCTCATCGACGAGGATAATATCTGGGTCATTTTCATCGGTTTCGTAGATGGTCGATAGGGTGATGTTTCCGTCAAAGTCATCGAGCACATCGTCGCCAAGCACAATGTGAAGGGCGTTGATGACGGCCTGCAGTTCAGCACGAGAAAGCACGACAGTCGATAAATCGTCGCCGGTGTCGGGGTCAACTTCGTTTTCACCCGCAAGCTGGCGAATCGGTTCACCATCTACGTCGTTGAGTGGGACGATGATGTCGTCGGTGTCGTCGGCCATGTCAAGCAAGAGTTTGGACACGGTGGCGTGCAAGATTGCTGAATCGAGAACCGGTGTGATGCCTTCTTCTTCAACCAACAAGCCGATGTTAAAGGTCACGTCTTCAAACGCGTCGAGGTCGGTGAGTTCTAAGATAGTCAGCGCATCTAGCATCGCGCGGATTTCGCTTTTCACAATGTAGGTGAAGGCCATGTCTGCAACAAAGTCTTTTCCGGAGCCTTCGGCAAAGGTTTGACCAGCGCCGACGGTTTCACGGATAAGTTCGTCATCATCGTCTTCAACGTAACGGTAGTGCGGAACGACGACCACGGCGTCTTCGGCGTCGGAGAAATCAAAGAGCTGTTTTGAGATGGTCGCATGCAAAATCGACGACAGCAATATCGTGTCGATGTTGTCTCCTTCTAAGATGCGGCCGATGTCAAGGCTGTCAAGGTCTTCGAAGTCTTCAAGGTCAAGCAACAGAATCGCGCGCACGACACTGATGATTTCAGCGCGAGCGATGAGGCGCAAGTCCGGATCGATGTCAGGGTCATAAACCTGCACGGCAGTGGTTCCATCCACAGCCAAATGCGGTACGGTGACGGCGTCTTGTTCATCCATGAGGTCGAAAAAGAGGTCAGAAAGCGTCGCCCAAATAATGACGGACGCGTCATCACCAAGCAAGCGGTCAATGCGGCTTCCTGGTCCTTCATCTAGGATGGTAGGATCTTCGTCGGTTGCTAAGCGGCGTAAGAAACTGATGCCGATGTCATCAAACTCATCAAGATCGGCAAGTTCAAAGGCCTTAATGGCGTCAAACATCGACGTCAACTCACTGCCTTTGACAATATCAATGGTTTCGTCCTTGATCGTGGTGATTGTCTTAAGAACGTTTCTAGGTATTTTTATTTGTTCGGGAATGTCTTCGCCCATCAAGAGGTTGCCGAGTGTCGCTTCAAGCACTTCCGACGAGACGACAACGTCAACGGACGAGGTCTCCAGTTCATTAATTAGGTTCAAACCAAGCTCGCCTTCGAAATCAATCTGCGCGGCGACCTTGGCGATTTCTCCAATCGCAAGTAGGACTTTTCTCAGTTCGCCCTCATCTTTGTCAAACCAGTCAAGGCCAGCGGGCACAACGATCATGTCGAGGCCTTCAATTTCAGCGCGGCCTTCTAAAATGTTAACCATGGCGTGGGAAATAAGGACGGATTCTTGGAACACAAGGAAGTCAAAATCGCCAAGCGCACCGAGAAGGTCCATCGGATCGCCACCGGAGAGTTGTCCAACGGTGATGCCGGTTTTCACGACTTCAGCGACGATGTCGCCAACCGCGCGAAACTCTTGTTTCCAAAAATCTTCTTCACGGTCTTCAACCGCTGGGACGGTCACGATGGCTTGAACCATTTCGCCGGCTTGTTCGAGGATGGGTTCAACCGCAACGTAAAGGGCCATGGTGATGACTTCCGATTCGGCCAGTTCGTAGAAAAAGCTCTTGATGTCTTCATCGTCCAACGTCACGGTTTCCAAGTCGGTGTCGTCATCAAGCAACTGAGCGTCGTGCACGATGCGCGCGACGATGCCGGCGACGGTGCCGAGTTGACGAATTTCATCGTCCCACGGAATGTCTTCGTAAAGATCGATGCCTTCGTCGTCAAGAAAACTCTGGAGGTCAAACTCCGCCTGAATGGCGGCGACTTCGATTGAAAGCGGCAAGAGCGCGGTAATTAAATCCGACCGAGCGATGGCATCAAAAATGTCATCGACGACAGCCGGTGTAAGTTTTGATAGGTCGTTTTCATCAAGAAAATCCGAGTCAATGACGATGCCGACGACTTCCGCCGCCAAACTCAATTCTTTGCGCAGCGAAATGTCTCGGTTCCGGTAGTTAATGGAAAAAATCGAGTCAAAAAGCGACACGTTTAGTGCTTCTTGATGACCCGTCTGCTCATCGACGATCACAATCGCACCGGCGGCCTGCACAAACAGGTTACTGTTGTAGCCGTTGACGATGTCTCTGAGCATTTGGAGCTCACTTTGCAGCTCGCTCACCACCGCCGGGTCCCCGTTATCGGAGTACTGCTCGAATTCGGTGATGGTATGGGCGCTTTCGGTATCGTCAACAATATTGATGAGGCTCTCGGAAATGCTCATCAATCCACCGAGCATAATCAACATGACAAACACCGACACGCCAGCGTTCAACGCCCCAAAACCGGCACCAAGCGAGCGCGATAGCATCGTTTTTTCGCCTTTACCAAGCAGGCGGAAGACGAAGAGCTTGACGATGAAGAAAAGCACTCGCCATAAAAAGTAAAGCACGGTGAAGGCGAGGATGGTATAGACAATCTTCAACACGAACATGCCGATGCTTGAGGCGAACGCCATCACCTCGGCGTTTTCGGTCACGGCCGACATGTCCTCACCGGCCATGTCAACAATGACGAGCGGCAACCCGTCGGCGAAGCTCGTCGCCGATGCCGCGGCCGGGGTAATCATTTGGAACAGCGAACCGATGCCGGGAATGTTCATCGTCCACAGCATGTTCACCACCGCGTTCAACGTCAGAAAGAAAACCACGAAGAACGATAGTTTAACGAGAAACGAGTACAGTGAGTTTCGGAAGCCTCGAAGGAATCCAATCAGCATTCCGATGGCTATAATCGCTGCAAACGCGACATTTAGCCATAAACCATAATCCAAATCTAGATTCATAAGTCCACACCCCATATGTTCGGATTTAAACGCATGATGGTACGTTGAAAGGCAATATATAACATTATTATATCGCATTTGTTTGCAGTGCAAAACAAAATACGCATAATCGTGGCTGAATTTCACCTTAATTTAGGCGTTTCGAAATGTTTTGTTCCATGAAAACGACGACACCTATCGTATTGATGTCGTCGTATGGTCATTTTTTGATGCGTTTGCGGACTTCGCTGATAAAGTAAAGCGATCCCGTCACAATCAACAAGTCCATGGCGTCCTTTGGTCGGTTTTTTTCTAAGGCTTCATCCAGACTAGGGATGGCGTGCACATTAGGATGCGAGGTGTTTGCTTTAAGCACGGAAGCCTTTTCCGCACGAGGGTGGTCAATTTCGGTGAACACGATGCGATCGACATGCGCTGAAAGCATCTCGAGCATCGGTTGGTAGTCCTTGTCGGCCATCACGGTGAAGAGCGCCGTGACACGGTGGTTTGGGTAATAGGCTTTAACCGTCTTTAAACAAGCTGTCAACCCTTCGATGTTATGGGCGCCATCCAAGATGACGTTGCCAATGATTTCAAAGCGCCCTGGCCAAAACGCATTGCTTAAGCCATTCTTTTTTGCCTTGTCCGGCACTGCGTAACTGTGGTGCGCTTCTAACGCTTCAATCACCGTCAAGGCAAGGGCGGCATTGTGCACCTGATGCAAGCCGGCCATGTGAATGGCATACGTTTCGCCACCAAAGCTGAAGCGCGTCGGCATGCCGAGTTCAATGGCGTCAAGGCGTTGAGAATCAAAACGAATTAACGCGCTATTTGATTGCTCACACGTGGCCTCAAAGAGCGGCCAAAGGTCGGGTTGCTCCGCGGCGGTAATGAGCGGGACGCCGGGTTTGACGATGCCGAGTTTGTTTTTTGCGACGTCGGCAAGGGTGGGGCCGATGACATGAAGGTGGTCGGTTCCGATGTTGGTAATGACACTCAACAACGGCACAATGACGTTGGTCGCATCCAACGTCCCGCCGAGGCCCACTTCAATTAGCGCGATGTCGGGCTTGGCATCCGCAAAGTAAAGCAACGCGATAAGCGTAACTAGTTCAAAGAACGATATTTGATCGTTATGTTCGTCGAGATAACGTTGGTCAAAAGCGTAAATTCGGTTGATGTACTCAAGCAGCGTCGCATCGTCGATGTCGTCGCCATTGAGCGTGATGCGCTCGTTGAAGCGGACGACGTAAGGGCTTGTGTACGTGCCCACGGAGTATCCCGCTTCCATCAACATGTGCTTCAAATACGTGAGCGTTGATCCTTTGCCGTTGGTGCC
Organism: Candidatus Izemoplasma sp.; assembly: GCA_007123975.1. Classification (GTDB taxonomy): domain Bacteria; phylum Bacillota_I; class Bacilli_A; order Izemoplasmatales; family Izemoplasmataceae; genus SLQR01. The sequence goes on along the minus strand of SLFZ01000075.1, from coordinate 9,020 downwards.
GCCAATGTGGATGCTTTTGAACTGTTTTTCTGGATGGCCAAGCATCGCCACGGCTTTTTCCATGCGCGAAAGATCGTACTTGTCGCCGAAGCGATACACCGACTCAATCCATGTTTGGGCTTCTTTTAGCGTATCAAACATGGCCTTCAAGCGTGGCAAGCCGACTAGCCAGTTTGTCTTTTTGTGTTTTGTACATTTCCAGTTTACGGCGTTCTTCTTCGACTTTTTGCGCCGGGGCTTTTTCGACGAAGTTGGGGTTCTTAAGCATGCCCTCGGCACGTGAAATTTCTTTTTCCATTCGTTCAATTTCCGCTTTAGTCTTGGCAATTTCGGCGTTGATGTCAACGAGGTTTCCTAGCGGGATTGACACCGTAAAGGCCGCTTCGGTGGCGCTGACGACCTCATCGTCGTGGTCAATCTTTTCGGCCAAGATTAAGGTTTTAGGGTTCAAGGTCTTGTCGATGAAATCGCGGATGTGTTGAATCGTGTCACGAACTTGCGAGGCCGCTTCGATGCGGACTTCGATCGGTTTGCTTGGGGCGACGTTGTATTCGTTGCGAATGTTGCGCACACGAACGATGAGCGTTTTCATCGTTTCAAAGGCGCGTGTCGCACGCGGATGGATTTCAAAACGTGACATCGGCCAGGGACTAATCATAATCGACTCAGCGTCCTTGTTTGGCATCCGCTCATAAATGGCATCGGTCACAAAGGGCATGAACGGATGCAAAAGCTTGAGCACATCACGCCACACCGTTGCCGTAATCGCTTTCGTATTACGGACGATTTCCGCGTCGCCAACCTGAAGGGTCAGCTTCGCCGCTTCAATGTACCAACTGGCAAACTCATCCCAAATAAAGCTATAGAGCTTTTTAGCGGCTTCGCCAAACTCGAAACGTTCGTACAGTTCATCAACGCGCGCCAACATCGCTTCGTACAAGGTGAGAATCCACTTGTCTTTGAGCGTTAAGGCATCGTCGTTAATCGTGAACGACTGTGCGTCATCGCCTTCCACATGCAATAGAATGAAACGCGAAATGTTCCATATTTTGTTGATGTAGTTCCAGCTTGACTCGACCTTGTCAAACTCAAAGCGCAAATCTTGGCCGGGTGCGGAGTTGGTGGTGAGGTAGTAGCGTAAAGTGTCCATGCCGTACTCATCTCGGACATCCATCGGATCGACGCCGTTGCCTAGGGACTTGCTCATTTTCCTGCCCTGATCATCGCGAATCAACCCGTGAATCAGCACGTGCTTAAACGGGGTTTTTCCGGTAAATTCTAAGCCTTGAAAAATCATGCGGGCAACCCAGAAAAAGATGATGTCGTAGCCAGTAACCATGACGTCGGTCGGGTAATAGCGCTTGTATGCGTCGGTTTCATCTGGCCAACCCAAGGTCGAAAACGGCCATAATGCAGAGGAAAACCACGTGTCAAGGACGTCTTCGTCTTGTGTGTACCCTGCGGGCGGGTTGTCACCGACGTAGACCTTGTCGCCTTTATAGTATGCGGGAATACGGTGCCCCCACCACAGTTGACGGCTGATGCACCAGTCTTGAATGTTTTCCATCCACCGACGGAAAATCTTTTCAAAGCGTGGCGGAACGAAGTTGGCGGTGGATTCGGCCAAGGCTTTATCCGCAAGCGGCTTCATGTCGACAAACCACTGCATCGAGAGACGTGGTTCAACGATGACGCCGGTGCGCTCGCTGTGGCCGACGTTGTGTTTGTGCGGTTCGGTTTTCACAAGCAGTCCAGCTTCTTTGAGATCCGCAACCACGCGGGTGCGGCATTCAAAACGGTTCAAGCCTTCATACTGAAAGGCGCGGTCGTTCATCGTGCCGTCTTCGTTCATGCAAAGCGGTCTTGGTAAATCATGGCGTTCACCGACCTCAAAGTCGTTCGGGTCATGCGCCGGCGTGACCTTGACCGCGCCAGTCCCAAACTCTCTGTCGACAATGTCATCTTCGATGATTGGGATGGCAACCGTGGTGCCGGGGATGTAGGCCTTCTTTCCAAGAAAATGTCGCCGCTTTTCATCGTCGGGATGAATCATCAATGCCGTGTCGCCAAACATCGTTTCCGGGCGAGTGGTGGCGATTAAGACATGGTCGGAGCCGTCTTCAAGCGGGTACTTGAAATAGTAAAGCGCACCGTCGATTTCTTTGTGTTCTACCTCGATGTTCGAAAGCGCCGTTTTCGCTTCGACATCCCAGTTGATGATGCGTTCCTTGCGGTAAATAAGCCCTTTTTCGTACAGGCGGATAAAGACCTCGTTGACCGCCTTGGAAAGGCCTTCATCGAGGGTGAACCGCTCGTGGTCATAGTCGACGCTGACGCCGAGGGCCGCCCATTGGTCGCGAATGTGCGTGGCGTATTCTTCTTTCCACGCCCAAGCTTCTTTCAAAAAGGCTTCGCGGCCAAGGTCGAAGCGGCTGGTGCCGCGTTCGCGCAAGCGTTCGTCAATCTTCGCTTGGGTGGCGATGCCGGCGTGGTCCATGCCGGGTAAATAAAGCGCATCATAACCTTGCATGCGCTTGCGGCGAATGACAATGTCTTGTAGGGTGTTGTCCCAGGCGTGGCCTAGATGCAACTTCCCGGTGACATTCGGCGGTGGAATCACCACCGTGAAAGGCTCTTTCGCGGTGTCGCCGCTTTTGAAATAGCCGCGTGTTTTCCACGTCGCATAACGGCCTTTTTCAATGGCGGCGTGGTCGTATTTTTTGGGCATGGTCATAGGGTTTTCCTCCTTTAAAAGAAAAACGTCCCTAACAATGTTAAGGACGATTGCTCGCGGTACCACCTTAGTTCCGGCTGATGCCGGCACTCAATGCCTTAACGCGGCGAACGTCGTCGGCTTATCACCGACGCTACTTCCGGGCGACTTTCGACACGGCTCCTTACCGGTTCGCACCAACCACCGGCTCGCTTGAAGGGGGGCGTGTCTACTCCTCCCGTGCATCGTAGTTAAAGGTATTTTACCACAAGGGCGTATCGCTTTCAAGCATCCTCGCGCGCAAATCGCATGAGGTTTTCCAAAATCAGATCGCGGTTTTGTTTGGTGACGGCTGAAAACATGACGATCGATGTGTATTCATCGAGCATTAAAAGCTTTTTTAGCCGTTCCATGTGGGCGTTTTGTTGGTTGTTCGATAGTTTATCGGCTTTGGTTGCGACAATCGTAAAAGGAACGTTCAAATACTGCAAAAACTCAACCATAAGATGGTCGTCTTTGGTCGGATCGTGCCGTGAGTCAATAAGCAAAAACACGTGCTTTAACGCATCGCGATTGGCGAGGTAACTTTCAATCATCCGTCCAAAGGCGCGGCGCTGGGTTTTGCTGCGGCGAGCGTAGCCGTAGCCGGGCACGTCGACAAGGTAAAAAAGGTCATTGATCAAGTAAAAGTTCAAGGTCTGCGTTTTGCCTGGGTTTTGTGATGTGTAAGCAATGTTTTTTCGATTGAGTAACGCGTTGATGAATGAACTTTTCCCGACGTTTGACCGACCGAGCAAACAAAATTCAGCGTGTCCTGTAGACACGAAGTCTTTTGGGTCGACGACGGTGAGCGGTTTTTCTACGGATTGGATCATGGTTTGGCCTCCTTTACAGGAAGGCGGGCAACCGAGGTTGCCCGCATGATTACGCTTTCAGTGTGTAATCGATAATCTCGTCAATGGTTTCAACGGGCAAGATATCGATGTCTTTGCGGACCGACTCGGGAATGTCATCGATGTCGCGTTTGTTTTCTTTGGGGATGATGACTTTTTTAAGTCCGCTGCGGTGTGCGGCGATGGCTTTTTCTTTCAGGCCGCCAATCGGAAGCACGCGACCGCGCAAGGTAATTTCACCGGTCATGCCGATGGTGTGGTCAACCTTTTTGTGCGTCAAGGCGCTGATCAAGGCAATCGCGATGGTCACGCCGGCCGAGGGGCCGTCTTTGGGGATGGCGCCTTCTGGGACGTGGATGTGTACGTCGGATTTATCGAAGAGCGTCTTGTCGATCTTGTATTTTTCGTGGTTGGCGCGGATGTAGGAAAGGGCGGCTTGCGCCGATTCTTTCATCACATCGCCGAGTTGACCGGTGAGGACGAGTTTTCCGCTGCCTTTGTAATAGGCGACTTCAACCGGCAAGGTGTCGCCGCCAAATTGGGTATAAGCAAGCCCGGTGGCGACGCCGATTTGGTCGTCTTTTTCGCTTTCGTGGTCGGAGTACTTGGCTTTTCCGAGGAAGTCGTTCAAATTGTCGGCGTTGACATCAACGTGTTCAACCTTGTCGCCAAGGATGATTTTAATCGATTTGCGGACGACTGAACCAAACAAGCGATCGAGTTGACGCACGCCGGCTTCGCGGGTGTACTCGCGAATCATTTTCATGATGGCGTCGTCGGTGATGGTCAGTTTGTCGTCGTCAAGGCCGTGGTTTTTAAGTTGTTTCGGGATGAGATGCTTGCGGGCGATGTTGAACTTCTCGATTTCGGTGTAGCTCGAGAGTTCAATGATTTCCATCCGGTCACGAAGTGGTGCCGGGATGTTGCCGAGATAGTTCGCCGTGGAGATAAACAACACCTGGCTAAGGTCGTACTGATCTTCTAAGTAGTGGTCGCTAAAACGATGGTTTTGCTCGGGGTCAAGGACCTCAAGCATCGCCGCGGATGGGTCGCCTTTGTAGTCGTAGCCGAGTTTATCGATTTCATCGAGCAAGAATAGCGGGTTGATGACTTTCGCTTTTTTCATGCCTTGGAGAATCCGGCCGGGAAGCGCGCCGAGGTAGGTTCGGCGGTGTCCGCGGATTTCCGATTCATCTTTGATGCCGCCGAGCGACTGCTTGACGAACTTACGGTGTAAGGCCGTCGCGATCGATTGGGCAAGCGACGTTTTCCCGACGCCCGGTGGGCCGACGAGGCAAAGAATCGTTTGTGGGTTTTTCCCGGTGAGCAGTTTCACCGCAAGGTACTCGATGATGCGTTCTTTCACCTTTTCGAGGCCGTAGTGGGTTTTTTCCAGTTCGGCTTCGGCTTTGTTGATGTCGGTTTCATCGTCGGTTTGCTCATGCCAGGGCAGTTCAATCAAGAAGTCGAGGTAGGTGCGAATGACACCCGACTCGCCGCTCGATGCGGGGAGGGTTTCATAACGCGAAAGCTCATAGAGGGCTTTCTCCTCAATGTGATCAGGCATCTTCTTCGCTTTGATTTGCTTGCGAAGCTGCTCGATTTCCGATTCCTTCTTGACTTTATCGCCGAGTTCTTCTTGAATCGCACGAAGTTTCTCGCGCAAGTAGTATTCGCGTTGGTTTTCGTCGATGTTTTTCTTCACGGTGCGGTTGATTTTGTCTTCGATTTCGCTCATATGGCGTTCTTTTTCAATGTCTTGAAGCAAATAGTTCAAACGTTTTTCAATCGAGGGCGACTCGATGTACTTAAACTTATGGTTTTCCGAGATTTTGAGGTTGCTTGCCAAAATATCGGCGAGTTTGTCGCTCGACACGCCGGATTGGATGGCCTCAAGGCATTGCTTGGGGTTGTTAAGGATGTTTTGCGCGTTGTCCATGACTTGCTTGACAATCATGCGTACAAGCGCCACTTCTTCATCAACGTCGTCGCTGGTTGCGGGGCGCGTGACGAAGCTGGCAGAGAAAAATGACTTCATGTTTTCAAACTCTTTGAGTTCGGCACGAACGATGGGATCAAATTTCACTTTAAAATTGCCGTTGGGCAGTTTGATTTTTATGCCGATGCGGGCAATAAGCCCGGTAGACAACAAATCTTCTTGTTTGGGGTTTTCAACCATTGGGTTCTTCTGAATCAGCAAAAACACATAGCCATCATGGCTGCGTTCGGCTTCGAGCAGTGCGGTTTTGCTGAGGGCACGGCCTACTTCGGTGCGCACGTCGGTGTGCGGAAAAGGCGCGACACCGCGCAAGGCGATGGCGGGAAGCGACCCTTCAGTGGTTTTGTTTGCGTCGTACATTGCGTTCACCTCTCTTATGCGGTCTATGAAGACCTTAAACTCACTGGTACAATGGGCACACGTGTACCGATGATTATATGATATTATACTTTATTTGAACACATTTACAAAGTGAAACGACCGAGATTTTGCCATCTTGCACACGGGGTATTTGAGGTGCAAAATTCGCTACTTATCGAACTGTCCTGCATCCGCAAAAACCTTGAGCGTGCGAGCGACGCCATCGGCGTCGTTGTCCGCTAAAGCAATTGTATCGGCGGCCGCCTTCGCGCGGTCGCTGCCGTGAGGCATCGCCACGCCTATGCCAGCGTATTTAAGCATCTCGGCGTCGTTGTCGTTATCGCCGAAGGCGAGCACCTGCTCAGGCATGAGCCCTAGGTCTTCAATCAACCGCGCAAGGGCGGTGGCTTTGCTGGTGTTTGGCGGCAAGACATCGAGAAAATAGGACTGGCTGCGGGTGACGGTCGCGTCATCGCGTTGTTCATGTTTTCGGTAGTTTTTGATGAAACGTTCCTCGTTTTGGTCTAAAATGAGCAGTTTGTACGCATCGATGTCGATAAGTTCGTCGGTGTTGTCACGCTTGTGAATCACGATGCGGCTGTCGAGGTGGGTTTCATTCCAGCGTTCATACACGTCAAGTCGCTCGGTGTCGTTGGAGTAAAATCCGTTTTCGGTATAGTACGTGTACCCGAGATCATAGGCTCGCGCATGCCGAAGCAAGTCGCGTTTTGCGCTTCGCTCAAGGGTGCTTTTCATGGTGATGCGGCCTTCCGGGGTCTTGATGAGTGCGCCGTTGTTCACGATCAAGGGAAGCGTGATGCCAAGCGCATCGGCGTAGGGACGCGTGAGTTCGAATGCGCGACCGGTCGCCAAGGTAAAAAGGACCCCTTGGTCTGATAGTTTACGGACTTGCTTGAGTGTGGCTTCGCTCAGGGATTTGTCGTTGGTCAAGGTCGTGTTGTCAAGGTCGAGCACGACGAGTCGTATCATGGTGGTTAGCTCCTTAAAAGGGGCACTTCCTTGGAAGTGCCCACGGTGTTATGCGGTTTTTAGGTTGTCGACGAGGAAGTCGATGGTTTTGCGGATGACGATTTGTTGCTCAACGGCGCGGTCATTGACCTGCGCTTTAATTTGTTCGACGTCCATGTTGTATTGCTTAGAAAGGTCTGCATACATTTTCTCGACGTCGTCTTTGTCCGCTTCGATGCCTTCCTTCTTAGCGATGGCTTCGAGGGTAAGGTTGTAGCGGATTGAACGCTCGGCATCGTCGCGGAGTTTCGCTTCGAAGGTCTCTTTGTCGGTGCCGGTTAGCTGCAAGTACGTGTCAAAGTCGATGCCGTATTGCTGAGCTTGGCGTTTGGTGTTGTCGAGCATGCGGTTCTTCTCTTCGTCAATCATTTCCTGGGGCACGTTGATGGTGGCGTTCTCGGCCGCTTTGTCGACGGCGAAGTCGACGGCTTTGTTGCGGCTTTGTTCTTCTTTTTGCTTCGTCAACGTGGCTTTGGTGTCGGTTTTCAACTGATCGACGGTCTCAACGCCTTCACGATCGAGGTCTTTGACGAAGTCGTCGTTTAGCTCAGGGGTCTCTTTGACCTTGATTTCATGAAGTTTGGTTTTGAAAACTGCCTCTTTGCCTTTTAGGTTTTCGGCTTGGTAGTCTTCCGGGAAGGTGACATTGACGTCGCGTTCTTCGCCGGGTGTCATGCCGATCATTTGATCTTCAAATCCGGGAATGAACTGGCCGCTGCCAACTTGGAGTTCGTGGTTTTCAGCTTTACCGCCTTCAAACGCTTCGCCATCGACGAAGCCTTCGAAATCAAAGACTGCGGTGTCGTTTTTCTCGAGCGCGCCTTCTTCTTTGACGACGAGTTCGGCGTTTTGCCCAAGCAGGCGTTCAATTTCAGCGTCGATTTCTTCGTCGGTGACCTCGACGGTCTCGCCTTCGTACTCGAACCCTTTGTACTCGCCGAGTTCGACGTCGGGCTTGACGGCGACGGTGGCGGTGTAGGTAAACCCTTCACCTTTTTTTACGGTGTTGATGTCGAGATCGATTTTTGGTTGCGCGACGACCTCAAGCTCGTGGGTTTGCACGGCGTCGAAATAGGTGTCTTGAACCACGTGGTTCAAGGCTTCTTCGTAAAGCGTTTCAACGCCTTTATGTTGTTCATACACCTTGCGTGTCACTTTGCCTTTGCGGAATCCTTTGATGTCAACGTCGTCTTTAATTTGCTCGAACGCGTGGTCAAGCCCGTGTTCAAACTGTTCGGGAGTGACGTCGATTTCAATGCGTACGCGTGAGTCTTGTAGTTTGTCGATTTTTGCCATGATTAGTTACCTCCTAAGATTAATCCTGTTTAATTATAACATACTGAGGGTGTTTGTAAACAGGAACGCTAAAATTGCCATAGTGCGCTAAGAATAAGACATCCGCGCCGGTTTTCAGCGCGGATGTTTGTCTACAAACTGTGCATTAAAGCAAGCAACTCTCGCTGCATAATCTCCTCGGCGTGAAGGTGGTCTGTCTCGTGTGCGCTAAAGAGTTCGAGCGCTCGGTCGACGGGCACCACGATGACTTTCAGCCCGGCGTCAACCTCGGCCTGGTCAAGGCTTGGTTTTGCACGTGGACCGTCGGTCTCGCAAAGAAACATGTGGTTTTCCCAGATTGAGTCGCGGAAATGCTCACGTACAATCAGGGTCAGACGTATGTTTTTGATGGCGAAGCCGGTTTCTTCTTTGACTTCGCGGCGCAGTGCGTCTTCGGGCGATTCACCCGGTTCAATGCCACCGCCGGGGAGTGTGTAGAGGTTCCAAGCTTCGTTGTGTATCAACACCACATCGTCTCCGTGTTTTAAAACGGCACGGGCGCCTTGCCTCGGTCTGAGGTGTTTGACATCGTCTTTGTCGAGGTTGGCCTCGAACAGTTCAATCACAAAACTCATTTCTGCGTGTCGATAAGCACCGGGATGACGATGGGACGGCGCTTGGTCTCCTGATAGAGAAATCGGCTGACTTCTTCACGCAGCGTTTCCTTAAAGTTGCGCCAGTCAACGTAACG
>SLFZ01000073.1 GCA_007123975.1 Candidatus Izemoplasma sp. | reverse complement strand
GCCATGAGATACGTTGTTGCATTCCTGACGTTTGTGTTCCTCTTTGCCTGCCAAGCATCACTGCCTGCGTTCGAGTCGTTGTCGTTACCCGAGACGGCGATGGAGATGAACGTGGGTGAGACGGTTGAGATAACCTACGACGTTGAACCTAAAAACTATGCGCTTGAAGCGTTAGAAATTCAGGTGGATGATTATTATGTGGCGCTTGAAGGACATACCATCACCGCCCTTCGTGAGGGCACAACCGATGTTGAATTATGGTATGATGACGCCATTCAAGCAACGTTGGAAATCACCATCCATTCAACCATCCACACCGTCGCTTTCGTCGGGGCGGACATTGAATCCGTAATGGTCGAAAGCAACGATCGCCTCCCCCATGACACCACCATCCCAGAACGTGACGATGCGGTGTTTATGGGCTGGTTTTACGACGCTGATTTGACGCGACCATTCGATTACCACACGCCGGTGCGACGTGACTTAACATTACACGCTCGGTGGATTGATGAGAACCTCGTATACAACACCGAAAACACCTTCGAAGAAGGTCCCTACAAACCCGGTGATCGCATGCGCCAGCACATCATTGACGCTGATCCTGAGGCCGGTTTTAACTTCCCCTACGTGATTTACATCCCAAGCCGTCGATATGAAGAAGAAAACCTCGGGTATCGACGGCACATGTTGCTTGAGGGGTTTAATCTTTCTACCTACCGCAACGCATTACACGACGACCCCTCCATTGATGCGATGCGTATTCGCAACTACTATGGAAGCATCGTGCAAGAACGTCTGTTCATCCCGCGCATCACGCCGCTTCTTCCACCGATTCTCTTTCAAGATACCACGCAATTTGATGTCGACCTTGAGACGCTACTGTCCATGGATTACACCGACTATCACAATCACTCAGATTATGCGTGGGACGTGATTGACACCGTGTTTGGCTACGGCTATTTCATGGCGCGTTTGGAGGACAATCTGTATACATTGGTTGCGCGTGAATGGGACCAGGTTAACGAAGAACCTAGAGGGTTTTCAAGAGACATGGTGACGCCCGAAGACCTTGAAGCCTACCTTGATTTGCACACGCAGTATCTCGCCATGATTGATGATGCCCGTGCTCGCCTAAACGATGCCGGATGGAACCTTGAAGAAGAGGTCTTTCTAAAAGGGTTTAGCGCCTCTGGAATGTTTGTCAACCGGTTTACGACGATGTATCCGGAACGTGTCCGCGCGGTGTTTGCGGCGGCGTTTTTCTACCCGGTCTTCCCAAGCGACACACTCGAAGACCACACCATAACCTATCCCCTCGGCACGGCCGATTACGATGAGCTGTTTGGTATTGACTTTGACCTTGACGGCTACCAAGAGGTGCCGAAACTTTATTACATCGCGACGAAAGACCCACTGGACACCATGTATGAGCATGTGTATGGGTATCATCTTGATCAGGTCGCCATTGTTGATGATGTGATCGGCGAAGGCCATTTTCTTGACCGTTACGAAGCGGTGATAAAAACCTACCATGAACTCGGTGGAAACGCCATCTTCATGCTGGGCATCGACATGAATCACAGCATGACTTCACGCCACTTTGACGTGGTCGTTCGTTTCTTTGAAATCCATCGGAACCACGACGGTTTTCACTTCGACCACGCGTTGTTTAACAGGTCCATAGAGTACCGATTCCCAGACGACAGCGATTAACCAAAGAAAAAGGCGCCGATCGGCGCCTTTCTTATGTCAAAAACCTTTCGTTTGTCCTTTCCATGGTGGGGCATCACCACGCGTGAACTCCTCAACGCCCGGCCCCTTCAGTGTCCGCAAACGCCAAATGCCGTAAAGGTAACTGAGCACCAGCACGCCAAGCGTCATGGGGAATCCGAGTACGACGTTCGCCCATCCAAGCGCGATGATATCGCCATCGGTGTAGAGGCTGATCAAGACCAGGAGGCGTGCCACAAGAAAAACGGCCCACATCAGCGTCACTTCACGGTAGGCAGGCAAGATGTCTTTACGCCAGTACCAATCAAGCGGAAAGCCGCGCGTGAGATGCGACAAAAAGACGGCGATGGGCTTTTGGATTACAAGGCTTAAAACGACGATAAATATCGTCGCTGTGCCACTGATGAGTTGCGGCAAGAAAAAATCGCTGGCTTGCCCCGCAAGCAACGCGTAGCCACTCGCCAAGACGACACCAAGCAGCCCAAATAAGGCATACCATATTGTCTTCTTCCGAATTAATCGGTAGACAAACAATCCCACACCCGAACCGATGGCGACACCCGCCGCAACGCTTAACGACGCCCACACGTTAAAGAGCACAAAAAGCAGCGTCGGCACCAACGCATCCAACGTCTTCCCCTTAAACACGGTGCGAACCTCTTCTCTCAAGTCCTTCAATACCGGCATCATCTCACCCCTTTTCACATGGCTTTTGTCGTTTCTATCATACCATACACGAGCGCCAAGCACCTAAATAAATGCACGGCGTGGGTGCCTTTCCTTGACAGCCTTCGCGTTTAGGGCTATAAAGAAAGTAACCACGTTTCGGAGGTGCGCCATGCTTATCTTGAAAACGTTCGTCGTGTTGATGTATGTGTTGATGATTGTGATGAACTTCCTCGCCAACAGCTTGCCGCTGGGCGGTCGCACCACCGGTGCGATATCCGACAAGTACCCGTCGCTTTTTACCCCGGCAGGCTTTACGTTCTCCATCTGGGGCATCATCTACGTGCTCCTTGCCATCGCCGTGTGGCAGCTTGTGAGAACCCCACAAACCGATTTCACCAGCACCCACACGCTCGTGGCGTGGGTCTTGGTTGTCTCTTCAGTTTTTAACGTCTTATGGCTTGTGGCCTGGCATCACGACCGCATCGTGTTATCGACCGCCGTGATGATTGCGTTGTTTGCGACGCTAATGGTCGGTTTTCTTGTTACACCAACGGCGTGGACAGCGATTCGCCTTGCGATTAGCGTCTATTTTGCCTGGGTCAGTGTGGCGTTGATTGCGAACGTGACGATTATGTTGGTGGCGCTGGACGTGCCGAGGCTCGGCATTGCTGAGGCCTGGTGGCTTGTGGGCGTGTTGCTTGTGGGGCTTGCGGTGGGGCTTACCACCGTGCTCACGAGGCAGGACATTCCCTTTGGACTCGTCTTCATATGGGCTTACTGGGGGATTCTTTCTCGCCACCTCTCATCCGATGCACTTTCGCGTGAGCACCCAATCGCTATCGCGACGCTCTTTGTGTCCCTTGTTGCGCTTTTGGGTGTTTCAGTGTTGCGTTTTTGGCTGAACGGTTACACCATGTTTGGCAAACCATAACGTGTCTAACTCGTCCAAATAAAAAACACGCCGCCTTCAGGCATGAGGGCGGCGTGTTTTAAAGCTTCGTGTGTGTGATGGTGAAAGCGCTAATGCACCTTGTCCATGTATGCCCGCATCGACGCCGTTGATGGCGCATCCATGATCGATGGAGGACCGTGCTCGACAATGGCGCCGTTTTCCATGAAAATGACGTAATCGGCGAAGTCTTTCACGAAGCTAATCACATGCGTCGCAAACACGAATTCTTTCCCAAAATCACGGAGTTTTTTGACAGCCATGAGGACTTCATGGGTTAGCACCGGATCCAAGCTGGCCGTCGGTTCATCAAGAAAGATGACGTCGGGATCCAAGGCCAGTGCTCTGGCGATGGATGCGCGTTGGGCTTGCCCACCCGAAACATGTTTGGGCAGTTTGTGCATCTGGTCGCCGAGTTGTAGTGCTTCTAGATTTTTTTGCGCGATGGCTCGCGCTTTTTCTTTGGGTGTTTTCCGGGTTTCTTCTAAGATTAATGTGATGTTGCGTTCGAGCGTCAGGTGAGGAAAGAGATTGTGATCTTGAAAGACGAAACCGACGCGACGTTTGTAGGTGCGTTCGCGGATGTCGGTGTCGTTGACTTTCACGGTGCCAGCACTCGGTGTTTCAATGCCGGAAAGCAGGCGTAAAAGCGTGCTTTTCCCTGAGCCACTCACGCCGATAAGCGCAATCGATGAGACATTTTCCAACTGAATAGTTAGGTCCTTTAGCACCTCGATGTCGTATTCGTGACGCAATCCTTGAATGTCTATTTTCATGTGCTCCACCGCTTTTCGGCAAACTTAATCAAGCGACTCAGCGGCAACGTAATAATCAGATACAACAACCACATGACGAAGAACGCTTCAATGGTACGACCGGTGTTCGAGCTGATCGCGAAGAGTTCGTTGTACACTTCTTCGGTTCCAACGATGTGCAAGAGCGCACTTCCTTTGATGATGAGCGAGAAGTTGTTCATCAACGGTGCCGTCAACGCCCGAATCACTTGAGGTATGATGAGGTAGCGGTACCGCTGGTAGGTGGTGAATCCAAACAAATCCATCGCCTGAAATTGGCTGTCGGGTATGCTTGAAAAAGCGGCACGAAAGACGTTTGTCATGTAGGGTGTGATGTAGACGGTAAGGCCGACCAACCCGAGGGTCTCCGATGAGGCGATGTTAAAGGAGGCACGAAAGACGTACCCCATCATGAAAATCATCACCAAGAGCGGCGTTCCGAAGATGATCTCGGTGAAAACATCGGTGAACGCGCGCAAGTACCTTACTCGGCTAATTGAGAAGAAGTAAAAGACAAGACCTAAGATAACGCTTCCGACCAACGCGATAAACGACACGGTCACGGTCGTGATAAAGGCGTTTTGAACAATGGGAAGGCGAGACCAAATCTGCGAGAAATCAAGGGCGCGCTGTTGGCGCAAGGCAATAATCGCCCCAAGTCCAAGAAACGTCAGAATCGCCAAGGCGTAATTAACGATGGCGTGGAGCCGTTCAATTGTGACTGTCTTTTTCTTGAGGCGAGGCGTGAGCGTGTTTTTATCAGTCTTCATCGTACAGGAAGAAATCGATGCCAAAGCGGCTTAAAATGGCCCGAATCGCATCATCCCAGTCCTCGCGCAGTTGATCGTTGAGTCCGCCCGGTTCGTCCATTGCGGCGATAAATTCGTTCGCCAGATCGCGGAGTTCATCTTCGCCATGACGCATGCCGATGGCAATTGGGCTTGAGTCAAACGCATCCCAAAGCACCATCGTGGTGTCGGGGTTTACCAAGTGGTTTCGCACCACCGGAGAGCCGCTCATCATCATGATGTCGTCATCGCCTTGCACAACACGGGCCACCGCACTTTCAGGACCCGTCATCTGCCGTACGCGGTCTTCAGGAATGCCCAACTCAAGTGGCAGGGAGTATGATACCTGCCCGGCGATGCCAACGTAACGCGCAGTCTCAATCGCGAGCACGTCTTCAACGGTTGAGTCTTCGGTAATCCCGTGCTCATCCGCAAAGTCTTGGTTTACCAAGCCGATGATTTTGAAATACATGTATGGTTCGCTAAACGCGATTAACTCTTCACGCTGTTCGTTACGGCTCATCGAGGCGATAATCACATCGATGTCACCAAGGTTTAACGCGTCAATCAAGCTTCCAAAGTTGACGTTAACAATCTCCACTTCACAGCCGATGTATTCGCCAAACGCACGGGCGATGTCAACGCTGATGCCGATGGGTTCGTTGGTGTCCGGATCGCGCATTTCAAACGGCTCATAGATCAAATGCATGCCGACGCGCAACGGCCGGTTTTCCTCATCTCGGCAGTCAAGCGCTGGCGTCACACGATTTCCGCATGCGGCAAGCACCATGATGGTGATCAGTGAAACAGCAACTAACAATGTTTTTTTCATTTTAAATCCTCCTTTTTTCAATAACTATTATACTAGAAATTATTCATTTATATAAAGTTATACACAATTTAATTTTATACAATGGTTTAAAATTTATAACACTGTCGCAAACGAGACGTTGGTTTGGCTTTCCTTCCATCGGCGTATGCGCATGATAGTGAGGTGGTGTTTTACCTTAGACAATATACCACACCGTTGGCGTTTAAAATAAAAAATGCGCCCACACCATGTGAGCGCATCACTTTTTACGTTTGCTTATGATGTTTTCCAACGGCGTCTTATAAAAGCGATCAACGTTGCCAGTGCCAGCATCGTCGTCACCAGCACCATCGTATAGACCGGACGCATGCCTCCGCTCGTGTTTAGGGTAAAGCCACTAAACCAGACCCCAACCACCGCGCCAAATCCGTACGCTGTAAACATTAAGCCGTACGTACGCGTGTAGCTTTCTAAACCAAAAGTCTTTTTAACGGTCACAGGAATCATTGCCAACCACGCGCCTAGGTTAAACCACATTAGGCCAAACGATAGGGCGAAGAGAATAGGGCTTCTACCTTGATTAATAAGCGCCAGAAACGCCGCAAGGCCAATCAAAGAAAACGACATGGTCGCACCGGTTGCGAAACTGACTCGGTCCATAAGCCAACCAAACAGCGGTCGCGCGACGCCGTTACAAAACGCAAATCCCGCGACCATCCACGCCATCAAGACGCCGCCATAACCATAGTAATCGACGCCGACCTTATATGACAGCCCAATCGCGTTGAGTCCGATCGCAGCGGCAACCACAAAAAGCACATACATCGTAATAAAGCGTGTCCAATCGATTTTTTCTGTCCGTGCCTCAAAGCGAGCGACATCGCCTAATGCTTTAGGCAACACCAACGCACATAGGGTCAACCCGATTAAAAACACGATGCCGATGGTTAAAAAAACCATCGGGACGCTGTAAGCCCGCAACATGCGATCGATGAGCGGCGCGCCAAGCAGCGGCGACATGCCAAACCCAGCGAGGACGATGCCGGTGTATAGACCGCTTCGTGCGTTGCATAACCGCTGGATAAGAAAGATGGGCACGCCATAAAGCATGCCGACACCCGTTCCCACGAGTACACCATAGCTGAGGACTAGTCCAACTAAGCCATGAACTTGGCTGGCTAACAACCAACCCACACCGATCAAAACCGCACCGATCACCGCAACCTTTCGGCTGTTGTGTTGGTTCATGTATCGTCCCGTGACCATCATCGATAACGCATAAAAAACGAGCGACACCATGTAAGGGAATCCGCTCTCTTCGACGTTTAACCCGTGATGGTCCTCGATGAAGGGACGAAACACACTCCAAGAATACACGGTTCCCATCATCACCATCATGATGAGGCCCGAGGAAAGCAAGAGAATACGCTGTGTCATGAGGCAATCACCCATTGTTTTGAAGTTCAAAGCACTTTACCATTTTATCAACGAATCAGCCATTGGTCAATGCTTTTTTCACAAACCAACATCGGCATCGATGCACGCTTCATTGAGAAGGCGAATGGTGTGCTTTGCGTTGGCGTATAAATGCCTCAACGTCGGCATCATAGAGCATATCAAGACGTCGAAGCGACGTGATATCGGCGCAATCAAGCACAGCCATGATTTTCCTGATATCGTCAAGAAGCGCCGCCACACGGCGTTCGATTTCGTCTGACTCGTAGGTCGTCGCCAGCGTGAGGAAAAATTTGCTCATGCCGACCATGTCGGCACCGAGCGCCAGCGCTTTTACCACATCGTAGGCATGACGCACGCCACCGCTCGCAAACACATGCATTCCTTGTAATGCTTTGGCCTCCAACAAGCTCTCCACCGTTGAAAGACCATGGTTTTCAAAACCGGTGATTGGCGCATCACTTCGAGCGTTTTCAACGGCGATGAAGTTGGTTCCACCTCGGCCGCTTACATCGATATAGTCCACACCTAATGTTTGAAGGTCTTCCATGGTCTCACGGCTCATTCCGAAGCCGACTTCCTTCGCGATGATTGGAACATCCACGGCATCCATCATCGCCTTAAGGTTTGCACGCCAGAAAGAAAAATCGCGATCGCCCTCATCCATGGCGACTTCTTGTGGTGCGTTCATGTGCACTTGCAGGGCGTTTGCGCGCAAGAGTTCAACGGCCTTTTGGGCATATGACACAGGGGCTGATATGCCGATGTTGGCAACGACGAACCCCTCGGGATTGAGTGTGCGTATCGGCGTGAACGTCGGTGCGGACCGAGGATTTTTAATCGCCACCGAGCACGACCCGCTTGCCATCATCAAGCCAAACCGTTTTGCGACCTTAGCCAGCTTTTCATTGATGGTTTTTGCTTGCGCTGTGCCGCCGGTCATTGCATTGATGTAGACGGGGTAGGCAAAACGTCGCTCAAAACATACGACAGAGGTGTCCACATCCGGCACCGCAACGGCAGGGATAGCACGATGCAAGAACCGAACGCGGTCAAAGTCGTTTGATTGAGTGGGTTGGGCTAAAGCTTCCCTGATATGGTCGTCTTTTCGTTTCATCGAATCCTCCTAGAAAAACGCATCAAGTACGGTAAAATCCGGTGTCAGTTTTGATTTTACGAACGCTTTTGTTTCATCGTTCTTACAGGCGATGATGACGGCATCGCCGCCACCGGCACCGGAAAATTTCATCGTCGCATCAAGGCCTTCGAGCCGGGAATGAATGCGTTCCATCTCCGGTGTCACCAACGTCACCTCGGTCAACGACTGAAGCCCCTGCAAAAGCGCATGCAAATGCCAGACCATTTGCCTTAACCGATCAGGGTAGTCAACAAGTTCCTTGACGAGCGCTTCGCTCAAGCGAAGAAACCGTTGGAACGCTTCCGTGTGTCGATGCTTTCCAACCGCTTCAACCAATGCCTGTGAGTTCGCCGCGACGCCAGTATGCACCACAAGCAAAGGCACATCCGGCATCGTAAATGGCTCAATCTTAAGCCCTGTCCACATGGCATTGGGCGATGTGATGATGTCCTGTGGAGATTGGTTTTGAATCGCGCTGACATCTGGTCGCCGATACACCATCGGCATCTGAAACGCGCTTACAGCCACATCGCCGTATGAACTGTGTGGATGGCGTGTATGCTGTGCGAGCACCGCCAACTTAAAGAGCACGAGTGGTGTGGCGTCCATGCCATGAAAGCGCAACACCGCGTCAATCAACCCAACCGTGATGGCACCGCTCGTGCCAAAACCCAATTTTGGATGGTTCGATAACTCAAGGTCGCTTTCCATCGTGATGCGGTAAGGGCGACTTGCTGAACCCACAACCGCATGCGCCATGGCCAGTGCATCACGATGGTACACATCATCGATCCCTTCGAAGGAATCCCGATCAAACTCATGCTCCCCGAGTATGTATGCCGGGGAATCCTCGATGGTCACCTTGACCGTTTTTGAGGTTGGTATAATGATGGCCGGTTTGCCATACACCACGGCGTACTCCCCGGCGATGTAAAGTTTTCCCGGTTTTTCAATCTGCAGTCTCATCCACAATCACCGCCCCTTCGGTCGCCATGCGGCTTACGAGCAGACGCCCATGCCCTGCTTTTTCCAACGCGTGTTTCACCGCTTTCACATCGTCTGCGTTGGTCAACACTTTCACGTTGGGACCGGCGTCCATCGTCGCGTAGGCATACAACCCTTGTGAGCGCAGCGTGCGCACAAGACCAACCACATCGTGCGATGTTTGGGTGCGATACACCACGGGAGGCACGGCGTTTTCCATCGCCCGATGCATCGCTTCATAGTTCGCTTCCATGATTGCACCCACGCGAGTGAACTCGTTTCTTTTTAATGCATCAAGCATGGCGTGAACGTCTTCGTTTGCCCGTTCGACAAAGGGTTGATACATCGGCGATGTTTTCATCGTATGACGCATTGCCTCACGAGAAGGCATCGCTTTTAGGCGTGCATCGAGCACCACAAACACCATCCGAAGCTTACTCACGTCAACACCGACTCGTTCCACCGTCCCCTTGTCGCGCCACACGACGACACCGCCATGCAAGCTGCGCACGGCCGAACCCGACCCCCGGCGAACGACCGCCGCCAAGGCATCGCCCGACAGCTTTGCATCGAAAATAGCGTTTGCGGCGACGCCGAGCGCGGCGAAGCCAGCGGCGCTTGAGGCTAATCCGGCGCCCTTAGGAACGGCACCATGACTGCGTATCTCAACCTTCACTTCTCCGGTGGTGAAGTGCGTTAAAAACGCTCGAACTTTAGCGTGTTCTTCGTCGTTTTGACGAACGCCATCGATGAAGAACGTGAGGTCTTCCGACGCTGTGAGGGTCGTTGTCGTGGTGATGTCTTGCATGCTTACCGACAACGAATCGTTCATCGGCAACACGAGGTCCTCATCGCGCTTGCCCCAGTACTTGCACAACGCGACATTGATCGGCGCTTTCGCCGTGACGCGTCTCATGATAAGACGCTCGCTTTCATAACCCAAGCCGGTGCCTCGGTGCTTTGGACAAAGAAATCGCGCACATCCTCGGCCACCGCCTGTGTCTTGGCGTAAGCGATGACAGAACCACCCAGACCACCGCCGGTCATCTTCGCACCAAGAGCTCCCTTGGCGATGGCGCCATGCACCATGTTGTCAAGGGATTTTGAGGTCACGCCAAGGGCCTGCAAGCGTTTATGGGCTTCGTTCATCAAACTGCCGAACTGTGCTAGGTTCGAGGTGTGGTCGAAACTGACAACCATGTTGGTCAGCTGGCCGAGGGCGCGTATATGGCTTTGTGTGCTTTCGCTATCGTACTGTGCGGCGATTTTTTCCACCGCCCGTTTGGTCCGGCCGGGTAAGCCGCTATGACCGACGATGAAATACCCTGGTAGGTTGAGGCGCATTGTCATTGAGCCTTGGTCTTTGACAAAAAGCACAGGGCGTTTTTTAACGATGGCCGTGGCGTCGATGCCTGAGGGGTTCCCGTGGGCAACTTTTTCAGCGACTTGAATCCATTCGATGTGTCGATCTTCATCGAGGTTTTCTTCTGCCATATCATAACACGCCGCAACCAGCGCACCGGCGACGGCGGCGCTTGAACCAAGGCCGGCATTGACGGGAATATTCCCCTCAACCGTGATCTGTATAGGCCCGATTTTAAGGGCATTTCTCAGGGCATCCAGCATCGTTTTTAATGGATGGGTAAGTGGGTTGGATTCCACCAGATTGCCACGATAAACATCGCTGTCAATCGCATCGAACGTCGCGGACTTTATGGTGATACGCACGCCGACGTTCGGCAGTGGAATCGCAAAGGCCGGTTCGCCGTAGACGACGGCATGTTCACCCATGAGTATGACTTTGCCAATCGCTTCTCCATATCCTGTTGTTTTCATCAAAACACCCCCAACAAAAATCCGATCAAGGTTGGTGCAGCGTATAGCGACATGAACTGCACGCCGTAGTTTACGCCCATCTTGTTCAAGGTTCCGCACACAAGCCCCACCAACAGCACCCCGAAGATGTTGATCAAGCCGGCGTCCATGTAGGCAAGCAAGACAATAAACGCCACAAACACTCCGAGCACGGCTTCATGGGGAATACGACGCAAGATAAACATCGTGATCGGTTTGGCGTAACGGCTGATGAGCAAGTAGCTGAGTGTCATCGCCATGCCGGCTCCAAGCACCACCACCACCGTAAACTGCCACCCGGTTAAGATATGGTGGATGTTGTTTTCGACGGTGAAGTAAGGCGGCGTGTTAAAGAGCGCGGCACCAGGACCAAGCGCAACCGGCGATAACGCCAACCCAAGCGCCAGAAGCGGAATGATAATGCCGCTCATGTAGGTGGCTTGAATCAAGGCCGACATCGACGTCATCGTCACATCGGCGCGATCTTCCTCACGTTTTGCGCGCGCGCCCGCGGCCTGACCGATGAGGATTGTCAAACCAACCGGGCTTAAGACAAAGAGGAAGTTGGCAATCAACGCCGACAACGAGGCGTGACGTCGTTCTTCTTTTGTGAGAACCTTAAAGGGGTTCAAGGTGCGTTTTTGGTTGGTATCGGCGGGGACGGTAATGGTTTTGTGATCGTCCACTTCCACCGCCTTGAGCATGCCTCGGTTCATTAAACGAAACAGCGACACCAAGAGCGGGCCGATGGTGATACCGAGGAAAAACGACACCGTCACCACCTGGGTTTCCGGCACGGCACCGATGCCCCAGTATAGATGCCTCAGTGACATGAAAAGCATCGCAAGGGGAATAATGCTCGCAAGCGACAAGGCCTTATGCCGGCTTGTGAGCGAAAGGAAAATCGCCCCGAAAACAAACAAATAGGCCGCATAGTCGCGGATGTTTTGAGCAAAGGGAATAATCAAGTTGGCGATGATCAGTGCAACCGGCACCGAAATCGCGACGCCGATGGCGCTGGCCGCAGCCATCTTCGGAATGATTTCAGCGCTGCGCCCTTTGGCTTTGATGCCGATGGCGTGTTCGATCATCGGGCTGCTCATGACGCCGCCCGGTAAACAAACAAGCGCTGTCGGCATTGCATTAGTGAGGTTTAATGTCACGATGGAAGCGATGAAAAACGTCAGCACAATCATCGGATGGGCGCCGGTTAACACAAGCGCAAGCGATATCGGGTACAGCACACTCGTTTCATCGGTGCCCGGCACAAAGCCCACCACGGTATAGATCAAGACAGCCGATAGCGCCGCCACCACCATCAATCCAAGGAGCCCAAGTTCAATCACGGTGCGCCGCCTCCTCATCGATGACATGACGCTTCGGCTTAAGCGTAAGCGTCATGATAACAAACCCTAAAATTGCCCCGCCAAGACCAAAAAAAAGGCCTAACGTTCTATCGTCGCGTGGTGCCAACAAATGCGCACCCATCGTGGTGACAGTAATAACAAGGATGCTTATCACAAGAGATTTGACGGCGACGACGTCGCCCCAAATCTCAATCAAAGTTTTCTTCTTCATGGTGTTCCCTCCAAATGTGGTCTACCCCCATTATAAGAAATGCCCGGCTTAAACCCGGGCGGGAGGCGTTACTTTTTCATTCATTGGCATAAATGCGACTAACACCATGAAAAACCCCGACCACGTCGGCGCGGTGGTCGGGGATAATGTTAGTCTTTTTTGGGTGTGCCAAACTCAATCGTATCGATGACGAGCGAATCAAGTGTTTTGATGTCTTTATCCGATAGCGTGAAGTCAACATCGGCGTTGGCCTTGATGTGCGTGGGGTTGCTTGAGCGAGGCAGCGGTAAAGCACCTTTTTCAAGGACGTAACGAACGCAAAGCCGAGCCGGTGTGACGCCGTGTTTTTTTGCCATCGCAACGACGCGTTCGTCTGTTAAGACACCCCCGCGTCCAAGTGGTGAATAGGCTTCAACAAGGATGTCGTGGCGATCGCATAGTTCGCGTGTCGCTTTTTGCGGGTGGCCGATGTGGTACTTTATTTGGTTCACATGCGGAACGATGGTGCCGCTGTCCAAGATATTTTGGATGTCGTCGGGGTCGAAATTTGAGATGCCAATGGCGTTTGCAAGGCCTTCTTTGTAGATCTTCTCAAGCGCCCGCCAAGCAGCCACGTTGCCCTCTTTGTGATCGCTGAACTTCTCGTTCCATGGCCACGGCGCGTGGATAAGATAAAGATCAAGGTAATCCATGCCAAGCCGTTTTAACGATTCGTGAAACGCAGCAATGGCATGTTCGTAGGATTTAATGCTGGCGTCGAGTTTTGATGTGATGTAAAGTTTTTCTCTTGGTATTTTTGAATCGCGCACAGCACGACCAACCTCTTCTTCGTTTCCGTAGATGGCGGCCGTGTCGATGTGTCGGTATCCCGCGTCCAAAGCATCTCGTACGGCTTGATACGCTTCTTCCCCTTTTAACGGTGCGGTGCCAAAACCGATTTTTGGGATGGTACGTCCGTTCGATAACGTGTAATATTCTTCTAAAAGTCGCATGCTGTGCCTCCTTATCAGATATCGAGTCAGGTTTATGTGGCCAGTTCGGTTAACTTATCAATCTGTGCTTTTTCGCCAACGACAATCAACCGATCCTCAGGTTGTAGCACTTCGTTGGCAGTCGGATTGAAGATGAACTCATCTTCGTAACGGCGAATAGCGAGGACGATAAGGCCAGTTTTTTCCGACACTTTGGCATCTTTCAATGTCTTCTTGCAAATGGAGGAGTTTTCTCGAATGATGACTTCTTCCATGTCTATCGAAATGTTTCCCGTGTCAATGAGGTGGTCCATGAAATGTGAGAGGGATGGTTTCAGCATCATCGCCGCCATCTTTTTTCCGCCGATTTCATTCGGCGATACGGTGTTGTTTGCGCCGGCGCGTCTAAGCTTCTTATACGAGTTTTCTTCATGTGCACGGGCAACGATATGCAAGTTGGGGTTCATCTCACGGGCCGTTAACACGACGAAGACGTTGTCGGCGTCTTTGGCGAGCGCGGTGATCAGCCCTTTAGCTTTTTTGATTTGCGCCTTGTTCAATACTTCTTCATACGAGGCGTCGTCATTGATGCAGTATATGTCATCGTTTCGCAGTTCTTTGATGACATCTTCATCTTTTTCAATGACAACAAACGGCACGCCATGCGCCATGAATTGTTTGATAATGTGGTATCCGGTTTCACCGGCACCGCATATGATGAAATGATTTTCTAGCATTTCAATGTCTTTTTCCATGCGTTTCACCCTCCATGTCTCTTGCACGAGACCTTCACTGAAAAATCGGAATATGCTGGATACGATAAACCCGACGGTCCCGACGCTGATGACGATGACGAAAATGGAAAACAGTTTTGCGGCGTCGGTCATGTCGGCAACTTCGGTGTAGCCGACGGTCGATATCGTGATTATCGTCATGTAAAGCGCGTCGATGAAATTCAAATCCAGTAGGATGATGTATCCAACGGTTGCAAGCATCAAGATGAGAACAATAATCATCATCAGAATGATAATCTTGTATCGGTTTCGCATGGCTTCACCTGCCTTCTTTCCTGACTTTACTGTCATTATACCATGGCGCAAGGCCCTTGTTGTGGTTTTTCTGTGGTTCAGGCTAACACGTGGCGTGATTACGTGTCGTGGTTTTCTTTAGAATCTTCAGGTCTCATCGCTTGCAACACATCGGCGTAGACGGTCAATGCTTCGGTGCCTGCTTTGGTCATCTGGTAGACACCACGTTCAACGCGTTCAAACCACCCGTAGTGATTATCCTGCAGGATTCGTGCTGTTTTGATGTCTTTCGTTGTCGCAACCAATGCCTTTATCGGCTGCGGCCCGTCACGCAAGCAATCGAGGATGCGGAGTGCGAGCTCCCGGTAAGCGGTGATAATCTTGGTTTTTGTGACACCAGCTTCGTTCAACGCGGTTTTTCGAAGTGCGAACTCCTCATGCATCTTACGCATACGGCGAGCATCTTTTGCGGGAGCGCGCGTGGCCGGATCGAGAATATAGGTGATGTGTGATTTCTCAAGATCAACCAGCATTAAACCAAGCCCGACGTATCGGACGATGGCTTTCTTTTCCTTGAAATTTCTGGATTTGAGAACCTTGTCAGTGGGTTTGGGAATGGCCAAGTAGACGTAGTCGCTCATCGTCATGCGTTTGATGCCTTGATAAATCAGCGTGGTTGAGAGCGCTTGTTTCATCTCGACGATGAGCGGTGTCTTGTTTTTCATCGCGACGATGTCAACGTCGGTCACTTCGGCTTGCACCTCAAAACCGCGCCGCTTTAGTTCTGCCTTTATCACCGGAAACATTGCCCGTTCGTCCATGGTTCCTCCTGCATTCGATCGTCATGTTTGCAATTGTGCCTCACCACAATTGTACCATAGGATGATGAAATGGGCAGCCTTTGGCTCGATTCAGCTTGTGCGAAGCGCGACCTTAAAAGCATCAAAATACCGGTCCACCACCGAAGAAAAACATTGTTGTTGAAAACACTTTCATGAAACCGCAAAAAAGCAACGCATTACGCGGTTTAGTTTGTCTTTTCTAAGGTAATCGCACGCTGTTTCAAGTTGCGAAAAGGGCCATACATGGGCAAAAATGGTATAATAGAGGTAGAAAATGGAGGGATTTAGATGGCCATCTATGATTATGCATGCACCAATTTCACGGATTTTAACGACCCTGCGAACGTTGAGCGCTACCAAGAGGCATTGCGCCAAGTCAGCGCGCGTTGCGGTGGGCGTTACCCCTTGATTATCAATGGTCAACGCATCAAGACGAAGAACCAACTCGACTCGATGAACCCCGCAGACCACGACATGGTGATTGGCCGCATCGACCAAGCCGGAACCGCCGAGGCGGATAAAGCCATGGCATCGGCGTTAACGGCGTTTGAAAGTTGGAAGAAAACACCGGCCACTGTGCGCGCCGACGTGCTTTTTAAGGCGGCCGCCATCATGCGCCGACGTCGCCATGAATTGAGCGCGCTGATGACGCTTGAAGCCGGAAAGCCTTATTCGGAGGCTGACGGCGACACCGCCGAAGCCATCGACTTTCTTGAGTATTACGGAAGGCAGATGCTTAAGTTTGAAGAGGCCGATAAAGCCGTGTTGAGTCGTGAACATATTGAACGCAACGAATACCGTTACATCCCCCTCGGTGTCGGTGTCATCATCACACCGTGGAACTTTCCGCTCGCCATCTTAACCGGCATGACATCGGCGGCCGTGGTCAGCGGGAACACCGTGCTCTTAAAACCCGCAGGCACCACCCAAGTTATCGCCCACACCTTTGTCGAAATCCTTGAGGAAGCCGGCTTGCCTGCCGGCGTGGTTAACTTTATTCCCGGCAAGGGTTCG
>SLFZ01000132.1 GCA_007123975.1 Candidatus Izemoplasma sp. | reverse complement strand
CGAAACGATAACCCCTCAAGCACCTTTCCATCGCCGTAATCAAAGCCGACGTCTGTGGCGATGACCGCGTTAAAATCGCCCTCTGGAAGCGTCTGCTTAGGCGCTTCGTGCGGTGCCGCTTCAAGCGCCATCAGCCGTTCGGCGCTCGTGGTCATGGCGTAGTACTTAGGAATCAGCGTGGACAACCCCGCAAACGGCGACTGCATGAACTCGACCAACTGAATAATCGCGACCAAACTACCAAACGTCAACGCGCCGGTGCCGATGCGGTATGCACCGAAAACAATCGCAAAAGCGTACGCCGCGGAGAAAAACCCCGACAGTGCCGTGCCGGCAAACACGCTCAAACGCTGTTTCGCCAAACGGGCGCCGAAAAATCCTTTTTGCGCATGCTCAACATGCGCTTTCGTATAATCTTCTGCCTCGAACGCTTTGATCAACATGACGTGCTCTAAGCTTTCTTGCATCAGGCCGCGCACGTTCGCTTCGGCGTCTTGCATGGCGTGATGGCGTTTGCGAATCGCGTTGCGCACAACAAAACTCCCCAGCAACAAACACACGCCAAACAGCGCCATCACAAGCGCAAACAGCGAATCGAGCACAAAAAGCAAGGCAAACGCGAGCGCAAAGCGCAGCACCAAAAACACAAACCGCGGCACGATGTCGACCAGCCCTTCTGACACGGTGCGAACATCGCTTTGCAGGTGGTTCATCAACTGGCCGCTGTGGCGCGCATCAAGCACGGCTTGTTCCTTGTGGAGGATGTCGTTAAACACCAAAGATTTCATGTGCTTGTCAGTCTTAAAGCGGTAATACCCGGCCAAGTAATGGTTCAAGGCGCGCAAAATAATTTGAAAGACCAACACACCGACGACCACCGCGGCCGCCACCACAAAACGATCACCCTCGCCAGCTTGGGCGGCGTCGACAACGAGTTTTGTCGCGTACGCGAAGGCCACGGCGGTGGTGCTCATGATGACGCTGAAAACAACCAAAAACGCCACCGGCGCCTTCAGGTGTGCGTTTTTCTTCACAAGCCATTGTGTGGTCTTTGGTTTTGCCATGGTCTCACCCGCTTCTTAACCTATTTTATCACACGTACGCGCGCACTCAAACCGTTTTCCTAAAAACGCCGTGGCAGCCTTTATCAAAAAATGCTATAATGGGTAAACGAAGAGGTGAGCGCGTTGAAATACCACGAACTGCGTACGAAAATCATCCGCGACGCCGCCAAGGAGCGAATTCCGGTTCTCGGTGAGTTTGAACTGACCGCACGCTGCAACCTTGCCTGTGCGATGTGTTACGTTGTCGATCAAACCGCCAAAGACCTTTCCACCGACACATGGCTGCGCATTTTTAAAAGCGCCGTCGATGCCGGTTTATTGTACGCCGTCCTCACGGGTGGAGAAGTGTTCATGCGCTCGGACTTCGTCACACTGTACAACTCCCTTTACGACATGGGGGTTCGCATCACCCTCTTCAGCAACGGCACCCATGTGCCACAACATGCGCTTGATGCCTTTGCCAAGCGTCCCCCCGAAAACATCACCATGACGCTTTACGGTGCCTCTAACGCCACCTACGAGACCGTCACCGGCAAACGCGGCGCTTTCGACCGTCTCATCAAAAGCCTCGATGCCTTGGAGGCGGCTCGGATTCCCATCACCCTCCGCACCCTTCCACTGAAGCCAATTTATGGCGACTTGGATGCGCTTATCGAATTCGCCAAGCAACGTGGATTAATCCTTCATTACGCATCGTACATGGGCCCCACCCGGCAAGGCAACTTCGACCATGCCTCGATGCGCCTTACCCCCGAAGAACTCGTGGACTACGGCCAGCGAATCGAACGCGCCTTCGGCAAGGACGCCACCGCCACCCCCACCACCAGCACCAAAGCCGCCACGTGCGCGGCGCTTAAAAGCGCCTACTTCGTGAGTTTCGAAGGCATGATGCAGCCGTGTGCGCTGGCGATGAAGCCGGCACGAAGCGTGCTTGACGACACCGTCGAAAACACCTTTAAGGCGTTGCTTAATCCTTTCGCAGATGTCGAGCGTTACGACGGCTGCGCATCGTGCCGAGTGAAAGACGACTGCATGCAGTGTTATGCACGCCGGTTGCTTGAAGGCGACGCCAACGCTTGTGCGCCTTACTTAAAAGTTCACGCCACCCTGAAAGGACGTGCAAAACCATGAAGAAATTCGACATCGCAGGGATCCGACTCGGCTTTACCTATCAATACCGCCCTTACTTTGAAGACAACATCGAACCCTATCGCATCGACGACGACGCGGAGGTGGACTACACCCTGACCATCAGCACGCTCGATCGCATTGAACCACCGCTATCTGACCCTATCTATACCTATAAAAACCGTCACATGCACCATGAAGAGGGCTACTTGATACGCGCCGTTTATGACGACGATGGTGCCGTGAAAATTTTGATGAAACACAGCGACGATTACAAAGTCAACGAAATCCAGTTGGCGCGGAAGCTAAAACATCGTCTCTCTGAACTCGAATACGTCCTCAGCGGGTTGATGTTCATGGAAATCGCACTCAAAGAAGGCTTGTTTCCCTTACATGCCTCAGCCGTTGGACACAAAGGACAAGCCGTGCTCTTTTCAGCCTCAAGCGGTGAGGGCAAGTCAACGCACGCCAACTACTGGCGCCAGCTGCTTGACGACGTGGTCATCTTAAACGACGACAAGCCGCTAATTTATGAAAGAGACGGGCAATACTACGCGGCCGGCACCCCTTGGTCGGGCAAACACACCATCAACCACAACCTCTCATTGCCGCTCAGGGCCATTGTGTTTTTGGAAAAAGGCGACGAAAACTCGCACGAAGAAATCGACGATGAAGCCAAACTTAAAGCGCTTCTTAAAAACGGCGTACGCCCCGGCAATGAACAGTTGATGGGGCATGCGCTGACGATGATTGATCGCTTGATTGAACGCGTACCAATGCTCAGGTTAAAAGCAAAACACGACGCTTCAAGCGTCACCTGCATTTATAAAAAATTGTTTTTGGAGGGAAGCGGAAAATGCTCAAAGTAAAAGAAGGATTCGTGCTGCGCACCGTCGCCAAACAACACGTGGTCGTGCCCACCGGTGAAGACAGCGTCAACTTTAACGGCGTCATCACCTTAAACGACTCGGGAAAAGCGTTGTTTGAGATGTTGAAAGAAGGCACGGATGAGGCCTCCCTCATCAAAAAACTCACCGACACCTATGACGTGGACCCGGCGCGTGCGAAAGACGATGTCGACGCGTTTTTAACCACGTTGAAGGAAAAGAATGTCCTCACGTGACATCCGTGTTCAGCACGTTGCGGCCTCGGATTTAATCGGTCTAATTGACACCACGATCAGCCGCGGTCAATCGTTCACCCTTACCGTCAAAGGCAACAGCATGCGCCCATTTTTCACCCACGATAAAACGCGCGTCAAGCTGGCGGCGCCACTGCCGCTTAGAAAACATGACGTGTGCCTTTTCACTTGCAATGACAAGGTGTTTTTGCATCGGCTCATCAAACAACAAGGCGAGACCCTGACCTTTCAAGGCGACGCGCTGTGGTCGAAAGAAACCGTCACACTCGACGATGTCATCGCCAAGGTTGTCGCCGTCATTCACCCACACAAAACCGTCGACCCACGACGCCTAAGCGCACGCGTTGGCCTTTGCCTTTGGCGCATGATGAAACCGGCCGTACGTGTGCTCAAAAAACGCCGTCGAAAGCGTGATGCGTGATGAACAACACCCAACATGCCATCATGATGGCCATTCGCGCCACCATCAACCGCCAGCCTTTCACCGCCGCCATTGACGATCCGCGGCGTTTTTACATGCTTGCGCGCGAAGGCGGCGTATCCGGCATGATGTTCGAGGCGTTAAGCGAAGCAACGTGCGAACGTGACATCCTAACCCGCTTTAAACGGGACGCCTTGCTTTATCAAATGCACCATGAAAAACAGATGGTGCTCATCAAAAACGTGTCCGCCGCGTTTAACGCACACAAGATCAACCACATTTACCTCAAAGGCGTCTCCTTAAAAGCCATCTACCCTGAGCCCTACATGCGCTCGATGGGCGATGTCGATGTCTTGGTCAAACCAGAAACCCACGAACGCGCCATCGACGCCTTGGTCGAAAAAGGCTTCTCGGTCACGGGGCGTTCGCGTGCACACACCAACCTAAAAAGCCCCGAAGGGCTTTTGTTGGAAGTCCATCCCGAACTGTATAGCTCGATTCACCCCAAACACGAACCGCTCTTTAAAAACACATGGTCTCACGCCATTCCAACGGATACCCACCGATACGTGTTCAATGCCGAGTTCGAACTCGCGTACTTGGTTTACCACGCCATCAAGCATTTTTATGGGACCGGCGTGGGCTTGCGAAGCGTCCTTGACATTGCGCTTTACACCGTCAAAAAACGCGATGCTTTTAACGACGATGCTTTGTTTTCCTTGATGGATCAAAGCGCGCTCACGCAGGTGTTTGACAACCTGCTTGAACTCGGTCGGCGTTATTTCGACCTTGACGCCTTCCCCGCGCGTGCCGATAAACACACCGTTGATGCGGCATTGTTTCAACGCATGACAGATTACCTCTTCGACAGCGGCGTCCACGGAAAGGCCGAAGGCCACAACCCCTTCATCGGCCGTGTCGGCGCGGCGCGTTTACGCGATGAGGGCCGGTTGCGTTTTATCCTTCGCACGTTGTTTATGCCCTACGAAGACATGCGTGCAACACGGCCTTGGTTAAAGACGCGTCTGCTTTTACCGGTCGCGTGGTTGATGCGCTTTGCGTCGTTGCTTTTCAAACGCACAAGACGCACCCTAAGAAAGACACGCCAACTGCTTTTTAAAAAAGAAAAAGCCGACGAACTCGAAACGATGCTCCGAGACTTCGGCTTGTAGAAACTCGTGAATCGGGTT
>SLFZ01000070.1 GCA_007123975.1 Candidatus Izemoplasma sp. | reverse complement strand
TGGCGATGGTGATGCGGATGGGGTTGTTGAGCAACGCTTTTGAAAGGTCCACGATGCTTTTGGGCAGGGTGGCTGAAAAAAGCATCGTCTGACGGGCGATGGGAAGCATTCCTGTGATTTTCTCAACATCGGGAATGAACCCCATGTCCAGCATCCGGTCGGCTTCGTCTAAGACGTAGTATTCGATGGTGTCTAAATTGATGATTTTCATGGCAACCAAATCAAGCAAGCGTCCTGGGGTGGCGACGATGACGTCGACGCCGCGTTTGATGGTTTTGATTTGGTTGTATTTCGCTACGCCACCGAAGATGGCGGCGGTTTTGATGCCGCTGTGTTGGGCGTAGAGTTGGAAGTTGTCCTTGATTTGCAAGGCCAGTTCACGGGTGGGGGCGAGCACGAGCGCGCGCGGATGCTTGCGGCGGGCGATGGCTTGCCTTTCTTGCATGCGTTGAATGATTGGAAGCGCGAAGGCGGCGGTTTTCCCGGTGCCGGTTTGGGCGCTGCCGAGCACGTCTTTACCTTCTAAGATATGCGGAATCGCTTCCGCTTGAATGGCGGTGGGTTCGTTATAACCGCTTACGCTGATCGCCTTCAGCAAGGTTTGGTTCATGTTGAGTTGTGCGAATGTCATTGATTGTCTCCTTCGTTGGTTCGGTTTCGGACAAAAGAAAAACGTTGCGAGCATCGCAACGTTTGGCATTGCGGGTTCATATCGGAACGGTTTCGTTTATGTCAACTTGTGTATTATACCATGTATCGAGGAAAAAGCCAGACATTTGTTTACCCTGATGGAATATTGGCTTTACACGATGCCTTGTTGGATCATCGCCTTGGCGAGTTTTTTGAAACTGTGGACGTTGACGCCAAACTGCAGGTCGTCGTTTTCGCCATAATCTTTGGCGGTTTTATAAATGTCTTCAAAGATTTTTTCCATGTGGCTTTTGAGTTTCTCGTTGATTTTATCGAATGTCCAGGTGGTAAACTGTGCGTGCTGCGCCATCTCGAGCCCAGACACCAACACGCCTCCGGCGTTGGCGGCTTTGCCTGGGGCGAAGATGATGTTGTGTTTTTTAAGCAGGGCGATGCCTTCTTCTGTGGTCGGCATGTTGGCGCCTTCTGCGACCATGATAACCTCGTTGTCCACGAGGTGTTTGACAGCGTCTTCATCGAGCTCGTTTTGTGTCGCACACGGCAATGCAATGTCGGCATCGATCGTCCACATATGGCGTGGGTCTTCGTGGTATTTTCCATTGGCGTCGTAGTCAGGATAGGTTTCGATGCGATCACGCTTTTCTTCTTTGATGGTCTTTATCGCGTCAAGGTCGACGCCTTTTTCACAGTGAATATACCCCGATGAATCGGACATGGCGATGACGGTGCCGCCGAGTTCACGCACCATCTCAGCGGCGTAGATGGCGACATTACCGGAGCCTGAAATGATGACGCGTTTGTCTTTGAGCGAGGTGTTTTTCATCTTTTTAAGGGCGGCGTTTACAAAATAGGCAAGGCCGTATCCGGTGGCTTCTTTCCGAACGAGTGAGCCGCCAATTGATGTGTCTTTTCCGGTGATGCTTTTGGTGACTTGGTTGGTGAGTTTTTTGTAGTAGCCGTACAAATAGCCGATTTCACGTTGGCCGACGCCGATGTCGCCGGCAGGCACGTCGACATCTTCGCCCATGTGATGGAAGAGTTCACGCATGTAGGCCTGGCAAAATGACATGATTTCGCGATCGCTTTTGCCTTTTGGATCGAAATCTGACCCGCCTTTCCCACCGCCCATCGCGAGGTTGGTGAGGCTGTTTTTGAAGGTTTGTTCGAAGGCGAGGAACTTAAGCACCGACTGGGTGACGCTTGGATGAAAGCGTAAGCCGCCTTTATAGGGTCCGATAAGCGCGCTATGTTGCACGCGGTACCCACGGTTGACTTGGACGCGGTTGTCATCGTCTAACCAGGTCACTTTAAAGGCGATGACGCGTTCGGGCTCCATCAGCCGTTCGACGACGTTGTACGCTTCATACTCGGGGTGGTCATCGATGATGTGGTCGACTGAGACGAGCACGTGATGCAGAGCTTGTAGGTACTCCTTTTCATTCGGATAGCGTTTTTTAAAGGCTTGATATTGCTTCTCTAGGTACGTGTTTTTCATGATACATCCCCCTCTTGCTTAAGGTGCATTTCTACTTTAAGTCTACCATAAATGTTTGTTGTAAGCCAAAAAGATGACCGCGCTCGTTAGAGGATGGTGTTCATGCACACACACGTGTGAAAACAGGTTACGTTGCCTATTTTTGTTGGTAGGTAAATGTCGTGCTATAATATACGTAACCAATCGCCATTCAACAATTGTGCGCTATGTTGCGAACGAGGAAGGTGCGGTCTATCATGCTAAAAGATGGTTTCACGGACGAGCTGAATCGCGCGTTTCTTCAATCAAATCGATTTATCAGTCTAAAGGGATTGCGACGTGTTTTCGTTGTGTTTGCTTTGCTTTATGGCTTGTTTGCGATTACAGACGTCTATTTCTATCCTGATACCTACACACTATGGTGGATCCTCCGTTTTACCGTCGTGATTCCAGTTATTATCGCAATCGTGATTTTCTCATTCCACGAGCGGTTCCCTCGTTACCACCAGCAGCTCATCGCCGCGGCTTTCTTCGTTGGTGGCGCGGTCATCTCTGCCATGCTGGTGGTGGACCCAAATAACAGCATTTATTACGGCGGGCTACTGATGGTCAACTTCTCTGGTTACCTGTTGGTACGGCTCCGTTTTTTCTATGCCTTAGTTGCCGGATGGTCTGTCCTCCTGCTTCACACAGTAGGCATTTTAGTCTACCATGGATACTTTCCAGAAGCATTTCTGTTTAGCGCGTTGTTTCTAATCGGTGCAAACGTGATTGGCATGGTTGGTGCATTCAACATCGAGAAAGCCAATCGCGAACAGTTTCTCAAAGATCATGAAATCCACATTGCCAACAACACCCTTCAACGTCAAAACAAGGAAATCACCAACCATATTGCGCAACTTGAGTCTTTCATCAACAAAAACAAAGAACTGCGTTTCCGGTACAACGAAAAGGAACAATTGATGAAACAATTGGAAGTGGTACAGGAACGGTTTGAAGCCATCGCAAAACAATCGAGAACCTTTTTCTATGAACTTAATCCTGATGGACTTTACACCTACGTATCAAGTTCTGTCGAAATCATCCTTGGCTACACAGTCGATGAGATTGAAAATACGCTTTACTTTTACGATCTGTTTCCAGATGCGATGCGTGAAAAGTATAAAAAACGCGGCTTTGAAGGCCTGGAAAAAGGCGAGATAGTCAACGGGTTTGTCAATCCTCTTGAAACAAAGTCCGGTGAGATTATTTGGGTCACATCATACCTTAGCCCCGTGCGTGACCGAGAAGGAAACATCACCGCATACCGAGGCAGCGACAAAGACATTACCTCAGAAGAACAAGTCAAAGCGGAACTCATCAAAACACAAGACCAACTCAAAGCGTCGAAAGATCAACTGCAGTTGGTCATGGACAACTTGCCTATCGGCATCGCCGTCAACACGGTCCATCCATCGGCGCGTTTCAGCTATGTTAACGAGAACTTTTTGCGAATCTATGACATCAAACGCGAGGATTTGGACACCGGAGACGGCTATTGGAATGCCGTGTACGAGGATCCAGCGTTTCGTGAAAAAATCAAAAAACGTGTTGAAGAAGACGTTGCCAGCGGAGATCCAACGCGCATGCACTGGCAAGATGTACCCATCAAGCGCAAAGGCAAGCCGACACGCTACATCACCGCCCAAAACACGCCGGTTCCCGGGGCTGATACGTACATTTCCACGGTCATTGACGTCACCGAACGAAAAGCGAAGGAAGATGAAATACGCCACATCAGCAACCACGATTACCTCACCAACCTCCCGAATCGTCGGTACTTCCAAGACATCCTCGCGGAGTATGACTCCGAGGCACACTACCCGCTTGGCATTGCGATAATGGACCTCAACGGCTTAAAACTCATCAACGACGCCTTTGGCCACAGCGCAGGCAACCTCGCGCTTAAGCGCATTGCCAAGGTCCTTCGAAAAGCGAAACGGAAACAAGACTTCATCGCGCGCATCGGCGGCGATGAGTTTGCGATGTTGTGCCCGAAGACAGACGACGAGACCATGGCAAAGCTTGTGCGCCGGTTGGATCTCGCCATCGAAAAAGAAGCGATTCAAAACATCACGCTGTCCATGGCCATCGGGTACTTCGTGAAAGACCAAGCCAAACAGAAACTACGTACGGTGCTAAGCAACGCCGAAAACAACATGTATAAAAACAAAGTCCTCTCCAGCCACAGTTTGAAAAACGATGCCATCGCCAGCATCCTCGAAACGTTGCAAGAAAAGTTTGTCGAAGAGAAGGTGCACTCCGAACGCGTCAGCCGTTATTGCAAACGAATCGGTGAGGCACTCAACCTGCGGGAAGAGGAAATCAAAGAACTTGAGTACGCCGGCTTGTACCACGACATCGGTAAAATCTCAATCCCTGATGCCATCTTGGATAAACCCGGTAAACTGACCCCTAAGGAATGGACCGTCATGCGCAACCATACCTTAAACGGCTATCAAATACTGCGCGCCGCCGACCGCTACAGCAACATCGCCGAGTACGCCATGAGCCATCACGAACGCATCGATGGAAAAGGCTACCCAAACGGCATTAAAGGCGACGATATCCCCTTGTTTTCACGCATCATTTGCGTTGCCGACGCCTACGAGGCAATGACATCAGATCGCCCATACCGCAAAGCGATGCAAAAGACAGAAGCCATCAAAGAACTGCAAGCGCACGCAGGAACGCAGTTTGACGAGCACATTGTGGCCGTCTTTATCAAACAAGTCATCGCCGATGAACCGTCGCCTTAACACATCCTCGGAACATCGCATCATACGATAATAAAGCACCCGATGTCTTGTTGACGTTCGGGTGCTTTTTTGTGTTAAGGCG
>SLFZ01000126.1 GCA_007123975.1 Candidatus Izemoplasma sp. | reverse complement strand
GTGTTGATGATGGCTGCATTGAAAAGCACATACAGCGTGGTGACCGATAACACGGTGATGATGAGCGACACCGGCAAGGTCTTTTTCGGATCTTTCACTTCGCCAGCGACGGTGTTTAGGTTCGTCCAGCCCTCAAATGCCCAAAACGTAGCAATGACCGCAAACCCAATCATTGTCAACACCGAGAAGAACCCAACGTTGGCAGGTAAACTCCAATCGATCCCAGCCGTACCAATGGCAAGCCCGAGAATCAAAATCGTCAGAAGCGGAATGGCCTTCACCAGCAACAGCGCTTTTTGAAGCCCGGCCGAAATGTTTACACCGAGCACATTAAGCAAACTCAACCCAACGATCATTACGCCACCGATTAACATCTGCACGCCATGTGTTAATGGCATTTCAAATGCGGCGCTAAAGAGCGCGTTAAGAATTTGCGCAAACGCAATCGCAAGCGCGGCGATGCTGCCGCTGCTTAACAACATAAAGTTGGTAAACCCACCCATGAACGCCACCGGTTTACCATACGCGCGGCGAAGGTAAACGTAGTATCCTCCGGCTTCCGGCATGGCCGTGCCAAGTTCAGCGTAGATAAGCCCGTAACTCAAGGTGATCAAACCGCCCAACAACCACGCCAACAACGCCAATGAGGCAGAGAACTCCGTGCGCCATAACACGTGCGCACCGATAAAAAAGATGCCCGAAGCGACCATGATTCCCGTCAATAGAGAAACGCCGCCAAAGACACCGATTTCACGTTTAAGTTTTGTTTCCATACACATCATCCTTTCATTTCACACAAATACAGTATAGCGTACATAGTACACACTTTGGCTAAAAATGCCCTAAAAAAAACACGGCGTGATGCCGCGTTTTAACCGGTGCTTCCAAATCCGCCGTTTCGCTTGTCGTTGAGCACCTCGTCGTCGTCGGCTTTCATGTACTTCACGAAGATGCCTTGCGCGATGCGGGTGCCCTTGGGCAACGACACGGGTTGGTCTGTGAAGTTATGGAGTTGGACGTAAATGGCGCCGTCGTTGTCGGGGTTTCCGTAGTAATCGGCGTCGATAATGCCGACGTTGTTGGGGATGGTCAATCCGTGTTTTCTCGGTAGCGAACTACGAGGATAGACTTTAAGCACCTCATCATCTTGCATGTAGGCTTTGAGGCCGGTCGGCCCGAGTACGACCGCACCCGGTTCAATGTGGATGTCCTCGCAGAGGGCTATGTCGTATCCAGCGCTATGCCGAGAGCCACGTTTTGGTCGTGAGAGATTTAGGTGTTCGTACCCTTTTGCTATTTCAAATCCGCGCATCGGATCACTCCTTTCGGTCTTACTCATTATAGCACAGATGTGGAAAACCGATAAAGCGCCTTTTTCACCTTGACTTGCGCTTCTGTAGCGGGTACACTTGAGATGTAGGATTTGGTGGCCGCAAGGCCGAAGAGGGAATCGGGTGAAAGGCCCGAGCTGTCCCAGCAACCGTATGACGGACGAACTGCGATACCACTGCGAAAGCGGGAAGGTGCACAGTAGGATGAAGTCGAGCCGGTAGACCTGCCAAGTTCATACACGCATGACGCTCCTGGGTATGAGTGGTGACGTTTTTCACGAAACGGAGATTTTTTTCGTTGATGCGAAACGTACGCACCGTCCGGGAGGATGGTTTTTTTCATTTTACACACACTTTGAAGGGAGTTACACACAATGAAAAAACTGTTCTCTGTGGTGCTTTTGGCACTGGCAACGTTCGCGCTCGCTGCATGCGACGCAGAAGAAACACCCTATGATGGTTTCATCGAAGTCCGCGTCGGTGAAGGCGACACGCAAACAACCATCGACATTGGATTTATCGAAGCGGATGAAAAGAGTTTGCTTGAACTATTGGAAGAACACCTTGACGTGGAGGTCGAGACGACCGATTTTGGGCCTTACCTTATTGGAATTGGACACCTTGAAGCCGGTGAAAATAGCTATATCGCCTTTTACAAAAACGATGCGTTTGCATCCGAAGGCGTTGGCACAATCGGCTATCAAGATGGCGATGTCTTTAGCTTCATGATCGAAGTCATCCTCGACAATCTGAAAATTACCCTGCAAAATGGTTTGCGTGAAAGCACGGTCTATGCAACCTTTGACGCAAGCGAATCACCAACGCTTCTCGAGGTCATTTCAAGCGTGCTTGAAGTGGAAACCTCAGAAAGCGATTGGGGCATCATGCTTGAGGGCATTGGGTTTATCGATCCACCCGAAGGCAGCTTTATCGCGATCTACCATAACGGTGAATATGCGATGGAAGGAATCGAAATGACTGCGTTTGACGATGGCGATGCCTTTACCTTCCGCCTTGAATGGTGGGACGACGAGGCCTACGCGAACCACTACGTGGCTATGATGTATAGTTTAACCGGCTGGTACATTGGCGATTACGCGCAAGATAAGGTCGACAAACTTAACCCGTTTGTCATCGCAGGGCTTTACCACATCGACGCGCTGAGCTTCATCACCGCACCGTCGATTGAGTTGGATGAAGAACCCACAGCAACCGAACTTTTCAATGCGATTATTGCCGGGCGAGTATTTGGTGAAGATGTCGATGATTGGGTTGCTGACCTCGGGTCTAAAGTGAGCGTGACGCACGCGTACTCGGCCTCGCTCTTTGCGATGGCGTTAGGGGAGCAATTTTACACCGACGAACTTCATCCGTTTTTAACCGGTTTGGATTTGGCAAACCAAGACATAGACACCTTGGCGTTGATTGCGCTTGCGGCATCGTTATACGACGATGAAGCGATGCGTGATGCCAGCATGGAAACGCTCCTCGACATTCTTTACACGCACCCTTATGGAAACAACGGCGCCTCGTTTGCGCTGGCGATGATTGCGACCGAAAGCGTGCTTGGAAACCGCGCATCATTTGGTGAACTGGTTGAGGACGAAGACGGGTTTAGTTTGGCGGTACGTTTGTTGGCTCACGCCCGTGAAACAGGCTTGTTTTACTGGAAGATTGGCGACGACAACGTGGACACATTCTTCACCACACCCCAGGCCTTCTTGGCCATGGCAATGGTGATTTCCGAAGCGGATCATCCATTTTCGTTCTTGATAGAAGATTAAGGTTTATAAAGTATTAACACCATGAGAAAGGAGGGTGTCCGATGAAGAAGATGGTTTTGAGTGTTGTTGTTTTGTTGACGATGGTGGGCGCGTACGCGTTGATTGTCGGTTTTTCGCCGTATGGCGAAAGCGACGTCGAGGGGCACATTGGCGTGCGTGTCGTTGACGCATCGGGGCAGACCGTCATCGATGACACCCTTCCTTTTCACGAAGGCGACACCATGTTTGAAGTACTGAATCAGCGTTACGAACTGACACTGAAGACGTTTGCGTCCGTAGGCGGACGTGCCCTGCTTGGCATTGACGATGTCGTCACCGATTTCGTGAGTGATTTTCTGTACATCACGCTCCATTATCCTGTGCGAGAAAACGGTGAAATCATCGATTATGACGTCGAAACGGCAATGTCGGGAATTGATGGGTTGTCGCTTCGTGATGGCATGATTATTGTCTTCACTGTGACCACCGTGGGCGGTGGTAGTCCATGAACGTCAAACGGCTTATACTGATTGCCATGTGCACGACGGTGCTCTTTGTGCAAGAGCAAGCGCTGATGATTATTCCCAATGTGCAGTTTACGACCTTGTTGATTGTGGTGTATGCGAGTTTGTTCCGGTTTCGTGAGATCGTGGCCATCATCGTTGTCTACGTGTTGCTCGACAACATGTTCATGAGCAGCTTTCACCCCGTCTACACCCCGCCGATGTTTATCGCCTGGTTGACGATTCCCGTGGTGTATCATACGCTACTGAGAAAGACGAAAAGCGAGACAAAATTGGCGTTTTTCGGGCTCTTTTTCGGGTTTTATTACGGGTGGGTCTTTATCCCTTTCCGGATGTTTGAGATGGGCGTAGGTTCGTTTTGGAATTACCTCTTGTTAGATATTCCATTTCAGATTATCATGGCCGTCAGTAACTTCCTGACCATCTTGTGGATATACCGAACGCTTTATGACACGTTATCAAATGAACTCGTGAGCTTAGAAAGCGAAAACGGGTATGGTGTCGAACGCACTTGAGAATAAACAAAAACACTTGCGCTGCGAGTGTTTTTTTGTTATACTACTTACTGCCGTAAAATACGCACGCAAGCGGAGCACCGTTTCGAGCCCCCTTAAAAAGGTGAGGGTGGGACGGCGCGTCGAGGCTTGCGGAGGGTAAAAAAATCGAAAACATAGGAGGAACATCCATTATGGCAATCATTACCATGAAGCAACTGCTTGAGTCGGGTGTGCATTTCGGTCACCAGACTCGCCGTTGGGACCCGAAGATGGCAAAGTACATCTACACGTCTCGTAACGGCATCCACATCATCGACCTGCAACAAACCGTCACGTTTATCGAGGATGCGTACAACCGCATGCTCGAAATCGCGAAAAACGGCGGGAAAGTCTTGTTTGTCGGAACCAAGAAACAAGCCCAAGACTCCATCATCGAACAGGCGAAACGCTCCGAGCAATTCTACGTGTCAAAGCGTTGGCTCGGCGGCACATTGACGAACTTTAAAACAATCCGCAAAAGCATCCGTCGTCTTCACCAAATCAAGACGATGGAAAAAGAT
The DNA here is from genome assembly GCA_007123975.1 of Candidatus Izemoplasma sp. Lineage (GTDB taxonomy): Bacteria > Bacillota_I > Bacilli_A > Izemoplasmatales > Izemoplasmataceae > SLQR01. Next base: position 584 of record SLFZ01000126.1, on the reverse strand, counting down.
GGGACCTTTGAACGCCTGCCGAAAAAAGAAGTGATTATGCTGCGCAAAGAACTTGCACGCCTTGAGACTTTCCTCGGTGGCATCCAAGACATGCGCACGCTTCCTGAAGCACTCTTTGTCGTCGACCCACGCAAAGAGATTAACGCGGTGCTAGAAGCACGCAAACTTAAAATTCCTGTGTTCGGCATGGTCGATACCAACTGCGATCCCGACCTCATCGATCACATTATTCCAGCCAACGACGACGCCATCCGTTCAATTCGCATCATCGTCACCACCATGGCCAACGCCATGATTGAAGGAGCAGGCGGCGTATCGGAAGGCGCGGATGAAGAAGAAAAATCCGAGGCTCCGAAACCGGAAGCCAAACCGCGTCGCACCGAGCAAAAACCGGCGCCGAAGCCCGAAGCAAAACCAGCACCTAAACCTGCAGCCAAGCCTGACGTAAAGCCTGAACCCAAAGCCGAGCCGAAGCCCAAAGCAAAACCCGAACCGAAGGCTGAAGCGAAACCGAAAGCCAAGCCGGCTCCAAAACCCGAAGCAAAACCCGAAGCAAAACCCGAAGCAAAACCCGAAGCAAAACC
>SLFZ01000097.1 GCA_007123975.1 Candidatus Izemoplasma sp. | reverse complement strand
TCCGTGTCCAAGATGCCTACGCGCTTCGCTGCACCCCGCAAGTGCACGGCGCGACATGGGATGCGCTTAAACACGTGCGCGTGGTCGTCGAACGTGAGATGAACGCCGTCACCGATAACCCGGTGGTGTTGGATGATGGTGAGGCAATCAGCGCCGGCAACTTCCATGGACAGCCAATTGCCTTGGTCGCCGACTACCTTGCCGTGGCGATGGCAGAACTTGCCAACATCAGCGAACGACGGCTCGAACGCATAGTCAATCCGCACCTAAACGAAGGGCTTCCCCCGTTTTTGGTTCAAGAAAAAGGGTTGCATTCAGGCTTCATGATTGTACAGTACGCGGCGGCGTCGCTTGTCAGCGAAAACAAGTCGCTTGCCCACCCGGCAAGCGTCGACTCAATCCCCTCAAGCGGCAACCAAGAAGACCATGTTTCGATGGGCACCATCGCCGCCCGCCAAGCGATGCAAATCGTCACCCACACCAAGGAAGTCCTAGCAATGGAACTCATGACCGCGGCGCAAGCCCTTGATTTCAGAGGAAGCATAGGCTTATCACCCGCCAACAAAAGCACCTACGATGCCGTGCGGAAGCACGTCCCCTTCGTCGACAAAGATCGCATCATGCGTCCGCTAATCGAAGCGAGCATCGAGATGATTACACGCCGCGAGATATAAGGAGCGATTCGATGACACTCAACCAACGGGTTACCCTAGACGAAATCTTTGATGCCCTCCCCGAACCCTGCACGTTTGAAGCCGGCATCCGTCGCGCACCTAAACGTGCGTTTACCCTAACCGAAGCAGAAACCGTGCAAGCCCTCCAAAATGCCCTTCGCTACATCCCCAAACAATGGCAAGACACGCTCGCAGACGAGTTTTTGGATGAGCTTTTAACCTACGGCCGCATCTACGGATACCGCTTTCGGCCCAAAGGCCGCATTCGCGGCTTGCCGGTGCACGAGTATCCTGGTAAAACCCTCGAAGGCAAAGCCTTCCAAGTGATGATCGACAACAACCTCGATTTCGACATCGCGCTTTACCCATACGAACTCATCACTTATGGCGAATCCGGTGCCGTTTTCCAAAACTGGATGCAATACCAACTCGTTAAAAAATACCTACAAGGACTCGAAAACGACGAAACGCTTGTCATCATGAGCGGGCATCCCTTGGGTGTCTTTCAATCACCACCAAACGCGCCACGGGTGATGTTGACGAATGGGTTGATGGTCGGCATGTACGACGACCCGACCAACTTTAACCGCGCCGCAAGCCTCGGCGTGGCCAACTACGGCCAGATGACCGCAGGCGGCTGGATGTACATCGGCCCACAAGGCATCGTTCATGGAACTTATTCAACCTTGCTGAACGCCGGGCGTTCCAAACTCGGCATCGCCAACGACAAAGACCTTGCCGGTACGCTTTTCGTCTCAAGCGGACTCGGCGGGATGAGCGGTGCTCAAGGCAAGGCGACGAAGATCGCTGGCGGCGTCGGCTTGATCGCCGAAGTCGACCGATCACGCATCGACACCCGTCATGAACAAGGCTGGATTGACGAGGTATTGGACGACCCGGAAACGGCTTACGCACGCGCCCTTGCATGCAAGGAAAAAAGAGAAGGCGCAAGCCTCGCCTACCACGGAAACGTTGTCGACTTGCTCGTCTACGCCGCCAAACACAACATCCACATCGACTTGCTCAGCGACCAAACAAGCTGCCATAACGTCTACGACGGCGGCTACACACCGTATGGTTTATCGTTTGAGGAACGCACACGGCTTTTAAAAGAAGACCACGAGACCTTTAAAAAACGCGTTGATGAAGGCTTGGTCGTACATTATGAGGCCATCAAAACCCTGACCGAGGCCGGCACCTATTTCTTCGACTACGGAAACGCCTTTATGAAGGCTGTCTACGACGCCGGGGTCACCAGCATCTGCAAAAACAAGCAAAACGACCTCGACGGATTCATCTGGCCTAGCTACGTTGAAGACATCATGGGCCCTGTCTTGTTTGATTACGGGTACGGCCCATTCCGCTGGGTTTGCTTGTCTGGTAAGGAAGCCGATCTCGATAAAACCGACCGAGCGGCGATGGATGCCATCGATCCAACGCGGCGTTTTCAAGACCGCGATAACTACCTGTGGATTAAAAACGCCAAGAAGAACAAAATGGTCGTCGGCACCAAGGCACGCATTCTCTACCAAGATGCCTGGGGTCGCACGCGCATCGCGCTTCGCTTCAACCAAATGGTGCGCGACGGTGAGGTTGGCCCGATTATGCTCGGACGCGACCACCACGACACCGGCGGCACCGATTCCCCGTTTAGAGAAACCTCAAACATCAAAGACGGCTCCAACGTCATGAGCGAGATGGCCACGCATGTCTTCGCCGGCAACGCCGCCCGCGGCATGAGCCTCGTCGCGCTGCATAACGGCGGTGGCGTCGGTGTATCCAAAGCCATCAACGGCGGCTATGGCATGGTCCTCGATGGGTCTCACGAGACCGATGAAATCCTCAAAAAAGCGATGATGTGGGACGTCATGGCTGGCGTCGCACGCCGCGCCTGGGCGCAAAACCCCCACGCCGTTGAGGCCAGCGACACCTTTAACCAAAACCACGAAGGGCGCATCACGCTTCCCCACGCGAGCGATTGCAAAGCATTAGAAGCGTTGGTCGCCTCGAAATACATTAAGGGAGGAAACTAACATGAAACGCATCGTACAATGTGTACCGAACTTTTCCGAAGGACGAGACCTCGAGGCTGTCGAGAAAATCGTCGAACCGCTTAAAAACCGCGAAGGCTTTAAACTCGTAAGCTATGAGCCCGACAAAGACTATAACCGCACCGTCGTCACGCTGCTTGGTGACCCCGAGGCCATGCTTGAACCGCTGCTTGAGTTCATGGCCATCGCCCGCGACACCATCGACATGAACCAACAACAAGGCGAGCACCCCCGCATGGGCGCCATCGACGTCGTGCCCTTCATCCCCATTGACGGCATCACGATGGACGAATGCGTCGACATTGCCCATCGCCTTGCCAAAGACATTGCCGAACGCCTTGAGATTCCCATCTTTACGTACGCCGAAGCCGCGGTCCAAAAAGGCCGCAAGAAGCTGCCTACCATCCGCAAAGGCGAATACGAAGGCATGATTGAAAAGATTCGCGATCCCAAGTGGCACCCCGACTACGGCAAGCCCTCAACCCACCCGACCGCCGGCGCGACCGCGGTAGGCGCTCGTTTACCGCTCATCGCCTACAACATCGACCTCGCCACCGACGACATTGAGGTCGCGAAGAAAATCGCCCGCGCCATCCGTGGCTCAAGCGGCGGATTCAAACACATTCAAGCCGGCCCGGTCTTCTTAGAAGAACGCAACCACGTCCAAGTCACGATGAACATCCTCAACTACAAACAAAACCCCATTTACCGTATCTTCGAAACCGTCCGCATGGAAGCCAAGCGCTACCACGTCGACGTTCCAAGCGCTGAAATCGTCGGCTTGGTTCCTCAAGACACCATCGTGCGTTCGCTCAAGTACTACGCCGCCGTCAGCGGCGAAACATTGGATGAGGAACTCGACGTCGACGGGCTTGTTGAACTGGCGAAAAAACACTTGAAGTTCCGCGATTTCGAGGCCAAAAAAATCATCGAAGCGAACGTGGAATAACCATGAAAGCCGATCTGCTCGTCCACAACATCGGCGTGCTCATCACCCCGCCCGATGTGACCCATCCGATTCGCGGAAAAGCGATGGATAAGATTATCGAGATCGAAAACGCCTACCTCGCCGTTAAAGACGGGCGCTTCTTAGCGCATGGAAAAGGCCAAGGCAAAGCCTTCATCGACGAGCGCACCCGCGTCGTCGACGCGGGAGGAAAGCTTGTCACACCAGGCCTCGTCGATTCACACACCCACGTCGTGCACGGCGGAAGCCGCGAGTTCGAGTTCGAACAAAAGATGCGTGGCGTGCCTTACCTCGACATCTTAAAAAGCGGCGGCGGCATCCACGCCTCGGTCAAAATGACCCGTGAGATGCAGGATGATGTGCTTTATGCCCAGTCCAAAAAGAGCCTGGATAAAATGCTTGCCTTTGGCGTCACCACAGTCGAGGGAAAAAGCGGCTATGGCCTTGAACGCGACACCGAAATTAAACAACTCACGGTCCAAAAACAGCTTGATGAAAACCATCCCGTCGACATCGTGTCAACCTTTCTAGGCGCGCACGCGCTTCCCAAAGCCTACGAAGGCAATCGAGACGTATTTTTAGACGCCATCATCGCCATCTTGCCAGAGGTCAAAGAAAAAAGCCTCGCGGAATTTGTCGATATCTTCTGTGAGGACGGAGCGTTTAGCGTCGAGGAGAGCCGCCGGATGCTTGAAGCGGCACAGGCGCAAGGCTTTAAGCTGAAGATACACGCCGATGAGGTCGTTGCCCTAGGCGGCACGCCGCTTGCGGCCGAACTCGGTGCCTATAGCGCCGATCACTTGATGGCGATTGATGACGATGGCCTGCGTGCCCTCGCCACCCACGACACCATCGCCAACGTCTTGCCGAGCACCTCGTTTAACTTGCGAAGCGAGTACGCACCGGTTCGCACGATGATCGAGCGAAACCTCGCGGTCGCGATATCAAGCGACTACAACCCCGGAAGCAGCCCCAGTGAAAACTACCAGTTTGCGCTTAACTTAGCCGCCATTCACTTACGCCTCAGCCCGAATGAAATCTTAACCGCCGCCACCCACAACGCCGCGTGGTCGATTGACCGCGCCGACAGGGTCGGGCGTATCGCCCCGGGCTTACAGGCGGACTTCGTCATCTTCGACGCGCCTAACTGGCCATACGTGCTTTACCATTTCGCCATCAACCACACCCAAGACGTCTACAAAAACGGCCGTCTTGTCATTCAAAACCAACAACCCATATGGGAGGGAACCAACCATGAAACTGATTGATCACACCGTCCGCGAGTTCATTCGCGAAGTCGATTCCGCCTCACCCGCCCCCGGCGGCGGGTCGGTCAGCGCCGTCGCCGCGGCGATGGGCAACGGCCTGCTTCGGATGCTTGGGCATTTGACCATTCCGAAGAAAAAGTTCCAAAAACTCGATGAAGCCACACAACGCGAGTTCATCGACATCCATGAGCGCTTGAAAGGCTACAGCGGGAAGCTCCTTGATCTCACCGACCGCGACACCGATGCCTTTAACGACATCATGCACGCCTTTAAGATGCCCAAAGAAACGGACGCCGAGAAGAAAAAGCGCGCCAAGGCCATCGAACAAGCGACCCTTCGCGCCATTGAGGTGCCCGAAGGCATCGCCGATGTGGC
>SLFZ01000012.1 GCA_007123975.1 Candidatus Izemoplasma sp. | reverse complement strand
TCGGCCTCAAAGAAAACGTCATCATCGGCGGCCTTATCCCGGCCGGTACGGGCATCCTCAAACACACCCACTTCGACTACGAGAAACCAGAACCCGATGAGCCCGAAGACACCGACGAACTCTACCTCGATGATGAGATGGACTTCGACCGCGAAACCGCCAAAACCCCCGTCGACGACTGGATTGAACAACCCGGCGACGACGACGAGTACCTCGATTAAGCCATAAGGCGTCCCTCGGGACGCCTTTTCCATCTTTTTCACCATCACTGTTGACACACCAGGCTCTGTGTTATATAATTACACGTGCGTAAAACCCATAAAACAGTTGGGTTCGAATAGTAACCCACTGTTTTAACGAAAAAACCGGCACACATGGATGTGTTGTACTACACACGAAAGGAGGAACCCCCATGCCAACCATTAACCAATTGGTCAGAAAAGGGAGACACTCGAAAACCAAGAAAACCAAATCACCGCATTTGGGCATTGGTTTCAACACCTTGAAAAAGCAGTACACCGACCTTCCGAGTCCACAAAAACGCGGCGTATGTACCCGTGTTGCGACAATGACGCCTAAAAAGCCGAACTCGGCGTTGCGTAAGTACGCTCGTGTGCGTCTCACCAACAACATCGAAGTGACCGCATACATTCCCGGCATCGGACACAAGCTGCAAGAGCATAGTGTTGTCTTGATCCGTGGAGGACGCGTCAAAGACCTTCCGGGTGTCCGCTACCACATCGTTCGTGGAACCCGCGACACCTCAGGCGTTGAAGGACGCAAGCAAGGCCGTTCAAAATACGGCACCAAAAGAGACGAAAACAAGCTATAAGCCATAGACTCCCACGCAGTTATTCAATCGAAAGGAGGAGCCAACAATGCCTCGTAAAGGACATATCGCAAAACGGGACGTGTTGCCAGACCCGCTATACAACTCGAAACTGGTGACCAAACTCATCAACAACATCATGAACGACGGGAAAAAAGGCACCGCACAACGCATCCTGTACAACGCCTTTGGCCGCGTAGAAAAAATAACCAACAAACCACCGCTTGAAATCTTCGAAGAAGCACTCAAAAACGTGATGCCCACCTTCGAAGTGCGCGCACGCCGCATCGGCGGGCAAAACTATCAAGTGCCGGTGGAGGTTCGTGAAGAACGCCGCTACACCCTTGGCCTCAGATGGTTGGTGCTTTACTCGCGCCTTCGCAGTGAGAAAACCATGGAAGAGCGCCTAGCCAAAGAAATCGTTGACGCCGCCAACGGCGTCGGAAACTCCGTTAAGAAACGTGAAGAAATGCATCGGATGGCCGATGCCAACAAAGCATTCGCCCATTACCGCTGGTAGAAAGGAGAACACATTATGCCCAGAGCATTTAGCCTCGAAAAAACGCGCAACATTGGCATCATGGCGCATATCGACGCAGGCAAGACGACGACGACAGAACGTGTTCTTTATCATACCGGTAAAATCCACAAGATGGGTGAAACCCACGACGGTGCTTCCCAAATGGACTGGATGGAACAAGAACAGGAACGGGGAATCACCATCACTTCCGCCGCAACCACGGCGTTTTGGAAAGATCACCGCGTCAACATCATCGACACGCCCGGTCACGTCGACTTCACCGTCGAAGTATCCCGGTCGCTCCGCGTGCTCGACGGCGCCGTCACCGTGCTTGATGCACAAGCCGGCGTCGAACCGCAAACAGAAACCGTTTGGCGTCAAGCCACCGAATACCGCGTCCCCCGCATCGTCTTCGTCAACAAGATGGATAAGATCGGCGCGGACTTCGCATTCAGCCTCAAATCGATACGTTCACGCCTCGGCGTGAAAGCCGCCGCCATCCAATGGCCAATCGGCGCAGAATCTCAATTCGAAGGAATCGTCGACCTCGTCGAACGCAAAGCCTACCTCTTTGATGGGTCGGCCGAAGAAGTCGCCAACGAAGTGCCGATTCCAGACGAATACATCGACATCGTTGATGAAAAACACGGCGAACTCATCGAAGCCCTCGCCGACTTCAACGAAGACATGATGATGCTTTATCTCGAAGACGAACCCGTCCCCACCGAGATGATTAAATCAACCCTACGGACCGCCACCTTGAGCGTCAAGTTCTTCCCTGTACTATGCGGAAGCGCCTTCAAAAACAAAGGCGTCAAACTGATGCTTGACGCGGTCATCGACTACCTCCCCGCACCAACCGATGTCGTTGAGATCAAAGGCACACTCAAAGACGGTGAGGAAGTCAAAGTCCAAAGCAGCGACGACGAGAAATTCGCCGCGCTCGCCTTCAAAGTCATGACCGACCCCTTCGTCGGTAAACTGACCTTCTTCCGAGTTTACTCCGGAACCTTGAAAAAAGGATCCTACATCATCAACAACACAAAAGGGGTAAAAGAACGCGTCGGCCGCATCTTGCAGATGCACGCCAACCACCGCGAGGAAATCGACACCGTCTACGCCGGCGACATCGCCGCCGCGGTCGGCCTCAAAAACACCTCAACCGGCGACACTCTCGCCGAAGAGCGTTACCCGATTATCTTGGAGAAGATGAACTTCCCTGAGCCGGTCATCAGCGTCGCCATCGAACCGAAGTCGAAAGCCGACCAAGACAAGATGGGCGTCGCCTTACAAAAACTGGCCGAAGAAGATCCGACTTTCCGCACCTACACCGACGATGAAACCGGTCAAACGATTATCGCTGGCATGGGAGAACTCCACCTCGACATCATTGTCGACCGGATGAAACGCGAATTCAAAGTCGGCGCCAACGTCGGTGCACCACAGGTGAGCTACCGCGAAACCTTTACCACACCGGCCGAAGTCGAAGGCAAGTTCGTTCGCCAATCGGGAGGACGCGGCCAGTATGGTCACGTTCACGTCCGCTTCGAGCCCAACCCGGGCAAAGGCTTCGAGTTCGTCGACAAAGTCGTCGGCGGCGTCGTGCCGAAGGAATACATCCCCGTGGTTCAAAAAGGTCTTGAAGAAGCGTCACAACACGGCGTCATCGCCGGGTACCCAATCATCGACATCAAAGCAACACTCTTTGACGGATCATACCACGAAGTCGACTCCTCGGAAGCCGCCTTCAAAATCGCCGCTTCGATGGCTCTTAAACAAGCCAAGGACGTCTGCAAAGCCATCCTGCTAGAGCCGGTCATGAACGTCGATGCCATCTCACCTGACGATTACCTCGGAAACGTCATCGGCGACCTCACCAGCCGCCGCGGCAAAATCGAGGCACAAGAACAGCGCGGAAACGCCCACCAAGTCTCCGCAAAAGTCCCACTCTCAGAGATGTTCGGTTACGCCACCAGCCTCCGCTCAAACACCCAAGGACGAGGCAACTACACGATGCAGTTCTCACACTACGAAGCGTGTCCGAAATCCATCTCCGAAGAAATTATGAAGAAACGAAACGGGTAAATACCCAACACTTGCAATACCCAACGATTTAAGGTAAAATAACACTGTTATCAGACGAAATCAAGGAGGAACACATAATGGGAAAAGCTAAATTTGAACGTACAAAACCCCACATGAATATCGGCACCATCGGCCACGTCGACCATGGGAAAACCACGTTGACTGCAGCCATCGCCACCGTGCTTGCCAAGCGCGGAATCGGCGACACCGTCGCGAGTGACTACGACTCGATCGACAACGCGCCGGAAGAGAAAGAGCGCGGCATTACCATCAATACCGCCCACATCGAATACTCAACCGAAGCGCGTCACTATGCGCACGTTGACTGCCCCGGCCACGCCGACTACGTCAAGAACATGATCACCGGAGCCGCCCAAATGGACGGCGCCATCCTCGTCGTCTCCGCCGCTGACGGACCAATGCCGCAAACCCGCGAGCACATCCTTCTCAGCCGCCAAGTCGGCGTCCCCAAACTCGTTGTCTACATGAACAAAGTTGACATGGTTGACGACGAAGAACTGCTCGAACTCGTTGAACTCGAAATCCGCGAACTCTTGAGCGAGTACGACTTCCCCGGCGACGACATCCCTGTCATCAAAGGATCGGCCCTCAAAGCCCTTGAAGGCGACGAAGCGTACGAAGAAAGCATCATCGAGCTCATGGCAGCTGTCGATGAGTATTTCGAAACGCCTGAGCGCGACATCGACAAGCCGTTCCTAATGCCTGTCGAAGACGTCTTCACCATCACCGGACGCGGCACCGTCGCAACCGGCCGTGTTGACCGCGGCACCGTCAAAGTTGGCGAGGACATCGAAATCGTCGGCATCAGACCGACCAAGAAAACCGTCGTCACCGGCGTTGAAATGTTCCGCAAGTTGCTCGACCGCGCAGAAGCCGGCGACAACATCGGCGCACTCCTTCGCGGCATCACGCGTGACGAAGTGCAACGCGGACAAGTGCTTGCCAAACCTGGCAGCGTAACCCCGCACACCCGCTTCCGTGGCGAAGTCTACGTCCTGTCGAAAGAAGAAGGCGGACGCCACACAGCATTCTTCTCGAACTACCGCCCGCAGTTCTACTTCCGCACCACCGACGTCACCGGCGTCATCGAACTGCCTGAAGGCGTCGAGATGGTCATGCCTGGCGACAACGTTGAAATGCACGTTGACCTCATCGCCCCAATCGCCCTCGAACAAGGCACCAAATTCTCAATCCGCGAAGGCGGCCGGACTGTCGGTGCAGGCGTCGTCGCAGAAATCCTTAAGTAAAACCCCAAAAGAGGCTTGCGAAAGCCTCTTTTTTTTTGCGTAAAACGCCGTGACATGAATTGAGCGAAATCCGTCGTTTCGGTTGTGCCATGGGGGGGCTGGCGTGTATAATAGTACGTACAGGAGTGATGCGTGTGCTGATAGACACCCATGTTCATCTAAACAACCCCAAACTGCACGGACGCCTTGATGAGGTCATCGAAAACGCCCGCAAGGTCGGCGTCGAAGCGATGATTGTCGTCGGCTACGACCGGGCGACCAACCATAAAGCCCTATCGATTGCCCACGAGCATTCATGTATCTACGCCACCGTCGGCATCCATCCAACCGACGCACAAAAAACCACCGACGCCGATCTTAAGGCGCTTGAAAAGCTGCTTGATGATCCCCGGGTCGTCGCCGTTGGCGAGTGCGGACTCGATTACTACTGGGACAAAGAACATAAAGACGACCAAAAACGCGTCTTCGAACACCAAATCAGACTCGCCAAAGCGCGCGACTTGCCCGTCGTCGTCCACATGCGCGACGCCACCGAAGACACCTACGAGACGCTCAAAAAACACGCGCCGCTTAAAGGCGTGATGCACTGTTATAGCGGCTCGGCCGAGATGGCGATGCGCTTTGTCGACCTTGGCCTCTATATCTCGCTCGGCGGTCCTGTGACGTTTTTAAACGCCAAGACGCCCAAGGAAGTCGCGAAACTCGTGCCGCTAGAAAAACTGCTCATCGAAACCGACGCTCCCTACCTCTCACCGCATCCATTCCGCGGAAAAACAAACGAACCCGCCCGCGTCAAACTCGTCGCAGAAAGCCTCGCCGACCTCAAGAGCCTCCCCCTGGACACGGTCGCCCAAGCGACCACTAAAAACGCACGAGCCCTGTTTGGGCTCAAGGAGACGTGATCCCCATGCGAAAATTCTTGCTGCTCATCACATTCATCTTTACCCTAACCCTAAGCGCCTGTGAGCTTGATTTGGATTGGAATGGCCAAAACATTAACAGTTCACCGGAATACGTCACCCATTCCGAACTCGAAAGCCTGGTTTCTTCACTCGTGACTGCCTCGGTCACCGAGGGTGAAATCATCGCCATCGTCCAACAACACATCCCCCATGACCTTACCGAATCAGAGCTCGTAGAGCTCATCAAGAGCCTCTTACCCGAAGACCAGCGCACCACCTACGACCTCAAGGCTTTCCAAGACGACATTGTCGACATGCTTGAAACGCGCCGCCAAAGCGTGATTGGCTTGCAAGTTGAGCGACTTGGTTCGGGAAGCATCGGCTCGGGTGTTATCTACAAAGCCGAGATGAGTTCGTATGACGGCGGTCGCCACACCTACTATGTCGTCACCAACCACCACGTCATCGAAAACGCCCAGTCGATTACAGTTGTTTACGAACGGTTCGGGATCCTCAACGAAATCCCAAGCAGCGATGTTGAATTGCTTGGCTCAAACGCCACCACCGACATCGCCGTGGTGACCTTTAAATCCACCGAAACCTTCCCCACGGTCGAGTTCGCGAACTCCTACGACATCCGTCCTGGCGAGTTTGTGTTCGCCATCGGTAACCCCCTCGGTTTCAGCTACTACGGCAGCGTCACCAAGGGAATTATCTCGGGGACCGCTCGGTTTTTAACCGTGGATGATTTTGACGCCACCGTCATTCAACACGACGCCGCCATCAGCCCTGGAAACAGCGGCGGGGCGCTCTTTGACATCAACGGCCGCGTCATCGGCATCAATCACATGAAACTCGATCAAGCCCAAGCCGCCAACATCGGCTTCGCCGTCCCATCAAACACGGTCGAACGCATCGTCCGCGACCTCGAAGAATTCGGCTTCATCGTTCGTCCCTTCTTAGGCATCACCGCGTCGCCGTTCTTTAGCGACTGCGACTACGAATACGGCGCCTGCATCTCAAGCGTCGTCGCCGGAGGCGCCGCCGAAGCTGCCGGCATCCAAGCCGGCGACGCCATCATCGGTTTCAAACACGAAGGCGATGAGGAGTTTATGGACGTCTTTAACTTCAACGATCTCCGCGAACACATATTAAACTCACGCGTCGGTGACGTCGTCATCATCCTTTACGTCCGCGACGGCGAGTACCGCGAATCCGATCCAACCACCTTGGATTCCCACCCGGACGACTAAGTGATGAAGGAGGGCTCATTATGCCCCTAAAAGCCGGTATCGTCGGATTGCCAAACGTCGGCAAATCGACCTTGTTTAACGCCGTGACCAGCGCTCAAGCGCTCGTCGCCAACTACCCATTCGCCACCATCGAGCCCAACGTCGGCACCGTCTATGTCCCCGATGAACGCTTGCCACGTGTGGCCGAGCTTATCGGCTCAAAGAAGGCGGTTCCAACCGCCATTGAAATCATCGACATCGCCGGCCTTGTCAAAGGCGCAAGCCAAGGAGAAGGCCTCGGAAACCGGTTTCTCTCACACATCCGCGACGTCGACGCCATCGTCCACGTCGTGCGTTGCTTTCACGACGCCAACGTCTCGCACGTCACCGGCATGACCGACCCTATCGCCGACGTCGACATCGTCGACGCGGAACTCGCCATCGCCGACCTTGACATCGCCTTAAAACGGATGCCAAAAATCGAGAAAAAAGCCCGCCTTAAAGTCGACAAAGACGCCGTCAGCGAGTACGCCATCTTAGCCCGCGTCAAAGACACCTTAGAAGCCGGAAGGCCAATTCGTGAACTCGACGTCACCCCACACGAAAGAAGGCTCTTAAAAGGCTTTGGCTTTTTAACCTATAAACCCGTGCTTTATGTCGCCAACGTCGATGAGAACGACCTCGAGGGCGACAACCCTCTCGTCGAGGCCGTGTGCGCGCACGCCAAAAAGACCGGTGGTGAAACCGTCGTCTTAAGCGCCCGCCTAGAGCACGACCTAGGTGAGCTCGATGAGGAAGACCGCGCGGAGTTTATCGCCGAACTCGGCGTGTCGGAATCGGGCATCGCTTCGCTTATCGCCCGCACGTACACGCTCTTGGGATTGCAGACGTTTTTTACCGCCGATGAGAAAGAAGCACGCGCCTACGCCTTCACCGACGGCATGACCGCACGACAATGCGCCGGGCTTGTGCATAGCGACTTTGAAAAAGGGTTTATTCGCGCCGAGACGATTTCGGCTGACGAACTCTTTTCGCTTGAATCCATGGCCAAAGCCAAAGAAATCGGTAAGGTTCGCTTAGAAGGCAAAGATTACCGCGTTCAAGACGGAGACGTCATGTGGTTCAGATTCAACGTATAGGAGGGTCATCATGATTGGTAACTACATTACGTTCACTGCGCTCTTGTTTTTCATCACCTTTTTTGCGGGGGTTTTCATCCGATATTTTAAGACCAAAACCATCGTTCCCGGAAAGATGCTGTCGGCAAAGAAGGGCGGCGTGTTTGAGTTTTACCCTGTTGTCTTCGGCATCATCGCCGTTTTTGCGCTCCTTCACCTTGCGCTCGGCTTAGATCCGTTTGACAGAGAATCGTTTTACAGTGAAGTCATCAGCATTATCCTCTTCACGTTTGTTTTTTATCTCTTCAGTGTGTTTGTGCTTGTGTTTGTGTTTTATCTTGGCACGCGTGTTGCCTTCAAACTACGCAACACCGACCCGCGGCCTTTTTACGATAAACACAGCGTCACCATCATCAACCTCGCCATCTGGATTTCGATCTTCTTTGCATCGATCTTCATGATTGCGCTTCTTTACATCGCCGTGGTACGTTAAGCGCCTTCGAGCGCTTTTTTTCTGCGTTGGCGACAATCGCTTGTGATATAATGGGTTCGGGTGATACGAATGAAAGCAACGATAATTTCAGTCGGAAACGAACTGCTTTCCGGCATGACCACCAACACCAACCTCGTGGAAATTGCACGCGAGCTTTTCATGCTGGGCATTGAAACCACGAAAAGCATTAGCGTCCGCGACAACAAAGAGGACATTCACGAGGCCTTAAAACACGTCAAAGACGACCTACTTGTCCTCACCGGCGGGCTAGGGCCGACGCATGACGACATCACCAAAGAAAGCGTCTGCGACTTTTACGGCCTTGAGCTCACGCTCCACCATGAGACGAAAACACGCATCGAAAACTATTTCGCCAGGCTTGGTCGCGAGATGCGCGACACCAACGAAAAACAAGCGTACTTCCCAAAAGATGCCATCGTCCTCAACAACAACCACGGCACCGCACCGGGTGTGATTTTTAGCACCAACGGAATCACCGTCGTGCTTTTGCCGGGCCCACCGACAGAGATGCGCCCAATGCTTTCGCGCGTCAAAACCTACCTGCAAGAGCGCACCGACATCCGCGTCTACAGCTCGGGATACCTCGTGGTCGGCATCGGCGAATCAGAACTCGAAGCCGAGATGGTGGATTACTACCCCAAACACCCGGACGTCTCTATCGCACCTTACGCCGGGTTAAGCCAGATTCGCGTCGTGTTTATCGCGCACGAGGCAAAGCCGCTCGAAAGGGCCCTTGATGACTTTAAAAAACGCTTCAAACCATACATCGTCGGGCCGTATGACACCACCATCGAACAACGCCTCGTCGAAACCTTGATGGCCCAAGGCAAAGTCATCAGCTTCGCCGAGTCGTGCACGGGTGGCATGTTGACGTCGACGTTGATCAACGTACCAGACGCGTCTGAAGTGATCAAAGAATCCCACATCCTCTACAGCAACGAATCAAAGGTCAAACACCTTGGCCTTAACCGAATGATCATGGAACGCTTCGGCGCGGTCAGTGAACAATGCGTCTACGAACTCGCCTACCACCTCGCCCAGCGCACCGACGCCGACATCACGATGAGCGTTTCCGGCATCGCCGGTCCAAGCGGCGGCACCGCCGCGAAACCTGTCGGCACGGTGTATTACGGCATTCACCATGAAGGCAAAACGAAAACCTATCACCGCGTCTTCTCGGGCGACCGCAACATGATTCGCACCAAAGCCACGGTCACCGGCATGGCGCTCCTTTTGAAGGCTTTAATGCATGAAGACGACGATTCTTAAACGCACCCTTGAGGGAATCGACACCCTCGAGTACACGAGCAAAAAAGCCGATAAACTCATGTTTCTCCAACACGGCATCCACGGCAATAAACAAAAAATTATGCACCTCTTAGGCTTGTCGTTTGTCAAACTTGGCTACCACGTCATCGCCATCGACGCGGCCAAGCACGGCTCGCGCCTTGAAGAGCCTTTCGCTTCAAAAGATGAAGATTTGTGTGAACTCGACACGATGAACGTGGTCAAAACCACCGCTTTAGACATCCGAGCAATCCATGACAACCATTTTAAGAAAGAGTTTGCGGCATTCGATATCATCGGTGTCTCGATGGGCGGCTTGATTGGCTACTATCTATCGACGATTACCGATCGCATCGACCAGCTCGTCGCGATGATCTCAAGCCCCGACTTTAAAGCGGCGGCGCTTTACAAGTTTCCGCCGGAGCGGCGGGCGAAATACCCCGAAAAAAGCGCCGAGGCTGAACGCTTGGTGGATGCGATGAACCCGGCTGAACGCACCGAGGAGATGACCTTCAACCGGCTGATCATGGTAAGCGGTGAACACGACCGTGTTATCCCCTACTCACACAGCGAACGCTTCAAGCAAGACAACCTCGACCGCGACATCATCTTCACGCTTTACGACACCGACCACAGCATCGTCAAAGCGATGCACGACGACATCTTAAGGTGGCTGAAAACCGCCAGACGCAAATAAACAAAAAACGCGGGTCGCTCGGTTTACAATCGACCCGCGTTGTGCTATAATCATATATCGTGAGTTTCGGCTCACGCTATCCTTGCTGCTTTGGCAGCCAATAGACCAAAAGGAGGAATACCATGCGCAAGTATGAAATCATGTACATCATTCGTCCCGATCTTCCGGAAGACGACCGCAAAGCGCTGATTGAGGAACTTGAAAACGCCCTCACCAGCAACGGCGCCGACATCCGCAAAGTCGACGAATGGGGCATGCGCGATCTCGCTTATGAAATCGACAAACACCGCAAAGGGTACTACATGGTGCTTTATGTCACCGCCCCTGAAGCGGCCCGTGCCGAATTCGATCGCCGCATTCACTTAAGTGAAGACGTCATCCGCTTCTTAGTTGTCAAAGACGAACAATAAGAGAAAGGTGATACCATGATCAACCGTACCGTGCTCGTCGGACGATTGACGAAAGACCCTGAACTTAGACGCACGCAAAACGACATTCCAGTCGCCACCTTTACCCTAGCCGTTAACCGGCCATTCACCACCCGTGGCGGCGACCGTGATACCGACTTCATTCCCTGTGTCGTGTGGCGTCGTCAAGCCGAAAACGTCGAACGCTACCTATCCAAAGGCAGCCTTGTCGGCGTCGATGGCCGCATTCAAACCCGCACCTACGACGATCAAGACGGCAACCGCAAGTACATCACCGAAATCGTCTGCGACTCTGTGCAGTTCTTAGAGCCGCGTTCGGCTCAAGACAGTGCCCCATCATACGATAACGACGACCGTCCCTCGCGCAATTCACGCCGCGACGACGAACAAAGAGACACCGCCGACGACCTCGTCAGCGAAGACGATTTACCATTCTAAAGGAGGATTTCACGCATGGCCAGAGGAAATTTCCGTAGACGCCGTAAAAAAGTGTGCTACTTTACCCAAAACAAAATCGATTACATCGATTACAAAGACGCCGAAATGCTTAAGCGCTTCATCTCAGACCGCGGCAAAATTTTGCCAAAACGTGTCACCGGGACCAAAGCCGGCTATCAAAAGCAACTGAGCGTCGCCATCAAACGCGCACGCCACATGGCGCTACTGCCATTTGTCAAAGAATAATGAATAAAGCACGACCGTCACGGTCGTGCTTTTTATAGACAAAAAATCCCGCCGTGGCGGGATTACTGCAATGGCGTAATGCGCTTCATCGCATAGATAAACGGGGTGTCAAGCGCGGCGACAATCAGCTTGATGACATACGTGGTCAAGACGATCTCCCAAAACACGCCCGATGAGACCACGCCGAGGAATGCGATGGAGACGAAAACTATTGAATCGATGAGTTGCGATACCGCCGTTGAGCCGAGGTTCCGAATAAAGAGCCATTTGTCAGCCGACAACCAACGCTTAATGCGGTCGAAAAGATGCACGTCAATCAACTGGCTCACGAGGTAAGCGATCATGCTTCCCGCGACCACGCGACCAAGCAACCCAAAAACCCGTTCCATCGCTTCTTGCATGTCGGCTTCAACGGGGGCGAACCAAAGCATCATCTGCGTCAACACCAAAAACGCAATGAGCGAGAAGAAACCGATGTACACAGAGCGCCTCGCCGTTTTAACTCCGTATTTTTCATTCAAGGTGTCGGTCGCCAAGAAAAGCGTCCCGAACATGATGTTTCCAAGCGTCGCGGTCAAGCCGAATAGCTCAACGAACTTGACAACTTGGATGTTGGCGACGATCGTCCCCATCGCAATCCAGGCGATCAGACCGATGCGGCCAAAGAGTTTGTAGCTGGTGACAATCAACGCGAAATTGACAATCGCGAACAAAAACCAAATCATTTCATTGCTCATACGTAGCCTCCTAGTTTTGGTAACGCAGGATGGTTTCGAACTGCGTGATACTCAACCATTGTATGCAATGGGTCTGACTTTGTCAACAATTCTTCACCCAACCGCCTTCGCTCTTTTACTTGGGGCGGCCTTGTGGTATAATGACTTAAGCAAAAGACCATGGGAGGTGTGGATGTGGATCGCTGGTTCAACGTGACAATGCTTGCCTTAGGCGCGGTCTTTATCGGCCTTTTGGTTTGGTTCCGTGACGCGACGACTGTGTTTTTGGCGGTCGCCTTTTTAGCCGTGTTGCTTGTCTTCAACGCCACCATCTACGCGCGATACATTCGCCACAAACAACGGCGCATCGCCTTCCTTTCGAGCAAACTCCAAGAAAAAGACACCTTACTCGCACGAAAAGACGACGTCGAAGAGCGTCTGGCTGATGAACTCCCCGTCGGCATCATCCTTATCAACCGTGAACACGACATCCAATGGGCCAACGCCAAAGCCAAGGAAATATTTCACAACTCACTTGAATCACGCAACCTCGAGCTCTTGCATAAAGAACTGAAAGAAAAACTGCGAACCGTTGAAAGCAACCAACCCTTCGTGATGAAAATATACGAGTACGAATACGACATCGTTTACGACATCGAGCTGCAGGCAATCTATTTATTCCATGCGACCGAGCGCGAAGAAATCAAACGCCGCCATCACGACCTGACCGATTGCATCGGCGTCATGCACCTCGACAACTTCGACGACGCCACGACCGTCTTAGACGTCCAAGAACGCAACGAACTGCAAGGCAAGTTCTTAGGCGCCATCGACGACTGGGCCGATGAGCACGGCTTTTACGTTATCCCGCTTACGTCGTCCAAACTCGTCGTCTTCATGCACCGTAAAAACCTTGAACGGTTGATGGAAGACAAGTTCACCATCGTCGACACCATCGCCGCGCTTTCAAGGGATAACGACTTGCACGTCACGTTATCCGGCGGCTTCGCCTGCGCCAACATCCCGCTTAACCAACTCGCCGACCTTGCCGAAGAAGGCTTAGACATCGCCTTTGATCGAGGTGGCGACCAAATCGTCGTCAACATCCAAGACGACGCCATTCGTTATTACGGCGGGAACACCAACACCGTCGAAAAACGCACCCGCATTTCAAGCCGCATCAATGCCAAGAAACTCGCCGCGCTCATCGAAGAAAGCGAACGCGTCTTCATCGTGCCCCACAAGCACAGCGACACCGACGCCTTGGGCTCCGCCATCGGCGTGCTCAAAATCGCCCAAGCGCTCAAGCGCGACGCCCACATCGTTCTCGATTTCAACACCATCGACAAAACCGTAAAAAAAATCACCCAGCTCATGGAGTATGAATACGTCACCTTCCTCGAACGCTTCATCTCACCCGAAGAAGCGCTTGAAGAAGCCGGACCGACCGCACTCTTGGTGCTGATGGACCACCACTCTTACGGCCAAACACCCGACGTCACGCTGGTCGAAAAAAGCCCGAGCCGGGCGATCATCGACCACCACCGAAAACTTGACGATTTCATCAAAGATACCCGCCTCGCCTACATCGAACCCTACGCATCGTCTTCAACCGAGTTGGTTGTCGAGATGCTTGACGTGTTTAAAAAGAACGTGACCTTGAATCCCTTCGAGGCGACCGTGATGTTGTCGGGGATTATCGTCGACACCAACAATTTCATGTACCGCAGCGGCGCCCGCACGTTTGAAGCCGCCGCCGTCTTGCGCAAACACGGCGCCGACATGACCAAGGTTAAAAACATTTTGCGCGAATCGCACAAAGAAATCCAACTGAAAGCCTCGTTGCTTTCCCGTGCCGAAGTCATCAAAAAACGTTTTAGTCTTGTCGTCGTCCCCGACGACATCGACGCCGACCGCACGTTGCTGGCGCAAGTCGCCGACGACATGCTCGAGATTGACAACATCGTCGCCGGGTTTGCGATTGGCAAACTCGACAATCAATACATCGGCATCAGCGCCCGCAGCCTAGAAGGCTTCAACGTGCAAACCTTGATGGAGAAATTCGGCGGTGGCGGTCATCTCAACAACGCCGGCGCCCAAGTAGAATCTATCGCCATCGACGAGGTCAAAAAACAACTCATCGATGTGCTTGAAAACAGCATCCAGGAGGAAAAGCCAATGAAAGTCATCCTCATGAAAGACTTAAAAAACAAAGGAAAAAAAGGCGATGTCATCAACGTCGCGCCAGGGTATGGCAACTACTTGCTCACCAGCAAACAAGCCATTGAAGCCACCCCGGAAAACATGCAAGTGCTCGAGGACGAACACGCCAAAGCGGCCGACCAAGCCCGGCAAGAACTCGAGGAAGCGAAAGCGCTTAAAGAACGCATCGATTTCCGCGCCGTCAAACTGTATGTTAAGGTCGGTGACAACGGAAAAATGTATGGCAAAATCACCACCAAACAAATTGCCGACGCCATGAAAGAACAACACGGCATTGATCTCGACAAACGAAAAATCCATCTCGACAAGCCAATCACCACCCTCGGCACCACACCGATCGAAGTCAAACTACACAAAGACGTCAGCGCAACATTTGAGTTGCTCGTGGTTGAAGCCTAATGGAAAAGACCGTCCCCCACAGCAACGAAGCCGAACAAAATGTGTTGGGTGCCGTGTTCATCGAACCGGGCACGATTAAGGCCATCGTCGACGCCCTTGACGTCAACGATTTTTACTCACGCCGTCACCGTCTCATCTACGGCGCGATTGTCGATCTATTCAACGAAAACGTCGACATCGACTACACCACCTTGATCAACCGCCTCGAAACCAAAGACCTTCTCGGCGAAGCCGGCGGTGAAGCCTACATCCTCGGCCTCTCAGACACCACACCCTCGGTCGTTAACCTCGAGCATTACATCAACATCGTTCGCGACAAAGCCATTGTCCGCAACATGATTGACGTCACCCGTGAAATCGCCGAAGGCGGCTACAAAGCCACCGACATGGCCGACTACATCGACGAAGCCGAAAAACGCGTCTTCGACGTCGCCAAATCCCGCCGCACGTCTGATTTTGTTACCTTGAAACATGCCACCCAAGATGTCATCGACAAAACCGAGGACGCGAAGAACAGAAAAGACCATCTGCTCGGTCTTGATTCAGGATACCCTAAACTCAATCGCTACCTGCTCGGCCTCCAGGCCAGCGAACTCTACATCATCGCCGCTCGTCCATCGATGGGGAAAAGCGCGTTCGCGCTCAACATCGCAACCAACGTCGCCGGGCTAAAACACCGTCCTTATGTGGCGTTCTTCTCACTCGAGATGGGCGTTGAACAACTCGTCGGCCGGATTCTCTCGTGCGAATCCAACGTCAAAAGCGGCTTGATTCGGACCGGAAAACTCACCGACACCGACTGGGAACAAATCAGCGTTGCCTCCTCGCGCCTCGCCAGCTACAACATCCTGTTTGACGATTCCGGCACCGTCAAGGTCACCGACCTGAGACAAAAATGCCGCAAACTCGCACAAGAAGGCAAACTCGACCTCGTGGTCGTCGACTACTTGCAGCTGTTAAGCGGCTCCGGTCGCATCGACAACCGCGTTCAGGAAGTCTCGGAAATCTCACGCACGCTCAAAGAGATGGCCCGCGAACTCAAAGTCCCTGTCATCGCCCTCTCACAGCTTTCTAGAAGCGTTGAACAACGCCAAAACAAACGCCCCATCCTCGCCGACCTGCGCGAATCGGGCTCGATCGAACAAGACGCGGACGTCATTATCTTCCTCTACCGTGACGATTACTACCGAAAAGACGACGAGACCGAACCCCAACAAGAAAAATCCACGAGCGAAGTTGAAATCATCATCTCCAAAAACCGCTCCGGCGCCATTGCCACTGAAGGGATTAAAATGCTTTTCAAAAAGCCCTACAGCGCCTTCAAAGAAACCCAAAGCTACGGTGGTGTCGACCTCCCCGCAAGCGAGCTAGAGGACCTCGATTAACGCGAAAAACGACCCCAACCGATTGCGCACGACGCAATCGGTTTTTCCGTGGTTTTTTCGCCCGTTCGGTGGTATAATGGTCGAGGACATAACGCAACGAGGGTGAAGACATGATACGACGTAATGGAAGACGCCAAAAACCGATGAAGGTTAAAATTGACCTGACGTCGGGAAGCATCCTAAAAAAAATACTGATCGTCGCCGTGCCGATGTTGCTGGCGAGTTTGGTGCAGATGCTTTACAACCTCACCGACATGTACTGGGTCGCCCGTGTTGACCAACTCGGTGAGATTCCCGAAGAAGCGGTCGCCGCCGTCGGCACCGCTGGGTTTTACCCGTGGTTTGGTTTTGGCTTGATTGCCATCGTCAAAATCGGCGTCAGCGTACGCGTGAGCCAAGCGGCCGGCCGTAACGACGAAGTCGGGGTCAACCGCATCGCCACCAACGGCACCATCTTAATGGTGGCACTAGCCCTCCTTTATATCACCTACGGTGTTTTCTTCAACCACCACTTCGTCGGCATCTTCAACATCGACAACGCCACCGTCGTGGCACAGTCGATGTCATACCTTCGCATCGTCACCGCCTTCGGCATGGCTTACTTCATGGTCAACCTTTTTAACGGCATTTACGACGGCCTCGGAAAAACCATCAACACCTTCTATATCATGGCCGTTGGACTCACCTTAAACATGATTTTAGACCCGGTCTTCATCCTCGGTTTCGGCATGGGTGTGCAAGGCGCCGCCTTGGCAACGGGGTTATCGCAAACCGTGACGCTGCTTATTTATGTTGTGATTTACTCGTCACGCAAAGCGCCGGCAAAACTCCGTTTCCTGACCCAAACCACAAAAGATGAACTCAAACGCATCTTTACGCTCGGCTTGCCGGTCGGTGTCCAAAGCATGGTGATGACCATCATCGCCATCTTCATCGGTGTGATGGTGGCCGACTTCGGCCCACGGGTGATGAGCGTCTCACGCATTGGGGCGATGATTGAGGCGCTGAGTTGGATGATTGCGGCGGGCTTCCAAGTGGCCTTGGCGGCCTTTGTAGGTCAAAACGTCGGGGCCGGTCAGTTCGATCGCGTCAAGCGCGGTTACAGCACCAGCATGAAACTGCTTGTGCCGTATGGCCTTGCCATCAACGCGCTTTTGTTTTTCGCCGCCGAACCGCTTTTTGCCATTTTCATCGACAGCGAAGCGACGCTGCGTGAAGGCGCGATTTACTTGCGCATCTTAAGCATCTCACAACTCTTTATGATCCTCGACATGGTCACCGCAGGCGCCTTTAATGGCCTTGGGAAAACCTACATTCCATCCGCCGTTCAAATCATCGGAAACGTCATGCGAATCCCCTTAGCCTATCTTTTGATGGGAGCTTTCACCGACCCCTTCCACGGCATCTGGTGGGCGATTTCCATCAG
>SLFZ01000041.1 GCA_007123975.1 Candidatus Izemoplasma sp. | reverse complement strand
TCGGCGAGCCTCGCCTCAACGGCGCTGGGAGCGTCTGCGTTGATGGTGGTGACGTAGATGTGGTTGTCCGTAAGCATCGAACGATGACAGGCAGAAACGTCTTCGAGCGTGATTGCATCGATGGCTTCGGGGTCGCCGTAAGCACGGGTTTTATACGGGTGGTCGGCGTGGAGGAGTTCATGGTGCCGCTTTTGGGCGTAACGGGTCTTGTTGGCGTATTCGGCGTCAAAGTAATCCCTTAGGAACCGCTTCTCTTCCTCGAGTGTTTTTTGGTCAAAGTCGGGGTTGACGAGGGACTCTCGAAGGTAGTTAATCACATCCGCTTCGAGGGTGTCATCGTTGGCATAACGCGGTGCGACGTAAACGATTGACAATTGATTGATGTGTTGCGTGCCGAGTTTTGTGGAGCTTCCATGCAAGGTGGCATCGTAAAGCGATTCAAGGTGTTGGTTGGCGGTTTTGCGCGATGGGAAGGCCGCATTTTTCGCCTTCATCATCGCCAAGGTAAGGGCGCGAAGGGTGGCGGTTTTTTCTGAGAGCACAGCGAAAAACCGCACCGTGATGATGCGGGTTTTGAACTGGCTGGTGTGGATGTGTTGGTAGGTGACGTGGTGGTGGCTTGATGTGTAAAGTTTCATGGGACCTCCAGAAAAAAAGTGCCGAAGCACTTTTTTTATTCGGCGAGCGAAAGTGCGATTTCCATCATTTTGGTGAACGCGTTTTGACGCTCGGCGGCCGAGGTCGCTTCTTTGGTGACGAGTGAATCCGACACCGTCAGCAAACACGCGGCGTTTTTCTTCAGTTGTTTGGCGTTATGGAACAGCGCGAACGCTTCCATTTCCACGGCGATGGCGCCGTGGTCATCGCGGATGGTTTTGTAGTCGTCGAAGTTTTCGCGGTAAAAGACGTCGCTTGAATGGATCGTGCCTTTGGTGATGGGGATATTAAGGGCTTTTGCGGCGGCTTCGAGTTTCTCGTTCAAGTGTTTCGACGGATAGGTGTAGTGTTGTTTGTAGGTGCCTGATTGCACATACGCATAGCTCGATTCGCTGTAGGCGCTTTCGGCGAGCAAGACGTCGTAGAGGTTAAGCTGATCGCTGTAGGCACCGCAGGAGCCGATGCGCACGATGTTTTCAACGCCGTAGACGGTGTAGAGTTCATAGGAATAGATGCCGATTGAGGGCATCCCCATTCCGCTTCCCATGACGCTGATTTTCTTGCCTTTGTACGTCCCGGTGTAGCCGAACATGTTGCGGACGGTGTTGAACTGGGTGACGTTTTCTAAGTAGTTGTCGGCGATGGTTTTCGCACGCAGGGGGTCACCCGGCATCAGAACGGTTTTGGCGATGTCGCCTGGTTTTGCTTCGATGTGTGGTGTGCTCATAGGGCCT
Source organism: Candidatus Izemoplasma sp. (assembly GCA_007123975.1). Taxonomy (GTDB): domain Bacteria; phylum Bacillota_I; class Bacilli_A; order Izemoplasmatales; family Izemoplasmataceae; genus SLQR01. The sequence continues at coordinate 44,057 of SLFZ01000041.1, read as the reverse complement.
CCTATCAATAATCGCTTTCCGCGGTTTTTCCTTGCATGAGTTTCACGCCGCTGCTGGTGCCGATGCGGGTTGCGCCCGCTTCGATCATCATCTCGACGTCCTCGCGTGTTTTCACGCCACCGCTGGCTTTAACGCCACGGCCTTTGGCGACGTCGGCCATGATTTTCACGGCGTGCAGGGTGGCGCCGCCACTGCCGAATCCGGTCGAAGTCTTCACAAAATCGGCGCCGGCGGCGAAGCACGCTTCGCTGGCTTGGCGGATTTCATCGTCGGTTAAGTAACAGGTTTCCAAAATCACTTTCAAAACCCGGTTCCCACATGTGTCTTTAATGGCTTTAACCTCTTTTTCGACCTCGCCGTAACGGCCGGCTTTCACCCAACCGACATTGACGACCATGTCAATTTCGTGCGCGCCGTTTCTGAGCGCGTCTTCGGTTTCATACACTTTGGAACGGGTTGTGCTTGCGCCCAAGGGAAAGCCGATGACAGTGCAGACTAAGACGTCCGATTTTTTGAGGCTTTCACTGGCGTAAGCAACCCATGTCGGGTTGACACAGACGCTTTTGAAGTCGTACTCAATGGCTTCTTCAAGGAGTGCGTCAATGTCTTCTTTGGTGCCGACGGGCTTGAGGTAGGTGTGGTCAATCATCTTATTCAGTTTCATAAAATACCTCCTAAAGGTTTTTACGTACGTTTTCAGCAGCGGACCCACAAGCACCACAAACGTCAAGGTACCGATGCCGACGGTGCCGACGTCACGGTGAGTGATCCACGTGATGATTAGGGCGAGGGTAAGTGGGGTCGCGTCTTGAATGATGCGGACCAAGACGAGGCGTTGGGTCTTGAAAAGGTGCATCAACGCGTACATCGACTCGTCAAAAACCCCTGCCGGATAGGTTGAGATAATGAGCAAGGCGCCGCCAAGCGGCATGATCGATAACGCCAAGGCAAACAGCGCGCTGCGAAGCACCAACGGGTCGGGCCAAAACGACGCGAATATGACGAGGTCGAACAGGTCGATTGCCGCGCCGACAAGCACGATTGGCACCCCCATCAGCAAGTACTTGGCGCGCCGACGGACGAACGTCACAAAGAGCGTCACTGTGGCCGCGACGACGATCGTCGAAGCACCGATGGTGAGCGGCGTTGTCCGTCCCATCGCCACATGCAGTGCGTCCCAAGGACTCGTGCCAATGTCGGCGCGAATCATCATCACCACGCCAAGGGCGATGAGCAGGCAGCCCAGCACGTAATATGCGGTGTTCTTCCAAGTGATGGCTAGGGGCACCGAGCTCACCTCCGTTGTGTCATTAGTTTACTTGATTTTTACGTGAAATGCAATGCGTCAGTCGCTCAAGACGGTGTCGCAGCGTGCGCATAACTCCGCATCATTGAGTTCACGAACATGCCAGCAGCGCGCGCAAGTTTCTCCTTCGGCGCGGCGGACATCGATTGAGAGTTCATCGTACGTGTACTGTCCTTGACCTTCTTTAAAGCTGACGGCGCTGACGATGAAGAGCTTGTCGAGGCGGTCGATTGATTCAAGCAGCGCTTTCGCGTCGGCGGTTGCATAAATCACGACGTCGGCTTCAAGGCTTTTTCCGATGGTTTTATGCTCGCGCGCTTCTTCGAGCGCTTTGAGCACGCGGTCGCGCAGTTTCATGAAAGCGTCGTACTTTTTCACAAGCGCCGCGTCGTTGTCAAAGCGAGGTGTCGGCATGTTTTCTAAGTAAACGCTCGCTTCTTTGCGCCCCGGGAGATGCTGGTACGCTTCTTCGGTGGTGTGTGGGATGATCGGCGTCAAAAGCGTGAGGAGGCGCGAGAGCGCTTCATGGATGACGGTTTGCGCGCCGCGGCGGAGAGGATCATCCTTGCGCTCGATATAGAGCACATCTTTGGCATAATCGAGGTAAAACGCCGAGAGTTCGCGTGTGGTGAAGTTGATTATGAGGCGCGTAACGTCATCGTACTCGAACTGATCGTATGCGCGGTTTACACGGTGGGTGAGTTCATCGAGTTTGAGCATCATGTAGCGGTCGACCTCGGACAGGGATGCCATGTCGATGGCATCGCGCTCAGGGTCAAAATCGTGAAGGTTGCCAAGCATGAAGCGGATGGTGTTGCGGATTTTGCGGTAGGTTTCCGATACCTGGCGAATCATCTTGTCGCTGATGCGCACGTCGCTTTGGTAGTCGACCGAGGCGACCCACAGGCGTAAAATGTCGGCGCCGAGTTGGTTCATGACCTTGATTGGATCGACGACGTTGCCGATGGATTTGCTCATTTTTCGGCCTTCGCCATCGAGCACAAAGCCGTGTGTAAGGACGCCTTTATACGGGGTCTTTCCGGTAAAGGCGATGCCTGTTGATAAACTGGAGTTGAACCATCCGCGGTATTGGTCGGACCCTTCTAAATAAAGGTCGGCCGGATAAGGAAGGCCTTTGTCGACCATGCCGCCTTGGTGGCTCGTGCCGGAATCAAACCAGACGTCTAAGATGTCGGTTTCTTTTTTGAATGCGCCGTGTGGGCTCCGCTCTAGGTCTTCAAACCCTTCCGGAAGAAGCTCTTTGGCGTCGCGGTCAAACCAGGCGTTTGAGCCGTGTTTTTCAAAGAGGTCGGCAACGTGACGGATGATGTCGGCGTCGAGGATCGGGGTGCCGTCCTCGTGGTAAAAGACGGGGATGGGAACGCCCCAGGTGCGTTGACGGCTGATGCACCAGGCTTCGCGGTCTTTGATCATGTTTTCCATGCGCACTTCACCCCATTTTGGGACCCACTTAACCTCGCCGATGGCTTTCAACATCTCGGGTTTCAAGGTCTCGATTGAGGCGAACCATTGGTCGGTCGCACGGAAGATGACGGGTTGCTTGGTGCGCCAATCATGAGGGTAGCTATGGGTGACGTTGGTCACATGAAGCAGATGGCCGCTTGCGGTAAGGTCGGTGATGACGGCTTTTGAACAGTCGTCGATAAACATGCCTTCATATGGCCCGGCTTCATGCGTCATGACGCCTTTCTCGTTGACCGGACAAAGGACATCGAGCCCTTCTTTTTGGCCGATGAGGTAGTCGTCTTCCCCGTGTCCCGGGGCGATGTGGACAAGCCCGGTGCCTGAATCGGTGGTGACGTGGTGGCCACTGACGATTGGCGACACACGGTCATAAAGCGGGTGTTTATAGGTCATGCCAAGCAGTTCGGTTCCTTGCATCCGGGCGATGACATCGAGGGTTTCCCAGCCTAGGTCGCGTGTCAAACTGTCTTTCAACGCTTCAGCGAACACGACGCGTTTTCCATCGGCTTCAGCAAGCACATAGGTTAAACTTTCAGAAACGGCCACGGCGAGGTTTGCGGGCAAGGTCCAGGGTGTGGTGGTCCAGATCAAAAACGAAAACGGGTTGTCGATGACGCCGGTGTCGACGGCGTCAAGGGCGACGGTGATCGAGGGCGACCGTTTGTCGTGGTACTCGATTTCTGCTTCGGCGAGCGCCGTTTCGCTTGAGGGCGACCAAAAAACGGGCTTGAGCCCTTTGAAAATAAGGCCTTGTTCGACCATCGACGCAAAGACGCGCAGTTGGCTGGCTTCGTAGCGCCGGTCAAGGGTAACGTAGGGGTTGTCCCATTCGCCGAGGATGCCGAGGCGTTTAAACTGCTCGCGTTGGCGGTCGATTTGTTCTAAGGCATAGTTTTCGCAGGCGGTGCGAAACTCGCTGACGGTCATTTTATTGCGATCGACCTTCTTCTTTTTCACCAGGGCCGATTCAATCGGCAACCCGTGTGTGTCCCAGCCGGGCACGTAGCGGGTGTAGTGACCACGCATGCTTTTGTCTCGGACGATGATGTCTTTGAGCACCTTGTTCAGGGCGTGGCCGATGTGGATGTCGCCGTTGGCATACGGCGGCCCATCGGGCAAGACGAAGGGTGTGTTATCCTTGTTTTTTTCGAGACGCTTTTCATACACCTCGTGACGCTCCCAAAGCGCGTGGCGTTCAGGTTCGTTCTGGCCGAGGTTGCCGCGCATCGGAAAGTCCGTCTGCGGCATCAGCAATGTGTCTTTGTAGTTTTTCATATTCTCACTCCTAATAAATAAAAAAACGTTCACCCATAAAAGGGCGAACGTGTCCGCGGTACCACCTTTTTTCCGGCCGAAGCCGGCGCTTAAACCCGTAACGCGGGGAACGGACGCGGCTACGTTGTCGACGCGTCATCTCTGCGGTGATACCCGGGCACGTGTTCATCCGACTTTTCAGCTGCCGTCGGTCTCTGAAAATGAACGCGCGTGCGCGGACGTGTCCGCATCATCGATTATTGTCTTATTATACCAGAGTCTTGGGGTTTTGCAAGTGGTTTAATACTCGGTGTCGAGGTAGAACATCGTGTTCATGTTCTCGCGCTTGAACGACTCGAAATCGCTTTCTTCAAGTTGGTCATACTTGGTGAGCACGTAGAAAATCGCCGAGTTCACAAACGGATTGTCTTGTTTCATGCGTGCTTGGGCGGCGTTAATGGTCACCTTGTCTTCACGGAAAAGCACTTCGTAAAGCAACGTCATCATGTGAAAGATGGAGTAGGGGTTGTCGCGTACGTGCTGGACGTCGCCCGGTGGCATTTGGTTGAGGATTTCATCGATGCGGTCGTAAGCGGTTTTAAACCGTTCTTTGTCGAAGGTGAAAAGACCGATCATGGCGTCCATCAGTCCGTGTGAGAACTTGACTTTGGGATCGTGTTCAATCGCTTGGGCATAGGTTTTTTCGTACTGGTCAAAGTACGTTTTCGCCTGGTTATAATCGCCTGCGAACACGTAGGCCATGATGATGTTTTGCAGCTTGACACCATGGATGTCACGACGTCGCGCGGTTTTGGTGTACATCCGCCCAACGGCTTCTAAGTAGCCTTTGGCATCGGCATAAATAAAGAGGCGTTGGTGGATGGCGCGGTAGCCGTTGATGGCGACGGTGCGCATCACGCGTCCAAGGATGAACACGTAACCGAATGTTAACACAAGCAATAGCAACGGATGAATTTCGCCGCCCGCCATGAAGCCATAGAGGAATCCGGCGAGGCCGATAAGGCCGATGACGGCAATGAAGCGGTTAATCTTAAAATCAAACAACATGAACATTCACTCTTTCTAAACGTAGTATGGTGTTAAAGTCCGGCGATGAACATTTGAAAGGCTCGTAAGCCGAACATGTAAAGCATGAACCCCACAACCGGGGTAAAATCCATCTGGCCGAACACGAGGATGCCTCGAAACAGACGCATGTAAGGATCGGCGAGCTGATGGAGGTAGTAATAAAAGCGGGTGTTGCGGATCTCGGGAATCCAACTGAGCAGCACGTAGCCAATCAGAATGTAAAAATAGATTTGCAACACGTAATAAAGTCCTTGCAGGAAAAGCACCATGGTTTATGTCTCCTTGTGTTTCTTGATGAAATCGCGCAGCGACTTGTCGCGGAAATCCTGCTTCGTCGCGAACGCCATGACTTTTTCCTTAATCAACTCAACCTCGCCATCAAGCGCGTAAATGACACCGCTTAAAAAGACGATGACGCGGTTGCTTTCAACGACGTTGTAATCTTCGAAGTTGATGATGAGCGGGTTGCGGCGGAGCAGTTTGTCTGCAAGTTCGAACGCGGTGTGCTCATCCGACATGCGGATGAACTCGGTGCGGTCGTAGGCCGATTTCGCTTTACGTCCCATGCGTATCCTCCCTAAGCATCACGCGACCGAGGCGCAAGGTGTCGGCGCCGAGTTCGAGCGCGATGCGGTAATCTTGGGTCATGCCCATCGACAAGCGTTTGACGGTGGGATAAGTCGTTGAAACGGCATCGCGCAACTGCACCAATGTTTCAAACTGATGGCGTATGCGCGCGTCGTCATCGGTTTCTTCGGCCATGCCCATCAGGCCGATGACGGTTAGCTTTTCAAACGATTGCACGGCATCGAGAAACGCCGGCACAGCATCCGGCTCGATGCCATGTTTTTGCGCTTCGCCGGAGATGTTGACCTGGACGAAGCACGGGAGCGGTTTTCCTTGGCGACGTTTGTCGATTTCTTCAGCCAGTTTGATGCGGTCGAGCGAATGCAACACGTCAATGGCATCGACGACTTTCTTGACCTTCTTCGTTTGCAAGGTGCCGATGTAGTGCCATTCAATCGCTTCATCCTGAAACCATGCGCGTTTTTCGAGCAACGTTTCCACGCGGTTTTCACCGAAAACACGGTGGTTGGCGTCCAAAAACGGACGAAAATCCGTTGGTGTGGTCAAGTATTTACTGGCGACAACAATCGTCACGCCGGGATGGTTTTTCTCAATGGAAGTCTTCAAGGTGCGGTTCATCGTAATCCCTCGGTCCTGGGTTACCCCGTGGTCATGCGTGCGCTCTCATGACGGCGCTAAAACCATTATAACATAAAAGAAAAAGTATGCAGGCATACTTTTTCGTGGCGGTTTATTTGAACCGGGAACGAAGCCAGGATGGAATGTTTGTCTTTGACGGTTCTTCTTCCTTGGGCTCCTCAGCTTTTTCTGCCTCTTCCCCTTTTTTCTTGCGTTTTTTCTTGGATTTTTTCTTTGGTTTGATGTCCTCGTCGTCCTCGTCGTCGACGTCGGGGGCGTCAGTTGGTTTCACGTAATCGTGTTCGCCGAGTTTGTCGAGTTCGATTTTGTGGTTCTCGTCGAATCCGGCGGCGATGACCGTCACGATGACCTCATCTTCAAGGTCTTGGTTGATGGTTGTGCCGTAAATGACGTTGATTTCGGTTGAGCTTGACGCTTGAATGGCTTCAATCGCTTCGGTAACTTCCCAGAGCGCAATGTTCGTGCCGCTTGTGACGTTGACAATGGCGTCGGTGGCGCCGTCGATGTTGGCATCAAGCAAGGGTGAATGAATGGCTTTTTTGGCCGCTTCCACGGCGCGGTTATCGCCTTCGGCGATGCCGATGCCCATGAGTGCGGTCCCTTTGTCTTTCATGACCGTCTTCACGTCGGCGAAATCGAGGTTGATCAACCCCGGAACGGTGATGACCTCGGCGATGCCTTGAACGCCTTGTCTAAGAACGTTATCGGCTTCGCGGAACGCTTCGAGCATCGACGTGTTGCGGTCGGTGACGTATAGGAGTCGGTCGTTTGGTACGATAATGAGCGTGTCGACGTACGGTTTGAGCGCATCTAATCCTTCAAGCGCGGTGCCCACACGGCGTCTTCCTTCAAACTTAAAGGGTTTTGTGACAATGCCGACGGTGAGGCATCCGGCTTCACGGGCGATTTTGGCGATGACGGGCGCGGCACCGGTTCCCGTGCCTCCACCCATGCCGGCGGTGATGAACACCATGTCGGTTTCCTGCAGGAGCTCGCGGATTTCGTCTTCGCTTTCAAGCGCAGCGCGGCGTCCGATTTCCGGGTCGGCGCCGGCGCCGAGTCCACGGGTGAGAAGTTTCCCGATTTGCAGGCGGATGTTGGCCTTCGATTGTCTGAGCACTTGTGCGTCGGTGTTGATGGCGACAAAGTCGACACCTTGGACTTCGTTTTCAATCATGCGGTTAACGGCGTTTCCACCGCCGCCTCCGACACCGATGACTTTTATCGAAGGTTTTTGGCTGAAATGGTCGTTTTGTTCAAACATGGTATGACCTCCCACAAATCTTTACCCTATTATAACGTATTTACCGCGAGAATAAAACCAATTTCGCTAAACTTTATGGCCGTAGAAACGACTGAGAAAGCCTTGTTTGAATTCATAAAATCGGTTCGCTTTGATGGCCTCGCGTACGTCGCGCATCAACCGTTTGAGAAAGTATAGGTTATGGTAACTGATCAAGCGCGGGCCGAGGTGCTCATCGGCTTTAAAAAGATGCCGCAAGTAACTGCGCGTGTACGCCTTGCAGACCTTGCAGTCGCATCCCGAATCCAGCGGCGCCATGTCGTCTTGATAGCGCGCGGCTTTGATCGAGATTTGTCCGTCGATGGTGTAGGCGGCGCCGTGCCGTGCAAGCCGCGTTGGGTTGACGCAATCGAACATGTCGATGCCGCGATCAATCGCCTCAAGCAAATCATCGGGCGTGCCCACGCCCATCAAGTACCGAGGCATGTCGTTGGGAAGATGCGGTGCGAGCTGATCGAGCACCGCGTACATTTCCTGCTTCGACTCTCCAACCGACAACCCGCCGATGGCGATGCCATCAAAGCCAATCGCGAGGGTTTCGGTGAGCGAATGCCTGCGCAAATCCTTGTAGGGACCACCTTGAACGATGCCAAAAAGGGCTTGATTGGGGTTTTTGTGTGCGTCTTTACCACGTTTTGCCCAACGCAGGGTGCGTTCAACCGAGGTTTTCATGTAGGTGTAGTCGGCGTCAAAAGGTGGGCACTCGTCAAAGCTCATCACAATGTCGGCGCCGAGGGCCTCTTGAACCTTGATGCTGATTTCAGGCGTCATGAAAAGTCGCTCGCCGCTTTTGTGATGACGGAAAGCCACGCCTTCTTCATCGATGTCACGAAGATCGCTAAGGCTGAAGACTTGGTAGCCACCGCTGTCTGTAAGCAGGGCGCCTTGATAATTCATAAAGCCCTTGACGCCACCATGGGCGGAGACGATGGCTTCGCCTGGTTGAAGCCACAGGTGGTAGGTGTTGGCTAAAATTATCCCGTCGCTCACGGCCTCAATCTCTTTAGGTTCTAGGGTTTTCACCGTCGCCTGCGTGCCCACCGGCATGAAAACCGGCGTCTCGATGATGCCCGATGCGGTGTGCAGTTTGCCCAGTCGGGCGTGGCTCTTTTCGTCGCGATGGACGAGCTCGAAACGCGGTTTCATCCAATCTTCCTTTCCAGGTTCCGTTTGGCGTTTGACACCATCAAGGTGATGCGGTTAATCTGGTTGATTTTCGAGGCGCTTGTGTCGTAGTCGATGGCGACGATGTTGCTTTCTGGGTAGTGTTTTTTCAACTTTTTTATCATGCCTTTGCCGACGATGTGATTGGGCAGGCATCCGAAGGGTTGGGTGCAAACGATGTTCGGAGCACCGTGGTGGATAAGATCGATCATCTCGGCGGTCAATAACCAGCCCTCACCGGTGTGCGTACCGACGTCAATGAAGCCATTGACAAGACGCTTGATGGCTTTGTATGGAATGCCGGGTTCGTAGCCGGCTTTGCGCATCATTTTTCGGATTTTGTTGCGGCGTATTTCCACGTACCAAACAAAGGCTTTGAGTGCGAACTTCTCTTTCCACGGGCCTCCGTAAGTCTTGATATCATAGGCGCGGGAGTCGAAACTGTAGAGGAAGAAATCGTATAGCGGTGGTGTGACGGACTCGCATCCTTCTTGTTCGAGGGTGCGCTCAAGGTAGTTGTTTCCAAGCGGTGAATACTTCACGTAAATCTCGCCGACAATGCCGACTTTCGGCTTCTTCTGGGTTCGGTCAACCGGAAGCTTTTTGAAGCGTTCGATGATTGATTTGGTTTTATGTTTATGGCGACGCCAAGTAAAGAGCGTGCGGTGATCAAAGTAAGCTTTCAGTTCTTGAACAATCGCCTTATGCAGTCGGTCAGTATCGCCTTCGTTCACCTCATAAGGACGTGTCTGGTTGACAAGTTGCATCAACAAATCGCCAAAAAGAATCGCGTCGTGGAACTTATGCAAAAGCCGCGGCGTGACTTTGAATCCTGGGTTCTTCTCTAACCCGCCGGCATTTAGTGAAATCACCGGCACGTCGGGATAGCCTGCTTTTTTGAGGGCTTTGCGCAAAAGCGATATATAGTTGCTGGCGCGGCATGCGCCACCGGTTTGGACAAGCACGAGCGCGGTTTTTGACGCGTCGATGCTGCGTTTTTTAATCGCATCGATAAACTGGCCGATGACCAACATCGCCGGAACGCAAATGTCGTTGTGTGCGTACTTCATGCCTTCGTGGATGACGTCGTAATCGGTGGTTGTGAGCAACTCGGCTTTATACCCTTCGCTACGAGCGGCGGCGACAACGAGGTCGAAATGGTAAGGCGCCATGTGCGGAACGAGGATTGTGTACTCGTCGCGCATCGCTTCGGTGAAAATCACACGACCGTCTTCACGGACGATGTCAGCCATGGTTTTTCGCCCCTTCCATCGTCGACAGCAAACTCCTGAGACGGATGTTGACGGCGCCAAGGTTAGAGATTTCATCGATCTTTATTTGCGTGTAAAGCTTGTGGTTGCGTTCTAAAATCGTTTTCACTTCGTCGGTGGTGATGGCGTCGATGCCACACCCAAAGCTCACAAGCTGCACAAGGTTGACGCGGTTATCCAAGGTTGCGACATACTCGGCAACGTCGTAAAGGCGGGTGTGGTAGGTCCACTGGTTAAGCACGTCGACGCGGTCACGGCACGCACGATGGTTCAGCGCGTCTTCGCTAATGACAACGACGTTTAAGGACCGGATGAGTTTGGGGATTCCGTGGTTAACTTCAGGATCGATATGATAGGGTCTGCCAGCTAGCACGATGACATTCAGGTCGTTTTTGCGGGCGTACTCAAGGGCGACATCGCCTTGTTTTTGCACCGATTGGCGGAAGGCTTTGTAGGCTTTAATCCCTGTGTCGTATGCCTGTTTCAGTTCTTTTTTCGTCGCGCGTACAAACGGCTTAAGGGCTTTCGCCATCGCATTCACAAAGGCTGTTTTGTCGTTTAAAGTGACGTAAGGTTGAAGAAACTTTTCCATGTCGAGATGGTCAAGGTTCGCGTTGATGACTTCTGGGTAATGCGCGACCACCGGGCAATTATAGTGGTTATGGGCGTGGCCACTTTCATCGAAGTTAAACGGCATGTTGGGGTAGAAGATAAAATCGACCGCTTTCTCATAGAGCGATTCAATGTGCCCGTGGGCAAGCTTTGCTGGGTAACAGATAGTGTCTGAAGGGATGCTGTCTTGGCCGCGTTCATAAAGGGCCTTGGTCGAGCGGTCCGAATAGGTGACTTCAACGTTCAACGCTTCAAAGAACGGCTGCCAAAACGGCGCATTTTCATACATGTTCATAATCATTGGCAGCCCAACCTTGGCTTGCGGGTTGATGAGATTCTGCTTTTTCTCATACGCCATGATTTTATCGTACTTGTATAAATAAAGGTTCGGGATGTCGTCGTAACTGACGTTGATTCCTGCGCCTTTTTCACAGCGGTTCCCACTGATGTATTTTTCTCCATCGTTGAAGATGTTGATGGTTAGGGCACAGAGGTTGTGACAGCGATGGCAGGTGGCGCGTTTTCGGCCATAGCTAAAGGCCTTAAGCCGTGCTTCATCAAGCATCGTGCTGCGGCTGTCACCGCGATGTCGCTTGCGGGCGATTAACGCCGCGCCAAAGGCGCCCATGAGGTGGGCGATGCGTGGACGCACAACCTCAACCCCGGTCTCGCGTTCGAAGGAACGTAACACAGCGTCGTTTTGAAAGGTTCCTCCTTGAACGAGGATGTGTTCGCCGTACTCGGCGCGCACATCGTGTGCACGGATTACTTTATAAAGCGCATTTTTAACGACACTCACCGCCAAGCCGGCGCTGATGTCTTTGTTGGTGGCGGCTTCCGATTGCGCTTGTTTCACGCTTGAGTTCATAAAAACCGTGCAGCGGCTACCGAGGTCGACCGGGTGCTCGGCGTCGACCGCCATGCCGGCGAACGCTTCGACCGAATGACCGAGGCTCTCGGCAAACGTTTCAACAAAGGATCCACAACCGCTAGAACACGCTTCGTTTAAGACAATCGACGAGATGACGCCATCATCGATTTTAAAGCATTTCATGTCTTGACCACCGATGTCGACCACAAAACTAACCTCAGGGTCGAAATACTTGGCCGCCTCGTAATGGCAAATGGTTTCAACCTCGCCATCGTCTAAGGAAAAAGCATGTTTAATCAACGCTTCACCATAACCGGTTGACATCGCACGGCGAATGACAATGCCCGGGTGAAGCATCGCGTGCATCTCGTGCAAAGCGTCTTTGACCGCTTCAATCGGTTTTCCTCGGTTGTGCCGATAAAAATCGAACAAAACCTCTCCATTGGCCGTCAACAGCACCAACTTCGTGGTCGTGCTTCCGGCGTCGATGCCTAAAAACGCATCGCCCTCATACGCGCTTGGCTCGAGCCGCGGCACGTCGGCTTGAGCATGCCGTGTGCGAAACGCCTCGTAATCCGCTTTCGAGGCAAAGAGGGGTTCCATCGTTTTCCGCACAGTGTCGTTGTGCCGCAAACGATAGCGTTCGACATCGGCCATTAATTCGTTGATATGCTTTGGCTCGCGGTCGGCCTCAAGCGCAGCGCCGTAAGCCACAAAGACCTCGCCATGGTCGGGAAGGTATGGGTTTTCGAGGTGTAAAAACTCGGTAAATCGTTTGCGCAGTTCGCTAGAAAACGTCAGCGGTCCACCGAGAAAGGCAACGCGTCCTCGGATCTTCTTGCCTTGGCTCAACCCACCCACCGTCTGGTTGACAATGGCTTGAAAAATCGAGGCGGCGATGTCGCTTTTCGCTGCACCTTGGTTCAACAAGGGTTGAATATCGGTTTTTGCAAACACACCACAGCGCGAGGCGATGTCGTAGAGTTTTTCATAGGATTTCGCCAGCTTGTTGAGGCCGCTGGCGTCGGTGTCGAGCAAGGTTGCCATTTGGTCAATGAATGCGCCTGTGCCACCGGCGCACGTTCCGTTCATGCGCATCTCGATGTTGTCGCCTTCGAAAAACATGATTTTCGCGTCCTCACCACCAAGTTCGATGCAGACATCGGTGTCCGGAGCGTGCATGCGGAGCGCGCTCGACGCGGCAATCACCTCTTGAGTAAACTGAGCGCCGGCGTACTTGGCGAGCCTTAGCCCTGCGCTGCCGGTAAAATTAAAACGCATCGCTTGAGCCGAAAGCGCCGCGTCGGCGTCATCAAGCAATGCTTTTAACGCACGTGAGACGCTGCTCATGTGACGTTCGTAGGCTTTATAGACGATGCGGTTATCGCAATCAATGGCAACCATCTTGATTGTGGTGCTGCCGATATCGATGCCGGCACGTAGCGTTTCACTCATGGTCTCACCCGTGTTCGTGGCGTTCGTAAGGTTTGCATTTATTATATATGATAACACGAAAAAGCGCCACCGCAACACTGTGTTCACATGACAATAAAACCCTTGCAGTTTGAATGTTAATTGATTTTTTGAAATTATAATGCCGAATTAAATTGATTTTTTTAATGTATTAATTAATTTTTTTAATTTTTAACTTGACATCGCATCGATATATGCTTACAATGACGGTATAAGATAAAAAACGAGGTGACACGATGATTGCACTAGAGAAATCCACGTCGAAGCACGAGGTCTTAAATGCACTCTATCGCGGCGATACCGTTCCTGAAGACGCGCTGGAAACGATTGAGAATCCGGCTGCGTTTAAAGGATTTAAAAAAGCGCGGTTCATCCGTATTCGCATGAAACTCCCCAATGAATCCAAGCGGGTTAACCTTCTCATGCGCACCATCTTTGCGATGCCCATTCCCATCGGCATGGTTCGTTTCTTTCTCAACATCGCCGGGAAGCACGCGCCGCACGCGGTGCAAAAAACCACGAAGCACCTCGACCACATCGACGAAGCAAAACGCGATGAAGTCAAAGAAAAAATCGCCTCATCCAGTCAACAACTCGACACCATCGATTTCCAAGAAATCGGCCGCTACTTACGCTTCGCACGCGGCACCCGCATCGACATCGAAAGCGAAGACGCCATCATCGCCATCAGAATAAAATAAGGAGTGATTTTATGCAAAAACATGTTATCGGCGAATGCCCGATTTGCAACCACGATCTGTTTGTAACAAAATTGGAGTGTTCAAATTGCCACACAGAAATTAGTGGGCAGTTCCAACTGTCGAAGTTCAACTACCTTTCGAAAGAGCACCTGTACTTTATTGAACTCTTCATCAAAAACAAAGGCAGCATCAAACAACTCGAAAAAGAACTCAAAATCTCGTATCCGACGGTCAAAAAAATGCTTGACGAAGTCATCGTCCACCTCGGTTACACGGTAAGCGACGATGAAGATCAAGCTAAAAAAGACGAAATCCTTCAAAAGCTCGCGGACGGTGAAATCACCTCCGAACAAGCGTTGAAGATGTTGAAGTGAGAGGTGAAACCATGAGCCAAGAAAAACTAAAGATTCTCGAAATGATCCAGCAAAAGCAAATCACCCCACAAGAAGGCGCGGAACTCCTCGGTGCGCTCGAAAAGGGAAAAGATGCTCCTGTGGCGAAAAAACAAGCGTTCAAGATGTTCAAAATCCGCATCTTGAGCAACGACGGCGATAAAGTCAACGTGCAGATTCCTCTTGAGTTCGCAAAAGTGGCGCTCAAAAGTGGCGGAAAACGCGGCTTCATGAAATTCGATAAAATGAAAGACATGGACGTCGACCTTGACTTCGACGCGATTCTCGACGCGGTCGAACAAGGCACCGACGGGAAAATTGTCGACATCGAATCTGGCGATGGTGACAAGGTCGAAATCACAATCGAATAGCCATGCTCGCCCTGCTAAAAAATAAGAACTTCACGTTGCTTTTCGTCGGCAGTTTCGTCTCCCATATCGGCACCGCGTTTTACAACTTTGCCGTGGGCTGGTTCATCCTTGAACTGACCGCCTCACCGCTTATCGCCGGCCTATACATCGCCACCGGCGGCATCGTTCAAGTTCTCACGACACCGATTGCCGGCGTCTTCGTCGATCGACTCCACAAGGTCCGTATCTTGTACATCACCGACTTTATTCGCGGCACGGCTGTCTTGCTTGGTGGCATCCTCATCGCCCTATCCTCAAACGGCATGGTCATTCCACTGCTCTTTGGCATCACCGTCATCCTTGCGCTAAACAACGCTTTCTTCTACCCTGCGGTCGCCGCCATTCGTCCCGACATCGTGCACCGCGATCGGTTGAACCAAGCCAATGCGTTATTCAGTTTCATCAACAGCGTCCAATCGATTATCGGCATTTTGCTCGCCGGTATCCTGTATGCCTTCCTCGGCATCGAACTGATATTTATCATCAACGGCATCAGCTTCATCGTCAGCGCCATCAGCGAAATGTTCATCCGAACACCGCATCCCAAGCGGCCCGTCGGCGCCGAACCACCCAAGGTGTTTGCTGACCTCAAAGCCGGCTTCGCCTACATGACCCAAAAACATGGCTTGTTAACCTTCATGTTCGCCGTGCTCGCCATCAACTTCGCCGTCAGTCCAATCTTTGCCAACGGCTTCCCCTTCCTCTTCAACGTTGTGTTGGGCAAGGAAGCTTACCACCTCTCAGTCGCCCAAGTGATGTTCTCTGTGGGCATGCTCACAGGCGGTCTGCTCGTCGGCGTGGTCGGTGCGAAACTGATGATTGGCAAAAGCATTCGTGTCGGCCTAACAGGAACCGGCATCGGTATCATACTCATTGGTTTTCTGATGGTTGCCGTTTCAATTGATCGCCTCCCGTACAACACCTTTATGATGCTATTTCTTCCAACCCTATTCTTAACCGCGTTCGCCAATGTTTTCCTCAACGTACCTTACATGACCGGCCTGATGCGTGCCATTGACCAAGACGTCCGCGGTCGTGTGCTCGCAATCATGGAAACGTTGTCCGGCGCGATGATCCCCCTCTCTTTTGCCTTGGCTGGTGTCGTGCTTGAGTTTGGCTCCATCGGCGCACTCATCACCGTGTGTTTGCTGCTGATGGTCGTGCCCTATTGCATCATGATGTTCAGTCGTCCTTCTCGAGCCTTCCTAAACAGCCTAATCTAAAACCGGACCATGCGTCCGGTTTTAATTTGCCAAAAAAAGACCCGAACGCGTTCGGGTCTTGCTATAGGTTTGTGAGAAACATCGCATCGCCAAAGGAGAAAAAGCGATACTCTCGTTCAATCGCATACAGGTAACTATCAAAGATAATATCACGAGACGAAAACGCGCTTATCAGCATCAACAACGTCGATTCAGGCAGATGGAAGTTCGTCAAGAGCGCATCAACCACGTTGAACTGAAACCCGGGATAGATAAAAATGTCGCTAAATCCGCTGTCTTCGACAATCCGACCGTGATTTTTCGCCACCGTCTCCAGCGTGCGCATCGACGTCGTGCCAACGGCGACGATGCGCCGTTTTTCCTTCATCGCCGTTGCGATGACTGAGGCCGCTTCGGCATCCAAGCGATAATACTCTTCGTGCATTTTATGATCTTCGACCTTGTCAACCGACACGGGACGAAAGGTGCCAAGGCCGACGTGCAACGTAATCCGAGCAATCTCAACGCCCATGGCTTGCACGTCTTTTAGGTAGGCGTCTGTGAAATGGAGACCTGCCGTCGGCGCGGCAGCGCTTCCGGGCTCGTTGCGATACACCGTTTGATAACGATCTTTATCGTCAAGTTTTTCCTTAATGTATGGCGGCAAAGGCATCTCACCAAGCGCCTCCAGCACTTCAAGAAACACGCCATGATAGTGCATTTTCATGCGTCGCAACCCTTCTGGAAGCACCTCGACACATTCGGCCATTAGTTTGCCATCGCCAAAGACAACCCGTGTTCCCACGCGAACCTTTTTCGCACGCTTAACCAAACACTCCCAGACGTCATCGGCTTCTTGACGCAAGAGCAAAACCTCAACCAACCCGCCGCTATCGGCCTTTTGGCCAATCAGCCTTGCGGGCAAGACGGCGGTGTCATTGATGACGAGCACATCGCCTTTTCTGAGGTAGTTTTTAAACGCGGTGAACGTCGTGTCAACGCGTTTCCCATTGTCACGGTCGACCACCAGAAGCCGTGAGGCGGTTCGGTCCTTCAGCGGGGTTTGGGCAATAAGATGTTCGGGAAGCTCGTAGCGAAAATCCTTGACCTTCATCCAAACAACCCGCCTTGAAAAGGTATTTTCATGTGTTTATAGGCTCTTTCGGTGGCCACACGCCCTCGTGGTGTGCGTTGCACGAACCCGATCTTCAGCAAATAAGGCTCATACACATCTTCGACCGTGGTCACCTCTTCCCCGATGGAAGTGGCAAGGCTTTCCACGCCCACGGGGCCGCCGCCATAGTTTTCAATGAGACCGCGCAGATAATCGTGGTCTTTTTGGTCGAGGCCAAGCGTGTCGATGCCGAGTTTATCGAGCGCCGTTTTGGTGATGGCGGCGTCCATCTTCCCATCGTTTAACACGTCGGCGAAATCGCGAATCCGACGGAACAAACGGTTGGTGATGCGCGGCGTTCCACGGCTTCGTCTGGCAATTTCTTTCAAACTGTCGGTTTCGACAGTTGCCTCATAGATTTTCGCCGTCCGAGCGGCGATTTTTTCAAGGGCATCTTGATCGTAATACTCGAGTTTATGCACCACACCGAAACGCTCTCGCAACGGCGCCGTTAAGTCACCAAAGCGTGTCGTCGCACCAATGAGCGTAAACGGCGGCAAATCAACACGAATCGAGCGACTGGTTTCGTCTTTGCCGACAATCAAGTCAATGACAAAGTCCTCCATCGCCGGATAAAGCACTTCTTCAACCACCCTAGGCAGTCGATGAATCTCGTCGATGAACAATATATCGCCCGGTTCCAAACTCGTCAAAAGCACGGCCAAATCGCCGCTTTTTTCGATGCTTGGTCCACTGGTGACTTTAATTTGCACACCAATCTCGTTGGCAACGATGTTCGCAAGTGTCGTCTTGCCTAGTCCGGGCGGCCCATAAAGCAACACGTGGTCCAAACTTTCGCGCCGTCCTTTGGCTGCGCGAATAAAAATGTCCATCATTTCTTTGACGTGATCTTGCCCGATGTATTCGGCAAGCGTCTTCGGACGCAAGCTCAACGGTTCAATGTCTGTGTCGTGTCGTTCACCGGACACAAGTCGTTCTTCCATGGCCATCACCTCAGTGAAAATTATACACCAAACCGCCGACAATACCAACGAAAGCCCGCAAAAGGATAATCTCAATTGTCACCTTGACCTTTCTATGTTAAAATAAGGGCAACATTACGCCACACACGAGGAGGTCAGCACGGTGAAAGACCCATTCGCTAAAGACGCGGATACCACCACGCGCTATGAGATTGAAAAACGCTACAACCGTCGCATCAAACGCGATTACCAAGCGTTAGCCGACATCAACAAACGCTTCGACGCGCTGACCAAGGACTCGGAAGCCGCCTACGAACAAAAAGAACGTGCCTTCACGAAAGACAAAGTCCGCCTCGAAAAGCAATACTCCGACAGCATCGAAGTTCGCAAGCGCGCCCAAAAGCAAGAAATCGCGAAGATTGAAAAAGCCATCGCTGATCTAAAAGCCGCCATCCGCACCGAAATCGAAGCCTTCAAACTCGACCATAAAAAATCGGCGATGCTGATTGAAGACGACATCCAAGCGTTGGAAAACGAGCGAAAAGTCAAAGTCAAAGAAATTGAGAAACGCCATTTAGAAGCGATAAAAACCTACGAAGAAAAACTCAACGAGTTCAAACAAAACCTAACGAAAAACCTTAAACGCATGGCAACCAGCGTCGATGAAGAAATCGACGCGCTTTCACGTGTTGCAAGCGGTGAAAACCAAGCATCAAAAGCAATCTACAAAGCCTTGCAAAACGACCTAAAGGCCCATCGCGAAGCGCTTGAATCTGGGCTTAAAGATGAAAAAACAGCCACCGGTGAGCACACGCGTACAATCACCGGTGCCACGAACGCGTTTCGCCGACGTTTCAACCAACGTCTTAAAGCCATCGACGCCCGCATCACGCAAGACCGTGCTGCGCTTGAAAGCCCCTTCAATGCATGCCAAGCAACCATTCAATCCCTCGTCAACGACACCAAAGATTACCTCTCCCGTGTCAAAGACACCCTAAAACTCGATTACGACTTTGAGCGTAATCGCTTAGAAACCGCGATCAAGGCAGCCCCGCAATCAGGGCTCACCAAAGAAGAAATCCGCGACCTCAACCAACGCCTTAAACTCGCCGAACTGCGGCGCAACACGTTGGAAAAGCAGGCATCAATGGTCATCGAGTTAATCGCTCGACACGCCAAACTCGCCGACAAAGCCATCACCAATGCCTTAGGCACTGTCGGCCAAGCGTTTGAATCCTTCGGCGAAGGACTTAAAGCCAACCACAATCGCATCAAAGCGATTTTCGCTGTGGTTGAAGACCACGTTGAACAAACCGAAATCAAAGCCGCCGCGACGACCGATGCCTTGCATCCTCATGCGACGTTTAAAACCTTAAACGCCTTCGTCGATCGGTGTTTTTCTGCGTTGGATGCCTTCGAGAAAAACCGCGCCAACCTTCACGTTGACGCCATGAAAAAGCTCAAAGACGTTCACCGTCAGATCGACGACATTGAAGGTTTCCTCGACAGTTTGGACGCACGCAAAGAAATCAGCATCAACAAAAGCAAACTGCTTGTTGAGCAGGAGGACGCTGCCCTTCGCTACGACATGCGCATTGCCAAGCTGCGCTTTGATCTCGACAAAGCCAACCTTGAACACGAAGCTCGCATCAAAAAACATCACCGCTTAAGCGACATAAAAATCGTTCGCGAACAAGAGCGGCTTGAAAACACCAAGGTTGAACATCAACACGCCTTGTCCGTCGAACAACTCGAGCTGGCCCAGGCCGTGTCAGACGCTGTGCATCAATTGCGCAAGACACACGTCGAGCGCGACATCGAGTTGTTGACAACGCGTCGCGACATTGAAACCGAGCGCATCCGTGTTGAAACCGCCATCGAAAAACACGCCATTAACCGCGAGTTTGACATGGAGGTCAACGACGTCGTCAGTGAAACCCGTGAGGCGACGACCAAAATAGACTACGAAATCGACGCCATCGAACAAACCCTGCGCCTTGCGGATGAAAAGCGCAAAAAGCTCCGCGAGGTCGAGCGCGACAACCACGAAAAAGCCAAACGCGCTTTGATTCGCACCTTTGAACGCAACCAGCAAACCCTGCGCGAGGATATAGAAGACACGAAACGTCGCCGCGACGAGCGCCTTTCGTTTATCGATCGCGCCTTAGAGCGTGAAACCGAGTCGGCGCTTAAAAACATCCGCTCAATGACCGACACCATAAACCACGAGCGTGAACTTATCAAGCCGCATTACGAACCCCTCAAAAACACCCTCGATGCCTATGAAAAGACGCTTAAAGACCCTGAAAGCAGCCTAAAATCACTGCTTATTTTAGTCGCAAGACCTTTCGCAAAGCAGCTTGAGATGTGGCTTGAACACGCCTATGAACGCGTGCTAGAAGCCACGCGTTTCCAGCATGATGTCACCTTGAAACGCAAACTCAAAGACGTCGATGACGCCAAAAAACGTCAAACCCTCCGCGACAAGGCAAACCAAGAGCACGAGCGTCAAAGCCAGCGAATTGTCAAACAAAAGGAACAAGCCATTCAAGCCTTCTTGCGTCGCCTCGACGATGCGAAGAAAAAAGTGAGTGGCGAACAGAAAACCACGCTGCGCGTGCTCAAAGACAAACTAGCCCCCGTTTACCAATTTATCCGGGACAACGTCGAGGCCGAACACCGCAGTTTGGATGACGCCATCGTGGCCGTGTATGAAGGACTGAACGCCGCCGACCGCGCGCTCGTTGAACGCGCCCGTGCCAACCACAAAAAAGCGCGTGCACAAACCGCCGCCAAGTTCGAACAAGAACTTCAACCGTTGGAAGCCGCGGTCGAGGAAAACCTTGCTGCCCATGATCAAGAACTCGACGCACACCGCGCTGCCTTTGAGAGCAAACTCGCCGAACGAACCGCCACGGTCGACCGTCAAGTAAATGCTTTAAAAACGGAAACCGAACGTCTTATGGAGACGAAAAAGCATCATGAAAAAAAGGCGCGTGAGGACATTGAGCGCTTGAACGCCGATCGCGATCAAGCCATCGCCGAAATCGATCAAAAACACACCCGCCTCATGGCCGAACACGAAAAAGCATATACTCAGAAACTCGAAAAATTGCATGGTCGTCTTGAGGATGCGGGTCAAATTGTCGAGTATGAAAGAAAAGCCCACCGAAGCAAACTCGACGCCGCCGACAACCTCCGTCAAGAATCCGTCGACCAAAACGCCCAGCGCAGCGAAAGCCAAATCATCGAACTTCGCGAATCGATTGAATCGATCGAAGTCGAGACCAAACAAGGCATCGACGCCCTTAACGCCAAACTCAAAGCCACCAACGAAGCGCATGAAGCACAGATGCTTACGGGCGCGCAACGTTTAGAAGAAAGCATAGAGGAAGCCGCACGCTCGGTTGATCGAGACGCCGGCATCCAACGTGAAAAACTCGCCGCCCTCATCGCCGATGTCCAAAACCATCGCGAAGCGTTCAGACACGCCGAAGACAATGAGCTTAAAAAACTGAAACAAGCCTTGAACGACGCCACCGACATCTTACGCGACAGTTTCCACATCGAAGCGACGGCGCCGGCCAAGGCACTCACCGCCCTGCAAGACGATTTCATCGACCGCCTCGTTCGCGAGACGGCTCGCACCATCGCCGACCGCGACTGAGAAAGGATGACCCCGGATGGCCAAAAAGCACGAACTAGCGACCCTCTCCAAAGCGAATCGCGATTTGGCCCTGCTCATCGATGAAGATTTGCAGAAGGAATCCGAACTTTTGCAAAAACTCATCAAAGAGGTTTATGAGGCGAACCAAAAGGTCAAAGAAGGCCACCTTCGCCGTGTTGAGGAGACCAACGACAAACTCGCTGCCCTCAACAAAGAAATCGATGCGCTCAAAGAAGACATCGACACCCGCGAAACCTCAACAGCCGAGCAGTTCCAACATCTCTTAACCGCACGCGACGATATTCACGCTTCGCTTCGTTCGTTGCGTCTTTTTGATGCACGCTACCTTCGGGACCATCCCTTCAGCGTTCATCTGACCATGCTCAAAAACCGCATCAAGGCATTCTTCGCCACCGAACGACAACGCGACATTGGCGTCGGTGAAGCAATCATTGAACCGCTAAAAACCCACACCCTCACGTGGGTCGAACAACTCTTTGATTCGACCGAGGACGTGTTTGCGAATCGACTGGATGGTGAAACGGCCATTCCGTCGTTGATTGAGAAACATAACGAAGGCTTTGAAGCCTTTAAGAAAGGCCTTCAAAGTTTACGTCAAGGATTGAGAATTGCCGATGAAGAACGAACGCACTTCTTCTACACCTCCACCGAAGACGACTTCTTCAGCGAAAAAATCGATCGAATGTATGAACGCGCCGTCGGAAAACTCGAACAACGCATCAAAGAAAGCCAAGCCTCCTGTGAGGAGAAACTCGCGCGAATTGACGACGAGCTCGAGACGCTGGAAAGCGATACCCTTGACCAGTTCAAACAAAAGTTCCAAAAACGGCTTGAAGCCGAGAAGAAACTGCGCTCGACCCTACAAGACGACTTGAAACAGTTGCGCTTCGACATCATGACAGCGGAAAAACAGCGCGATGAGAAAAAACTCGCCGCGTTGCTGAAAGCCTACGATCGTAAAGAAAAACAAAACCTTTCACTCTACGAAGAACAAGTGAAACGCCTCGCAAGCCAAAAGACCAAGCGCCAACGCGACAAGCTTTTGGCGCAACGAAAAACGATTGAACGCAAACACGAAGACGAAACATACAAACTGAAAATCCAGCTCGAAACGGAAAAACTGAAGTTTAAGGAATCGACCGCGCTCTTTAAGGTACGTGAAGACCACAAGGCGTTGGAAAACGACCGCAAGGTCAATGCTCGTTATGTCGACGAACTCAAACGTTTCCACCAAGGCCTCGCCGATTATAATAAAGCATTAATCCGTTTCGCCGAAGGTCTGCAAAAAATTGTCCTTGCCGAACACGGCGATTTCGCCCTCGCCGAACTCAAGGCGCTTGAACGCCTCAACGAGTTAAAACGGACGTTCAAGACCCTCGAACTCGATTTGGCTGAACGTCTGAAAACCAAAGCCGACGACGAGGATCGCTTCGTCTTGACCTTGCAAAAAGCGTTGGATGAAACTGCCGAAAACATCAACTACGCCACCCGGCATAAGGCCTTGTTGGAAAAGCAAAATCGCCAAGAAAAGCATGCTGACATCAACCGCATCCGAGCTCAGGAAGACGCAAAAAACGAGCGCATCTACCTTGAAGGACAAATGGAGGTTGCCGAGAAGGAATACGAACTCCAGCTGCTGAAAATTCGGTCGCTTTATCAAGGTGAGATTGACATCACCAAGAGCCAAGCCGAACGTTTGAACGTCGGAATGGGCGTCAATGAAGCGATGGTTCGAACGACCGTGGAAAGCCAGCGCTTGTTTGCTGAACAACAAATCAAGTTCGCCCACAAGGAATACGATGCACGGGTTGAAAACATCGAACGAGCACGCGCTCAAGAACTCGAGTACGCCCAGCAGAAGCTCGCCAAAGCCGAACAACCCTACCTTTATGAACGCAAGGCGTTGCTTGAAGAGCGCGATGAGAAACTCGAGACCGTGGAGTACCGCCTGGCGCTTTTTGTCGAAGAAAAAGACCGTGAAGAGCTTGAAAGCCAAAAAGCCCGTCTGATTGAGCACTACACAGAACGGCTTGAAAAACTTGAATCGGACAAAGAAAACGATGCCCTTATCATCCGCTACAACAAGCAAATTGACGCCGCCGAACAACGGGCGAAAAAGGCCAAAGAGGACGCCGAAGGCTTAAAGCAAAAAACCGTTGAAACTTTCGAATCGCTGCTTAAACAAAGCGAAGAAAAGCTCGAGATGTTCGAGCGCCGCGAGGACTCCAAACTGATTCCTTACATCGAATCGGAGTCCACATCAACAGCCAAAGGACGCCTTGAGGAAGCGCTTGCCGAAGCCAAAGCACAACGCGATGAAAAAATCGCTGAGCCGCAAGGAAAAATCGCCGCCATCGACGAGAAACTTCGTCAACTCGAGGCCGATACGGCGATTGACGTCGAGGCTTTTGAGGCTGAGCGTATGGCGCTTGCCGAAGAACATTATCAAGCCATGCAAGCGATTGACGCGCGCTATCGCGACGAGTTCAAAAACCTCGATGAACGCACGCAAGCGACCGCGTCCGCCTTTGATGATGCGCGTAAGAAACTCGACACTGTCGAGGCCAAAATTCCCGTCGAGTCGTTGAAAGCCGAACTCCTCAAAGAACTCAAAATTGCCAAATCATCGCTTGAATCCGCAACCAAAAAACAACTTGACAATCTGCAAGCAGACGTGAAAGCGACGTTATCGGAACTCGATGCCGATCGCGTTCAACTCGAAAAGGCCCTGCAGTCCACCATTCGTGCCTTTAAGCGCTACCTGAAGTCGGTCACGCGCGGTCAAGACCCGAAACTGAAGCCGATTCAAAAGCGTCTTGAAGAAGAGCATAAAGCGAACATCACCGCCATTGATGCCAAGTATTAAAAAAGCCTTCCCTGATCGCCTTAAGCGATTGGGAAGGCCTTTTTTATTTGAGGCTTTTGAGGAAACTCGTTCCAATGTTCGGTGCTTGGATATTAAACACCTCGGCGATCGTGGCAGCAACGTCCGCAAACGTCTCACGCATCGTGAGCGCTCCGCCTTTAAACCGAGCGTTATATACCAACAAAGGCACGTACTCACGGGTGTGGTCGGTTCCGGTGTGCGTAGGGTCGTTACCGTGGTCGGCGGTGACGATGAGCAGATCACGCTCACCGAGCACGTCGATTAAGTCTGCAAGCTGCCCGTCAAACGTTTCGAGGGCTTGTTTATAGCCTTCCGGGTCGCGACGGTGGCCGTAGAGCGCATCAAAATCAACGAGGTTCAAGAAGGCCAAGCCTTCAAACGAACGGCGCGCATAGGCAATGACGTTTTCCATGCCTTCCTCGTTGTTTTTTTGTTTATGGCTTTCGGTGATGCCTTCGCCATCGTAGATATCGTTGATTTTTCCAAACGCGACGACGTCTTTGCCGGCCGCTTTGAGGTGGTCGAGCGTGGTTTTCGCAAAAGGCTTTAACGCGTAATCGCGGCGGTTAGCCGTGCGCTTGAACGCGCCTTTTTTCTCGCCGATGAACGGCCGGGCGATGACGCGTCCCACTTTGTATCGTTCATCCATCGTCAGTTCTCGCGCGATTTCGCATGCCTCGTACAAGGCATCCAGTCCGACCTTTTCTTCATGCGCAGCAATCTGCAAAACGCTGTCGGCGCTGGTGTAGACGATGAGGTCTCCGGTTTTCAGTTGATGTTCGCCGAGTTCATCGAGGATCTCGGTGCCGCTGGCGGCTTTGTTGCCGACGATGGCGCGACCGGTCCGGCGCGAGAGTTCATCGATTAGCGCTTCGGGGAACCCTGTCTCGGTGAACGTTTGGAAAGGCTCGGTCACATGAAGACCCATCAGTTCCCAATGGCCTGTCATCGTATCTTTTCCGACGCTTAACTCGGCCATTTTTCCATAGTACCCGAGCGCTTTTTTCATCGGGTTCACACCGTGAATATCCGTGAGATTGCCGATGCCGAGTTTTTCCATCGTGGGCAAAGCAATCCCTCCGGTGGCGGCGGCCAAGTTTTTTAAGGTGTTGGCGCCGGCGTCACCGTATTCGGCGGCATCCGGCATCTCACCGATGCCAACGCTGTCGATGACAATGAGGAAAATTCGTTCGTACATGTTCATCACTCCTTGGTTTTTGCATGCGGATGATACGCGTCATAAACCGCGATCAGTTGTTTGCGGTTGATGTGGGTGTAAATTTCTGTGGTCGATACATCGCGATGCCCAAGCATTTCTTGAACGTAGCGAAGATCGACTCCGTTTTCTAACAAGTGGGTGGCAAAACTGTGCCTCAAGGTGTGGGGACTGACGTCTTTTTCAATGCCGGCGTCGCTGGCGATGGCCTTAAGGATTTTGTAAAATCCAACCCGACCGATGGGTCGACCATGTCGGTTTAAAAAGACGTGGGGTGTCGGCGCTTTTAGCAAGGTCGGTCGCCCCGCTTCGAGGTATCGTTTGAGTGCCGAAGCGGCCTCGGTTCCTATTGGCACAATCCGTTCTACACCGCCTTTGCCGGTGACGTTGATAAATCCCATGTTGATGTGAAGGTCGTCAATTTGCAGGGCGATCAACTCGCCGATCCGTAAACCGGACCCATAGAGGAGTTCCACCATGGCGACGTTTCGTCTTGCAAGAGCGCTTGTGCCTTGCGCCGCTTCCAGCAGCGCTTCTATTTCTTCGACGCTCAGCACGGCGGGAAGCTTTTTCGCCCGTTTTGGACGGCGAATGGCGAGGATGATGTTGTCGTCGACGAGTTTCTCTTCGACCATGAAATGATGGAACTTGTTGATGGCGCTTAGTTTGCGGTTCACGCTTGAGGCGGCAACGTGTTTTTTACGTAGCGTCATTAAATAGTTCTGAACATGGGTTTTTGTGATGGTCTCGGGCTTCGTGATGTCGCGTGCTTCGAGGTAGGTAACGTACGCTGAAAGATCGCTCATGTAGGCGCTCACGGAATTCTTCGAGAGCGCGTGTGAGGCTTTTAACTCATATTCGTACTCTTTCAACAATCTCGTAAGCATCGTTCACCTCAAAATATCATAAAGACTTCGTTGCCCAGCAGCACCCCTCTTCTCGTCAGTCGGAGGTTTCCCTCGACCACTTCGACGAGGCCGTTATCCTGGGCGGTTTTAAGTTCCGGGTATTGTGTGAACACATCGGTTCCATGGCGGGCTTTAAGCGTCGCAAGCGACACGCCTTCGCGAAGGCGAAGCCCCATCAGCAAGCTATCTTTTAATCCTTCATCCGGTTCGTCGAACACGATTGGTGAACGCCCGCATTCAAGGCGTTCTATGTAGTCTTTAACGCGTGCGGTGTTGGCGATGCGGCGGCCCTTTTCATGGCCATGCGCAGCGACGCCAAGCCCGATGTACTCACCGTTTTCCCAGTAAATTCGGTTGTGGATGGATTGGCGGTTCGGCCTGGCGAAGTTGCTGACTTCGTAGTGAGTGTAACCCGCATTGGTTAGGGTATCCATGACCGTTTCAAACATCTTCGCTTCGGTGTCCTCATCGGTTGGCGTGACCTCACCTTTGTCTATCAAGGTTTTTAGCCTCGTGCCCTCTTCGACGATGAGGCTGTATGCCGAAATGTGATCGGGGTTGAGCTCGATAAGGGTTTTGAGGTCATCGTTAAGGATGGCCTCATCCTGAGCAGGTATCGCAAAAATCATGTCGATGTTGAGGTTATCAATGCCGTGCGTTTTAAGATGGTTCACGGCGTGCTTCACATCATCACGCTTGTGCGTGCGTCTCAAAAACCCCAACAAAGCGTCATTGAACGTTTGCACGCCGAGAGAGACACGGTTGATGCCGAGGCTCTTAAACAACTTTGCCTTTGACGCTGTGATGTCTTCGGGGTTGGCTTCGATGGTCACTTCGTGCAGTTGTGTGCGCGGCACGATGGCATAGATCGCTTGAAAAAGCGCGTGGAGGTCACCCTCTTTCAAAAGCGACGGTGTTCCACCGCCGACATAAAGGGTTGTGACCCCTGATAGACGCGAAGCGGCCATGGTAACTTCAGCAATGAGCGCGTTGATGTAACGCGTCTGTTTCTCGGGTTTTGCGACTTCCTTGATGAAATCGCAATAAGTGCATATCGCCCGACAAAACGGTATGTGCACGTAGAGTCCTTTCATGCCATCACCTGGTTATATTGTATCATACAAACGGCTTAATACGGTGAAAAAAGGCATCCCAAGCAGGGATGCCGTGATCAGTCGTCAAGCGAAAGCACGGTCAAAAACGCTTCTTGCGGCACGTCGACGTTGCCGACGCTCTTCATGCGTTTTTTACCTTCTTTTTGCTTTTCAAGCAGCTTCTTCTTACGGCTGACGTCGCCGCCATAGCACTTGGCGATGACGTTTTTGCGCATCGCGCGGATGGTGCTTCGGGCGATGATTTTATTCTGAATGGCAGCCTGTACGGGCACTTCAAACATGTGCCTCGGAATCAAGTCTTTAAGTTTTTCGGTGATTGCTTTCCCGCGACGATAGGCGAAATCACGGTGCACAATCATCGACAACGCGTCGACGGGTTGGCCGTTGATTAAGATGTCCATCTTGACGAGTTTGCTGGGTTGGTAGCTATGAAACTCATAGTCGAGTGATGCGTACCCTTTGCTTTGGGATTTGAGTTTGTCAAAGAAATCATACACAATCTCAAGCAAAGGCATGTGGTAGATGAGTTGAACCCGAGCATCTCCTAAGTATTTCATCGTTTGAAATCGTCCGCGCTTGCTTTGGCAAAGTTCCATGATGTTTCCGACGTATTCTTTGGGTGTTAGGAGCGTTGCCTCGACAAAAGGTTCTTCAATCCGGTCGATGTGCTGTGTTTCAGGCATCAAGGAAGGGTTGTCTATGCGCTGCATCGTGCCGTCGGTGAGGTGGACGTTATAGACCACGCTCGGCGCGGTGGCAATCAGGTCAATCTTGAACTCACGCTCAATGCGCTCTTGGATAATTTCCATGTGCAACATGCCTAGGAAGCCTGAGCGAAAACCAAAACCCAAGGCTTGTGAATTTTCAGGTTCGTAGATGAGGCTGGCGTCGTTAAGTTTCAAGCGATCCAGCGCTTCACGAAGATCGTTATAGTCATTTGAGTCTATCGGAAACAGTCCGCAATACACCATTGGGTTGAGCGAACGATAGCCGGGAAGCGGCTTGTCGGCCGCTGGTTTTTTCAAGGTGATGGTGTCGCCGACGCGTACGTCGGAGGCGTTCTTGATGGAGGCAGTCAGGTAACCGACATCACCCGGTCCGAGAACGTCGCGTGGACTCTGCTTGGGTGTGGTGACACCAACTTCAGACACTTCGAACGTTTTTCCGGTGGACATGATTTTAATAATGTCGCCTTTGCTGACGGTGCCATCGATGATTCGGATGGATGGCACAATGCCGCGATACGGGTCGTAAAACGAGTCAAAGATAAGGGCTTTTAGCGGTTTTTCGGGGTCACCTTGCGGTGATGGAATATCGGTGACGAGGCGATCGATGATGGCTTCGATGCCAATGCCTTCCTTCGCGCTCGTCAGCACCGCGTTTGATGCGTCGAGGCCAATCACATCTTCGATGTCTTTACGAACTTTTTCAACATCGGCGGCGGGAAGGTCGATTTTGTTGATGACAGGAATAATCTCTAGGTCGTTGTCGATGGCGAGATAGACGTTGGCGAGGGTTTGTGCTTCGATGCCTTGGGCGGCGTCAACGACCAAAAGCGCGCCTTCACAGGCGGCGAGGCTGCGCGAGACTTCGTAGGTAAAGTCGACGTGACCCGGCGTGTCAATCAAGTGAAACACGTAGGTGTTTCCATCGTGATGAACGTGGTTGATTTCCACCGCGTTCAGCTTGATGGTGATGCCGCGCTCACGTTCGAGGTCCATCGAGTCAAGCAGCTGTTCGCGCATCTCCCGTGCGGTAATCGATTTGGTGTGTTCCAATATGCGATCGGCAAGGGTGCTTTTCCCGTGGTCGATGTGCGCGATGATGGAAAAATTTCGAATGCGCTTTTGTCGTTCTTTCAGCGCTGATATCTGTGTTTTATCGGCCATCTGTATCTTCCTTTCAACGCCTTAAATAATTGTACACTATCGCAGCCTTTAATGCAATTATGACTGGTGAAAACTCGATGAAAAAGGCGCCTAAAGGCGCCTTTTGAAACCACGTTTTCATAAGCCATGTTCTGTGCCTTTTCAGGCGACAATCATTTATCTGCGGTCATAGACCGCCCCTTCGTCGGTTCGTTTCCCGTTGAAGGGCGCCCCTACCATATTTTGGGTTTCTAGCTTGCGGGGTTTACCCGTTCCACTCCGGGGATTGCTCCCTGGCATCGTCACTGTGGCACTTTTAAAGGGTCCGACACCCCAAAGGGGTGCCATCCCAGCCGTCACCCTTCCGGGTGCCTGGCGTTATGGTTTCCGCCAGCGCAATCACTACGGGCATCACAGCCCGTGCTAGCATGGACTTTCCTAACCCGTCCGAAGACGAGCTCGATTGTCAAAAACGCAGTTTAAAAACTATTTTTTGTCTTGTTCGCGACGAGGACGTCGCGGACGCGGGTTGCCTTTGGGTTTGTCATCGCGTTCAGGCATGCCTTCGGGACGCGGAATCACGGCTTTGCGTGACAAGTCGATGCGTCCACGGTCGTCGATGCCGATGACCTTGACTTTAACTTTATCGCCGAGCTTGACCACGTCTTCGACGCGGTTGACGCGCTCGTGGGCGAGTTTGGAGATATGGCAGAGCCCATCGGTGCCTTTCCACAGTTCGATAAAGCAGCCGAACTTCTCGATGCGAACGACTTTTCCGTCGTAAACTTCTCCGATTTCAGCGACACGAACCAGCTCTTCGATGCGCTTCATCGCGCAATAGATTGGGTCCATTTCGGTGTGCATGATGGTGACTTGACCATCTTGTTCAATGTCGATGCTGACGTTGTCGCAGTCGTCGATGATTTTCGAGATGATTTTTCCACCTGGACCGATGACGTCACGGATTTTTTCTGGATCGATGACCATGACTTTGACCTTCGGTGCATGTTTGGACACTTCCGGACGCGGTTCAGGGATTGTTGCAAGCATGTTCTCAAGCACTTTGAGACGTGCAAGACGAGCTTCTTCGAGGGCTTCTTCAAGAATTTCACGGCTTAAGCCGTCAATCTTGATGTCCATTTGAAGGGCTGTGATGCCATCTTTGGATCCGGCGACTTTGAAGTCCATGTCACCGAGGTGATCTTCGAGTCCTTGGATGTCGGTCAGCACGCGGTTGATGTCGCCTTCTTTAATTAAGCCCATCGCGATGCCCGCAACCGGCGCCTGAAGTGGCACACCAGCGGCCATCAAACTCATGCAGCCTGCACAGATGGAAGCTTGTGAGGTTGAGCCGTTGCTTTCGAGGATTTCCGATACGACCCGAACGGTGTAAGGGAAGTCTTCTTCGTTCGGCATGACTTGCGCAAGCGCGCGTTCGCCGAGCGCACCATGACCGATTTCGCGTCGTCCCGGTGGTCCGTAGCGACCATTTTCCCCGACGCTGTAGGGCGGGAAGTTATAGTGCAACATAAAGCGTTTGTTTTCGACATCGGTGAGGCCATCGATGATTTGGTACTCACCGCGAGCGCCGAGTGTGGTAATCGAGAGCGCTTGCGTTTGACCGCGGGTAAACATGGCACTGCCGTGGGTGAGTTCAAACAGATCGACTTCGGAGGTTAATGTGCGCACTTCGTTGAGCGGGCGTCCATCGGGACGAACTTTCTCTTCGACGATGCGACGACGTACCTCTTCTTTGACGATGTCGTCCATGTACTTCTTGGTTTCTTTGCGTTTTTTCGCAAAGTCCTCTTTGTCGAGGTCTGCATACTTGTTTTCAAGGCCTTCATCAATGACGGTGTGAATCGCGTCAAAGGCGACAGACCGTTCATCGCGATTGGCGATGCGGGCGGCTTGAATGAGGTTCTCACGAGCTTCTTCGTCGATGTACTGTTTAATTTCTTCATCGAGCATCGGTGGTTCGTAGGTGATTTTGTCTTGACCGAGTTCGGCGATGATTTCTTCTTGAAACGCGACCAGTTTCTTAATCCAGTCGTGTCCGAAGAGCATCGCATCAAGCATGTCGGCTTCCGAGACTTGCTTGGCGCCGGCTTCGACCATGTTGATGGCGTGTTTGGTTCCTGCCACAATGAGGTCGATGTCTGAGTTTTCCAGTTCTTCCTCGGTCGGGTTAAGGATGAGTTCTCCATCGACGCGTCCGACGTGTACGCCGGCGATTGGTCCGCCGAACGGCATCGGGCTTAACGCAAGCGTCAAGCTGCTTCCAAACATCGCCGTTAGTGGCGGTGTGCGGTCGTAGTTCCCCGATAATACGGTGTTGATGATTTGAACATCGTTACGGAATCCATCCGGAAACAACGGGCGCAGCGGACGGTCGATTAACCGTGCGGTGAGCGTCTCCTGTTCCGAAGGCCTTCCCTCACGCTTGAAAAATCCCCCCGGGATTTTTCCGGCCGCATACAGCTTCTCGGTGTACATCACGTGAAGCGGGAAGAAATCGAGGTCCGCAGGCTTTTTTGATGCCTGTGTGACGCTGAGAACCGCAGTGTCATCGTAACGGATGATTGCGGCTGCCGTCGCTTGTTTGGCGACGCCACCGATTTCAACGCTGAGCTTCCGGCCGTTGAAGTCCATCGTGTAAATTTTGGCTTCTGACATTTCTTTTCCTCTCTTCTCTTATCTTTTCTACAATTAATTATAATAACACATTTGCGTGTGTATGTATAGTGTTGTCGCCCAGTCCTTAAGATGTTGAGGGCGATTACTAGGGTTTTTGCTTTGCGTTGGTCTGCCTAAGGAGCTCCCAAACCTGACCAAATCAGACACCATGGTGTGTTTCTTTGGTGTGTATGAATTGCTTCGTTCGTGCGATGCACGTATTTGGGCTGGTGGTCAACCGTGTGAAAAACCTTAGCTTCTGTTTCGATGGCGGCGCGGGTCGCTTGATCAATGGTCTGATAGGTACGTCGCCAGCGACGGTACATCTTGTAGTCGTTATCGGGCGAAAACAAAATATGAAAGAGAATGAGTTTATGCCGTCTCCGGTCGAAGGCAATGGTTGGGTTAAGACCCTTGTTGCTTTGGCGAATCGTGCCGTTGTGAATGCCTTCGAGCATCACCTGGCGTACACGGCGATGGTGAACGATATCATCCGGCGGATAGACATGGCCAGCGTCTGGTCCGTTTAAGTACGTTCGCACAGCACGTCGGTATGCCATGTAAGCTTTCGCATCAACATAGGTGATGCGGGCACCAAACAAAAGCACAACCGGGCCGATAATCGTCAGGCTGGCGTTCAACCCACCATCTTCAGCGAGATTGTATGCTAAGTAAAGAAGCGCTGTGCCTGTGAACACAGAAAACAATCCAAGCAACATCAAGATCGCACCTTTCGTCGAGCCTATACTTCTATTGTAGGTTAGAAGTAAGCGATTACACAACACAAATCGCTTCATTCATTAAGCGCAACCATTCGCATGCAAGAAAAAACCGCCCTCACGTGGGGGCGGTTGGTCTTATTTACGCAATATACCATGACCACCATACATCGGACGGATGTCGTTGACGCTGATGACCACATCTTTTTGAAAGGACTTGATGAGGTTGATGGTTTTTTCGATGTTGCGGCGTGGCACATGCATGTAAAGGATTTCTTTGCGGTCGTCGCGACCGTAGGCATCGACTGCCGTAACAGCAAGACCGATTTGACGCAACTCACTGGACAGTTTCTTGCCGTGGATTTTTTTGACAATGGCTTGGATGTTGACGCTGCCAAGGGCAATCTTGCTCTCAACGATGCTGCCAAGGTAGTTTCCGATGGCGAACGCCGCGGCGTATACGATCACCTGATAGGGGTCTTCGGTGATGTTGCTTAAGACGCTGGCGACAATGATCACCCAAATCACGACCTCGAAGAAACCGATGATTGAACCGAGCATCTTCTCCCCTTTGGTAATTAGCACAATCCGCACGATGGCCATCGCCACTTCGATGATTTTGACGACGAAGATGAGCAGGTATACCCAAAACGGCGATGAAGGAATCCAAAATGAATTCAGAAGCACATAGACAGGTTCCAGCATAGCTATCTAACTCGCTTCGTGGACAACGTTGCCATCGAGTACAACCAAGGCTGGCCGTGTCATCAAGCTAAAGGGATCGCCATCCCAGATGACGATGTCGGCGTCTTTGCCTATTTTAAGCGAGCCCACACGGTCATCGATGCCGTTGAGTTTGGCGGCGTCGATGGTGACGGACTCAAGCGCTCTTTGACGGCTGAGTCCTTCTTTGACATAAAGACCGGCATGCACCATCGTCACATCGACGGTCACCACCGGGTGGTCGGTCATTAGGGCGAAGGGAATGTCGTGTTCTTCAAGCACACGGCCGGCGGTGAAAGAGCGGTGAATCAACTCGTACTTTGACGAGTAGCCAAGGGTCGGACCGATAATGATGGGAACACCACTTGCCTTCACGGCTTCAGGGATTAAATACGCTTCAGTGGCGTGGTCAATGGTGGCGTTGAGGTTGAATTCTTTGGCGATGCGAATCGCCGTCATGATGTCGTCGCTGCGATGCGCGTGTATCTTGACAAGCATGCCATCAAAGACACGCATCAAGCTATGGAGTTTCATGTCGAAGGCCGGTTTGTTCGCGCCCTCTTCGCCGTTTTCAAAGGCTTTGAGTTGGCTGCGGTACTCTTGCGCTTTTTGAAGCCACTCGCGCATGAGTGCGGCGCTTGCCATGCGGGTTGAGGGTGCTTTTTTCTGTTGCGAGTAAACCCGCTTGGGGTTTTCGCCAAGGGCCATCTTCATGCAGACTTCTTCTTTCAACATCATCTCATCGACGGTGTTTCCAATCGTTTTAATCGCGGTGAACGTCCCACCGATGACGTTGGCACTGCCGGGGCCTGTCACGACCGTGGTCACACCGCTTTTTGCGGCATAGGCAAAGGCGCGATCGTGCGGGTAGACGCTGTCGAGGCCACGCAGTTCCGGATAAATTGGATGCGTCATTTCGTTGGTGTCGTTGCCTTCAAACTGAATGCCTTCTTCCATGACGCCGATATGGCAGTGTGGATCGACAAGCCCGGGGGTGACCACCTTTCCATCGGCGTCAATGACGCGGTATTCTTTAAACGCCTCAGCGGGGTCGCCTTTTCCGACGGCCTCAACTTTTCCGTTTTTCACGGCGACGAATCCGCGTTCGCCGTTGATGGTGTCCATGGTGTGCAGTGTGGCATTTTTGATAAGTATCATGTGGTGTCCTCCCGTATTTTTTTGCGCTGCTCTTCATTTAGTTCTAATCGATGCGCGTGTTTTTCTTTATAATACTGAATGGTTGATTTAATCGTCCCTGTGATTGGAATGGCAAGGATCAACCCAACAACACCAAACAAATAGGCGAAAAAGATGAACGCGCTCAACACCAACAGCGGATGTATTTTGGTTTCCTTACCCATGATGAGGGGTTGTGCGACGTTGTTTTGAATCATTTGACCGATGACCACAGCAATCAAGATAATGTAAGGTGAGAGTTCACCAAACGGCAGCTGCGCGGTCTCGGTCAGGCTCCATAGCACCGGCAAAATAATCGCGATAAAGGGCCCGACATAAGGCACAATGTCAAAGAATCCGAGCATGAAGCCGAAGAGAATCGCACGTTCACGGAAGCCCAGCACAAGCAACAACAACGTAAAGAAAATCGCCATCACGAACATTGTGATAAAGCGGCCGTTGAAGTACTCGGTGACGACTTTATTGGCACGGGTCGTCAGTTCAATGGCATCATCACGGTAGCGTTTAGGAACGAGTGAAATCAGGCTTTCGTAGATTCGGTCTTTGTCGTTCAGGATAAAAAACAAAAACACCGGAACCAGCACGATGGTGATCACAATCGTGGTTAAACTCTGAAAAATAGAGATGAGATCAATGGTGATTTTCTCACCCTCGCCAATTTGCACGTACTCGGTCAACCAGGCATAAATCGCTCGCAGCGAGGAATCCTCAGAAAACACCTCATCGAAATAGCTGACGACACGGGGCCAGTCGTTCTCGATGAACGCGACACCTTGCGTGTAGATTAACGTTCCTGCAAAACGCCCGAACAAAAACAACAAAAACCCGACGCCGAAGAACACGATGATGGTGTTGATCAGTCGGTGGCGAAAACGCAGCCTTCGTTCAAGCAGTTTAAACACCGGCGCAATTAAATAACTGATAAACAAGGCAATTGAAAACGGCAATAAAATCGCCAAAAAAGCGGTCCAAAACTGCGCCACAAGGCCTCCCGCCAACTCTCGAACAAGCATAAAAATCAAAAGCGTTGCGGCAATGATCCCTAACGTCACGAGGGTTTTGATGCGTCGTTCATTCGCGTTCATATGCCCACCTCTTTCTTGTTTCATTATACGCCATCGGAGAAGCGTTGAAAAGGCATTTAAGCGAAAAAAAAATAAGCGCCAAGGCGCTTATTCTTATCGACGAAGTCCAAGTTTTTTGATGAGCTTCTGATAGCGTTCGACGTCTTGTTTCGCCAAATACTTCATCAAGTTGCGACGGTGACCGACTTTTTTCATCATGCCGCGTTGCGAATGATGGTCGTGTTTGTGCACTTTCAAGTGCGCGTTCAGTTCGCGAATCTCATGCGTGAGAATCGCAATCTGCACTTCCGGTGACCCGGTGTCGCCGTCCTTGATGCGGTATGCTTCGACAAGTGCTTGTTTTTGCTCTTTGCTTAAAGCCATGGTTTTACCTCCCGTGTGTTTTGTTGTCCCCCGTATCCTCGTGGTCGTCGGGAGCGACGAGACACCAAGATGCGGGCGCGATACTTATTATAGCACAAACGCACATCAATGCAAGGGAAAATCCTTGCTTTTAAGAATGCCATGCGTTTGACGCTCATCCTCTTTAATTTGCTCGATTAAGGCGGCGGCGGAATCAAAGGCGATTTCACTGCGCAGGCGTTCAACGAAAGCGATTTCGATGGTCTCACCATAGATGATTTCATCAAAGTCGAAAAGGTGGCTTTCAACGCTCAAATCGTGGCGTTTGTTGAGGGTTGGGTTGTGTCCGACGGTGCTCATCGATGGATACCATCGCTTGCCTCGTCGTGTGAACGATGCGTATACGCCTTGCTTGGGAATCAAGTAATCACCGGTGTCGATGTTGGCGGTGGGATAGCCAATCTCTCGACCCTTTTTTGCGCCTTCGATGACGGTGCCGGCCACCGTGTGGTATCGTCCGAGGGTTTCTTTCACTTCACCGACCCGTCCGGCCATAATCAAGTCGCGAATATGGGTTGAGCCGATTTTATACCCGTCGTGGGTTAGCTCATCGACGACAATGGTTTTGATTTCGGGATGGTTCTTCAGCGTGGATACCGAACCACTGCCCCGATGCCCAAAGCGAAAATCAAAGCCACAGACGATGACGTCGAGTCGGTTGAGATACTGTTCGATAAAGGCGTCGGGCTTCATGCTTGCCTTTGCCTCGTCGAACTCGATGAGGTAAAGCGTGTCGATGCCATGGGTTTCAATCAGTTCAAGCTTCTTTTTCAATGGGGTGATGTAGCGGTAAGGCAAATCAAACAAAACGGCTTTCGGATGGACATCAAACGTGATGACGGCCGTTGACATGCTGTGGGTTTCGGCATAGGCTTTCATGGTTTTAATCAATGTCTCGTGTGCGAGATGAACGCCGTCGAAAAAACCGATCGCCGCGACGGTGTTCGGTTTGATGACGTTTCCGTTCAGTGGGATAATTTCCATGGCGTTCCTCGTTTTCTCACGCGAAGACGTTCTTGGCGCGATAATCTGTTTCTTTTCGTTCGTAAATCGCCACCAGTTTACCACGTTCATCGACTATTTTCAACTGCGCCACATCGGCGTTAATTCGTAGCGGTTGGCCGTGTTTGGCTTTAAAGAGATCGTCTCCCGCAACCTGTTTCTCAGGCATCGAACGCAGTGCGTTCGCAAGGCTTATAAGTGGGGTGTTGGCGTTGACGTGGTCGAGGTCGATGGCCTCGTCGATGGTGAAATCGCCTGCGGCAACGCGATGAATTGCGGTGGTGTGTGCGACGGTGCCGAGTGTTTCAGCAAGATCACTTGCCAGTTGGCGCACGTAGATGCCTTTGCTGGCACGGAGGTAAAACCCACAGGTGGCTCGCCCTTCATCAAATACAACAGGGGTCGTTCGATAGAGCTCGTGCACGGTAAGATCTCGAGCGTTAACCTCAGGAATCGGTTTGCCTTCCCGTGCGTATTCATAGAGTTTCTTTCCACCAACTTTAACCGCGGAGTAAGCAGGTGGCATTTGGGTGTAGGTGCCGATAAACTTCGGGAGTGCCGCGTCGATGTCTGGGGGACTTTGGAGGGGTTGTTCATCGGTGATGGCACCGGCGTGGTCCAAGGTGTCTGTGGTGATGCCAAAAACGACATCAAACCGATAGGTCTTGTCGTCTTGGTTCAAGTAGTTTAACAGTTTCGTTCCCTTGTTGATGCCAAGCACCAGCACGCCGCTCGCTTCCACATCCAAGGTGCCGGCGTGGCCGACTTTTTTGGTCTTCATGGCTTTGCGAATAATGTTGACGCAGTCGTGGCTGCTGATGCCTGTGGGCTTGTTGATGACTAAGATTCCATTCATGGGCCTCACCACACCCATTATACACCACTTCGCACCCAAACAGAGAAAAAGATATGCAAACGAATGCATATCTTTTCAATGTGTGGTTCGGGGTAATGCTTAGGTGCTTTTTACCCAGTTGACAAGTGCGTCTTTGGGCATAAAACCAGCTTTTTGTGCAACGACTTCGCCATCTTTTAAGACGAAGAGCGCAGGAATGCCTTGCACGCCGTATTGTTGCGCAAGTGAGATGTTTTCGTCGACGTTGACTTTAACCACTTTAATGTCGGTGTTTTCTTCAGCGACTTGTTCGAGGACGGGTCCGATCATTTTGCACGGTCCGCACCAGTCTGCGTAAAAGTCAAGAAGCACGAGAGGTTGGTCTTGAATGATTTCTTCCAAGTTTGAATTATCTGCGTATACGACTTCTGCCATGTCTAATTCCTCCTTATTTATTTACACGCTCATTATACACGTGTTTGTAGAGATTTACAAATGGAACGCTTGATGGTTTGTCTACGAAAAATAGACGATGGTCACGCCTTGTCCACCTTCGTTTCCTTTGCCGTCCCGGGCTTCGGTTATGCCCTGGTGCTCGGCCACCGTTTCTTTTACCATCTTCCTAAGCGCGAGGGTCCCATAACCGTGAATCACACTGGCAAATGGCATGCCTGCGACCAAGCAATCATCCAGGTATTTATCAAGGGCTTCTTTGGCTTCGTGGACGCGCATGCCGCGAAGATCGAGTTCGCTTGGCACGCTTTTGTTAACGGTTGTTTTTGCGGGCGTGGGCTCCGGGGTGTGGGGCGTGCTTGGTTCGGTATACTCGAAGGCGTCTTCATCGAGCACGCTTTCAAGCCTTCCCATCCGCACGCGCCAGCGTCCGTCTTTTTGTTTTTTCACAAGTTCGCCGTGTCGATTGTACTTAAGCAGGTACACACGGTCTCCCGCTTTGTAGCTGTGACCCCGTGTTGAGGATTCGTCGCTGCTTGCTCGATCTGGTTGAAGCGATTTCAATTTGTGTTTGGCCTCGGCCAGTTCATGTGCTTTAAAGGATTGCGACTTCATTGCCTGCAGTTCATCAATTAGCGCTTTGGCATCTTTTTGAAGCGAATCCATCGCTTTTCTGTTCTCCCGCGTAAGCCGCTCTTTCAACGTTTCCTTTTCGGCTTGTACTTCGCGTTTTTTCTCGCTGAGCTCACGCCGTTCTTGCTCGATTGCTCGCGTCGTCTTTTCGTACTCGATGATGAGGTCGTCAAGTTTCTTGCTTTCGCGTTTGAGGTTATCGATGAGCTCACCGACCTCGGTTTTCTGTGTCAGCACATGCTTTTTTGCATGCTCAACAATCGCTGAATCGAGCCCGAGGCGTGAGGCAATCAAGAGCGCATGCGATTCACCCGGCGTACGCATCAACAACCGATAGGTCGGCTGCAAAGTCTTCTCGTCGAACTCGACGCTTGCGTTGACGATCGAGAACTTGGTATAGGCGTAGGCTTTGAGTTCTGGGTAGTGGGTGGTGGCGATGACGTGCACGTTTTTGTCGTTGAGGTACTCCAATATGCTCATCGCGAGCGACGCGCCTTCACTCGGGTCGGTGCCCCCGCCGAGCTCATCAAGCAAGATCAGCCCGCCCGGTTTAAGGCCTTTGAGCATCGACACGATGTTTTTCATGTGTGAGGAGAAGGTCGACAGCGATTGCTCGATGCTTTGTTCATCGCCGATGTCGGCACGAATTTGTGTAAAGCAACGGGTTTCGCTGCCGGGTAGGGTTGGAATCAAAAGCCCGCTTTGGGCCATCATTGCCAGCAACCCAACGGTTTTGAGCGCCACGGTTTTCCCGCCGGTGTTTGAGCCGGTGATGATGATGGTGTTGATGTCGTCATCAAACGTGATGGTGTTGGCAACGACCTCGTCTTTAGGAATGAGCGGGTGGCGTGCTTTCATCAAGTGCAGGCGGTTGGTGAGTTTTGGCTTTGTCGATTCGGTGGCGTGCGCGTACGTCCCTTTCGCAAACAACATGTCCAAATGCCCAAGCAGTTCAAGGTTCGCCGAGAGCGTGTCCGCATGGTCTTTGACTTCAAGGGTCAGCACGAACAGGATGCGCTCGATTTCGCGTCGTTCATCGGCCTCAAGTCGGTCTTTTGTGCTTGTCAGTTCACGGATGGCTTCGGGTTCGATGTACGCCGTTTCACCGCTAGAAGAGTAATCAATCACGGTGCCTCGGACGTTGTTTTTTTCGCCGGGTTTCACAGGAATGACGTAGCGGTTGTTGCGGATGGTGATGATTTGATCGGTGAGGCGCTTGGCCTCTTTTTTTAGGACGTGGTCAAGCGTGGTCTTTATTTTTCGTTCGGTGTTGTCAATGTGACGACGAATGCTCGCGAGTTCCGCCGAGGCGGAATCGCGCACATCACCAGACTCGTCGATGGCGGCGTGAATCGCTTCACCAAGTGATTTACAAACCACAAGTTCGTGCGCGTACGTCTCGATGTCAATGGTGGTTTCTTCGCGTTCTGAAAGCCGTGTCATTTCACGTTTAATGCGCGTGGTTGCGCGTACGTGATTGTGTACTTGAATCAGTTCCGACACCGAGAGCACGCCTTCAATGCGAGCACGTTTGATCGCGTCCGTGAGGTCGGTGACACCTCCGAACGATGGTTCTAACCCTTCCACGATAAAACGACGCGCCTCATCGGTCTCATGCAGCATCGCTTCGACTGCATCCTGCTTCGGTGACGGCGTCAGCGCATCGAGTTTCGCTTTGCCTAGTGACGTTTGCGCGAGGGGTTTCATTTTTTTCACAATCTTATCAAATTCCAAGGTCTTGATGTCAAAAGCCATGTCGGTCACTCCCATCGCTACTATTTTACACCATTTCGTGCTAAAATACACAAAAAGGATGTGATGGCGTGCCCGCAACATTGAAATTGCAACGCGAACAGATTGACGCACTTTTGCGCCATTATCGGCATGCGCCTTCCCCAAATGCAGAGCCCCATGTGCTCACGCGCATTAAACGAGAAGGGTTGAGCGTCACCGTCTACAAAAACGGCACGGTGCTTTTTCAAGGAGCCGATGCGCTGTCGGACGCCGCGTTTTTCGCCGATGCCTTTAACATAGCCCATCCCGGTGCGTCATCCACCGAGACAACCGACTATTACCTACGCTCTTACGGCAGCGACGAAACGGGTGTCGGCGATTACTTCGGTCCCCTCGTCGTCGCCTGCGCCTACGTCACACCGAATGACAAATCGTGGCTTGAAAAACTTGGCGTGCGCGATTCAAAAACACTGAGCGATGAGACCGTTAAGCGCATCGCGCCAGTGCTGGTCGAACGTGTGCCTTATTCGCTCGTCGTGTTGGATCCACCAAGCTACAACGCCCAAACATCACGCGGCTTTAACGCCCACAAGCTCAAAGCGTACCTGCATGCCCAAACGCACAAGAAGCTCCGAAGCCGTGTGAAAGCCAAGGCACCGATTATCGTCGATCAGTTTTGCGACGCAGCGCACTACGCGCGCTATGTCAAAGATTTTAAGGATGCGCCGGTTCCCGACATCTTTAAAACAAAAGCCGAATCGCATTACGCCAGCGTTGCCGTGGCGAGCATCATCGCGCGATACCGTTTTCTAACCAAACTCGACGACCTCGGAAAAACCTATGGTGTCGTGCTGCCGAAGGGCGCTTCAAAGGCTGTCGATGACGCGGCCGCGCAGTTCATACAAGACCACGGAATCGACGCGCTAAAACAGGTCGCGAAACTCCATTTCAAAACCACCGATAAAGCAAAAGAAAACCTCTTGAGCCGTTAGGCCAAGAGGTTTTTAATCGGATGTGAGTGCGTCTTCAATTGCCTTCATATAGGCGATTGAAGAGACCGTCGCTTCGCTGACGGCATCGACGGGTAGTCCGTCGGATTGCGTG
This sequence comes from Candidatus Izemoplasma sp., assembly GCA_007123975.1. GTDB lineage: Bacteria > Bacillota_I > Bacilli_A > Izemoplasmatales > Izemoplasmataceae > SLQR01. The sequence goes on along the minus strand of SLFZ01000041.1, from coordinate 1,955 downwards.
ATGCGATGAAACAACAGGTCGCGCTTGGCTTCATCACGAAACCACATGTCGTCGAGGATGCGCACCTGAATCACGGTGCCGTTTTGCACGGTAATCTCAAGGGTGTTTGAAAACCGTCCACGTTCATAGCTTCCGGTGTAGACGCCATCGGCGATGTCGGAAAACTGGATTGGGGCAATGGTTTCTTCGAGCACCTCATCGAGGTTCCGCATCAACAACACCACGCCGATGGCACCGAGGATGGCAAAAAGCAACACAAAAGCGATCAACGTGCGAAGAATGCGCTTTGTGTTCATGATTTTCGGTACTTGTTGGTGCGTGATAAGGTGATGATGGTCTCGTTTTCTGTGCGTCTATAAGCCATGTCATCGACCAAGACGCCGACGATTTCAAGCTCGCTCTTGGAGTCGATGTCGCCGACGAGTTCAAACCCGTAGGTTTCGACTTCGAGCTCACGCTCGCGCATCAATTTCTGATGCATCGATTCCAGAACCTCGTCTTTGAGGGCTTTGGGGATGGTGATGTGAAAGTAGGTGACATCGTCGTCGAGCACGGTCTCGATGGTGACGCGTTTATGGCCGTGCATCAGGAAGTATTGAGTTAACTCATGCACGATTTTTGTGGTGATGCGAACTTCTTGTTTGGTGGTCATTAGGCTTCCTCCTCTTCCACTTTTTCTTTGCGTATCACTTCAAACACAGGCACCAAGAGCGCGGCGACAAACCCTGCGGCAAACCCGTTATTGTAGAGGTCGAAGCCGCCTTGAAACACGTAGGTGAAAGGCGTTAAAACGATGTGTACAAAGCCCGCGAAAATGCCCAAAAACACGCCGAAACGTCCTGCGATTGGTGCAATGGCGGTCACAAACAGCACGGCAATGGCTAGCCCGACGCCGGCGGGCTCCCCATAGACAATCGGGTACAGCAAGAACCATACGCTTGCGCCAATCATCACCGGAATGCTGTTAAAGGGATGTTTCCCGAAGGCGCCAAAGCCCATGACGGTAAGAATACCACCCATGACGGCGCCGTTGATTTCAATGCCAAGCACGGTGATGAAGACAACGCTGATAAGCCCCATCACACCGACGTTGATCATGCTGATGTCGCGGCCGGCGTCACGGATGAAGTCGGACACCAACCGTCCGGAGCGTTTAAGGATGAGTGGATACTTCGTGAACGCACGCTTGTTTTCTATAAGTCCTCCACCAATAAAAAGCATGGACATCACGATGGTCAAAACGAGAAGCTCACTATGGAACGCTTCGCTGGTCGTATCGTCAAAACGAAACAAATCAAACTTGAACAGCGTCGTCAGCATCGCCGCATAAAGCATCGACAAGATGCCCATCGCAAAGCCGATGTTGTAAAGGTTATATCCTTTGTGGAAACGAATCGTGTTGGCGCTGATGGCCGGCAAGACGTAGCCGGTCACAAGCCCGGCAGCGATGCCTGCGGGAATGCCGATGTAGAGTTCCCAGCCGGTGCCGAAAATCATGAAACTCACAATCGGTGAGATGCCGGTGGAAAACAAGACAACGATGATAAAATCTTTGAACGCAAGTTTTTGGTGGCGTGCGTAAAGGTATATGCCGGCATAAATCGGAAGCGTGTTAAAGATGTTCTTTCCGAAAAACGAAAACCCGGCAATCGTCAAGAGTCCGGCAAAAATTGGTCCTGACATTTTCAGTTTAAGCTTATGCAGCATGATGATGTTAATCAGCATGATGGTGGAGACGTTAAAAAGTGTCGCACCGAGTCCACCAATATGCAAGTAATCACTAATCAACACACTTGGGCTTTGCAAGATGGCTAAGTAGCCTCTGGCAATGTTTTCCAGTGAGTCAAAAAGAAACGTCATCGTGAAGAGAACCACGAAAATCGTTGGCATCATCATTCGCCCTTTGAGGGCAGTCAGTATGTTGTTCATTGTTAACACCTCTGATGTTTGTCACG
>SLFZ01000105.1 GCA_007123975.1 Candidatus Izemoplasma sp. | reverse complement strand
CCATCGAAGCCCAAGGCGTGCTGGTGGCTAAAGACAGCGACTTGGAGGGTGTTTTAATCACACACACCAACCCCGACCAAAAAACGTGCGATATGGCAGGACCCTACGTCGTCAATGAAGACCTAAACGTTGGAAAAACACTCATCGATCACTGGATTCAAAACCATGCACAAGGCCTTACGCTTCAGTTCTTTTTTCACCGTCAAAGCGCATTTTATCACCGTTTGATGAAAGCCATCAATGCCGATTATCAAGGCGATGAAACCATCCTTACCTTATCCAAGGCCGACTACCAACCCGACACGACACACGCAGACGTGTCGGCGATGACAGCCAAACAGCGAGACGCCGTGAAACGATTGCACGACACCACATTTCCTAGTGTCTACATCACCGGTGAAGACGTTGTCGCGCCTCATGAAACCCATGATGTCTACGTCCTTACAGAACGTGACGCTGTGATTGGTTACGGTTTGGTAAAGCACCATGGCACGATGGGTTCGCTTGAAGTCTTCGCCATTGATCGCGCGCATCGTGGGCAAGGCCGTGCCAAGCCTTTTATCAGCTGCATCATTGACGATGTATTCAAGAAGAAGGATGTTCAGACGGTGCAGCTCGTGGTTGAAAACGTCAACCGCACTGCCCTTAACCTTTACACGGCGATGGGGTTTGTCGTGTCGCGTGAAAACTGCGCCTATTGCTTTACATCTGTTGAAAAAAGGGGCGGATAAAAAACGCCTGCTCACAATGGGTTTTCATAGATTGCAGTAAAAGACGACCGATTTGTTGGTCTTCTTTGTGTTAAAAGCATGCAATAATCATGAACGGCTAGTGCTTTTGTCGGCGTCACATCTTATTTGGTCGAAAACTCGCGGGCCACCTTTGCCATGACGCTTGGCGCGAAAAACCATACTTTCCGCTCGTTAAATGAAGGGTTGGACTTTTACGAAGCTGCTTGGGTTCATTTAAGCAATTTTACAATAAAATTATTAAATCCCCCTTGATGGTCAACACATGGTGTTCTTATCCACATTATATTACTTGGAAGTTCATTGCCAAATCGATTCAATGGTTACCGCTGTGACATACTGACGATATCGCTGAGATAATAGTCGCTTGGTATTGAATAAATTCCTACGCTTGTGGTATATTGAAAATGATGTATCAAGCGCTTACATATTAAGCGTCGTCCAGACGCTTGGCCACATGGGAGGGCATATGGACCATAATCGATTATCAAGCATGCGGGATAAGCTGCAAAAACGTTACGGTATCGATGTCGTGCGCGATGTTGTGTTGAGTCCAGATAACACGATCGTGACGTTCTTGGATGCACAAACCGACGAAAAGCCGAAGTTAGAAGTCGTCAGCGGCTCATTGACACAAATTGGTCTCGAAGACACCGATGAGATTCTTTTGAGCCAAATCCTTGCATGCTTTGACGGCCACAACGCCTACGCCGAGATATCTGGAAAGAAAGAGCACTTCCAAGCCGTGTTTAAAGAGTTTCACGATTTTGATTCTCGACCAAACGTTACCTTTCCTATTCGCACAAACAAAGGCCGGTATTGGATTCGTGTGACGATATTTCCGGTGCCCGAAACCAATCGACTTTACGCAGCATTCATCGTTGACGTTACGTCGTTTTTATTAGGGGAAGAAGAACTCTTCCGTAAAACCCACCGAGACGCATTAACCGGCGTCTTTAACAAATACACGCTTGATTACCATTACGGGTTACGTTATCAATTTGATAACTTTCATGTGATGTTCTTAGATCTCGATAACTTCAAAGACTTAAACGACTCGCAAGGCCATCCATGTGGGAATCGGTTTTTGTCCAAGTTCGCTGCCGTTCTAAAAAGTTATCAGTCAGAGTATAACTTGTTTTATCGAATCGGTGGCGATGAGTTTGTGGGGTTGTTCTTCGACGATTCTCAAGCCATAAAAGACGTTGCGAAATCGATTATTAACGATACCCGTCAACTTGCGCAGGAAGCCTCGTGCGACACCCTCTCGGTCTCGATTGGTATTGTCAAAGCCGAACAGCGTGACGATGTTATTCGCAAGGCGGACAACCTTTTGTACCAGGTTAAAGCAGAAGGCAAGGATCGCTGCATGTTCAAGCTAGAGAGTGAGTTAGATTAGATGTTTGCGACACCGATGCCAAACCACCACGATGGAAGCACCGGTGTTTTGTTTTTAGGATATATCACTTGGCAGGCATCGATGGTCTCCGCCATTGATGAAGCCATTAAAAACAAAAGAATGCTTATCTAGGTTACACAAGCATACGTTTAAAAGAGGTTTAGATTTGGATACTTTTATCGTACAATCAAACATGATGGTACGAATGGCCCGAGGAGTGCTCTATATGAAGCGAACGATTCTTGCTGCGCTAATTTTGAGCTTTATATTGGTGGTTGTCGCATCGTTTACCACCACGCTGCAAGCCAACGCAGCCCCGCCCGCAAACATTCGCCTGACCGTTTTACACGATGGCATCGACTTTGACTTTGATTTTTTAGTTCCACATGATGGGCAACTTACAGCCGACGATATCGAAGCCGCAGAGACGAGACTCAGTGAAGCGGCAAGCGGCGAAGGCTTTTACTATTTTTACTACCAAGATGATCACTTTCCCGATGCGCTGATCGATTATCAAGACAGCGAAGGTTTTGTTTCCAACGCACTTTACGGAGGCAGCCAATACTTTTACCACCATCGCTACGAAGAAAACAATGAGGACGTGTTTATTCTTTACTTCACCACACCGCTTATTTTTAAGGCAGCGGTGGTGGTTGACGATGTGGTTATCACGTCGCCCCTAATTGAAATGAGCCAGTTTGATTTTCGTTTAACGTGGGACATCCGCGGCGTCGACCTCAGCCAATCGGCTGAAGGCGTTGGTGACGTATCAGGGTTTGTGCCGCATCCGTTGACGCAAGTGAGCACATACCTTTACTACCTGGTGCGGGTGATCTTTACTGTCGCCGTTGAGTTGGCAATTCTGTTTATGTTTGGCTTCAGACTGAAGAAGACCTTCTTCCAAGTCGGGGTGCTGAACGTCGTCACACAATCGGTGTTGACCATTGCCATTTTGAGCATGTTTTTTGTCAGCCATCAAAGCACCTTTGGCGTCTTTGTGCTGTTTGTGTTAGGGGAGTTGATGGTCTACACGGTTGAGACCATTTACCTTGCGGTGTTTGTGAAGGAAAAAGGACTCATGCGCCGCGTTGCGTATGCCCTCATCGCCAACACGGTATCGATGATTGGCGGGCTTTATATGATGGGATGGCTGCTTGATAAAATATATTGATAACATGTTTGTTGAAAGAACGATGCGCTAAAAAAGGGGGTATGATGATGGACTTTGTTTATATAGGCCTCGGTGTTTTCGGTTTGCTGGTCATCGTTGTGGTGGTCGACCGATTCAGCTTTGCCCACCGACGCCGCACCGAAGACATGAAAGAAGAAAATGCCCACCGAGATTTCGGCGAAAACAACCCACGTGCTGGGCAAGACAGTTTTAAACATCGACTGAAATAACATGATTCATGCAAAAGCCATCCCCGAGTTTAACGAAGGGATGGCTTTTGCGACGATGAAAGGTTGAAAAGGAGAGGTCAAAACAACGGGGACAACGCCAGCGCGATGGCGCCGACCACGAAGCAATAGTACGCGAAGTATTTCAGGTTTCCTTGCCGAACGGCGTTGACAAACCATTTAAAGGCGAGGTATGTGACAACACCACTGGCCAAAAACGAGAGTGCAAGCGGCAAAAATGGATGGGCAGAAAAACTTGTAACGTCGCGCGCTTCTAAGATCATCGTACCGATGCTGATGGGGATGTAAAGCATGAAAGAAAACTCAACCACGGCCTCAAACTTCAAGCGGCGAAACAACCCGCCAACGTAAGTGGAGCCGCTCCTTGAAATGCCAGGAAGCAAGGCAATAATTTGCACCGATCCAATGATCAACGCATCAGCAAGCCCTATCCTTGTCCGTGTGTTATCGACGCTTGCTCGCTGCACAAGCATCAGAAAACCGCCCGTAACAATGAGGCTAATCCCCACCGCAAGCAGCGTTAAGAACCCTTCGAAGAAACTCTGAAAGAAAAATCCAGCAATGCCAGCCGGTACCGTACCAAGGAGCACAAGGCCGACATAGCGCACATCATCCACGCGGGACTTATCGCCTTTTAAAAAGTAGCGGAATGTACCAATAATTAACTGAGTAATTTTATCTCTAAACAACACCAAAATCGCGAGCAACGAGGCAAAATGCAGCACGATTTCAAGAAAGTAATCGACCGTTGGCATGTTTAAAAACGTCTGAAGCAAGACCAGGTGTCCACTCGACGATATCGGCAACGGTTCAGTGAGTCCTTGTAATATGCCTAGTAATAAATACCGGATTGCCTCAAGCAAGGCGACCTCCCCCTCGCGTATTGAACTGGTTATAGTTTAACGGATATAACCACGACGTCGTAAAATATAAACAAAACATAACAAAAGTTAACATTTCGCTCTGCCATCAAGGCGAAAAACGCTAGGCATCTCTTCGCAACATCATCTGAAGCGCATCGGTTTCAACGTCATCAAAGGTGACGATGTTTTTTGGGAAAAAGAAAGCGAAAAAAAATAACGCCGCTACCGAAGCAGTGGCGTTTGTGTATCGTGTGAGGTTTAGGCGTTTTCTGGGCGCTTGGTTTGACGCCATTCGATGATACCCAACACCGCCATCACACCAATGGCTACCGAAGTGAAATTGAAAAAAGCGTCGCGGTAGGCGTCGGGGTGAAGTTCACTGTAAAGCCCCGTAATAAAAACCAAGATAAAAACCATCCCTTGGGCGATGGCGTAGATGCTGAAGTAAGCGAGTGGCCGGGGTTTAAAGCGAAAGTTTTCATGCAGCGCGAACGCAATGGTGGCGGCAAGCACAAACCCACCGCGCATAAGAATGTGCGCATTCGTGTCGGTCACTTGGCCTTGAACTAGTTGGATGACGCTGCTGACAATGGTTGTGAACGTAAAGATAACAGAGAAGTAGAACAAGTACTTAAGAACGTTTTTTTTCATCATGACCTCCAAAGTGTTTTGCCTTAGAGATTATAGCATGAGTCAGCGCATGACTCAATGAGATATCTCATGTTCAGTGTATTGAATCACATCAAACACTGTTCATTGGGTGAAGAATAGGGTTCCATCGGTCTTAAAAGCTAATCCAAAATGGCCTTCTTTTTCCCGATGCGAATGCGTGGATCGACAAGCGGGTAGGTAATGTCAACGATGAGCGCAAACACCATGCCAAGCGATGCGTAAAAGACCGTGGTCACCACCGCAACGGGAATGTCGATGTTGATGATGAAAAAATCCATCATCGGCTCGATCGTGCTTCGCATCATCAGTCGCGCCACGCCATCAAACCCATACATGAGTT
>SLFZ01000072.1 GCA_007123975.1 Candidatus Izemoplasma sp. | reverse complement strand
TATTCTTCCGCCTCTCACGGGTGTTCTCTTCGCGTCTTTGGCATCCGACTTCCACCGTCTCGGATTCGCTTGGCCCAGGGAAACGCGCGTCGGTCCCGGTCATCGATTTACAGTTTAATCATACCAAAAGCCAAGGGGTTGTCAAGTGGCGATTTAACGGCGTGCTCGGTTTGTGCTGAAAAACCCTCGTATTTCCATAAAAAATGCGCCCGAAGGCGCATTGTTTAATGGCGGTGTTTCACGGGGTTATCTTGGTACTTGAAGAGACCGCTTAAGGGTTTGTCGTTGACAATGTTTAAAATGCCTTGGGCCATGAGAGGAGCGATGGAGAGTTGTATGATCTTGTCGCAGCGCTTTGCTTCTGGTAAGTAAATCGTGTTGGTGCAGACAAGTTCTTTGATGGCGCTTTCCTTGATGCGCTCAATCGCTGGGCCGCTGAACACCGGGTGCGTACACGCGCCGTAGACTTCCTTGGCGCCGGCGGCTTTTAAGGCAAGCGCGGCTGAGCCGATGGTGCCGGCGGTGTCGATGATGTCGTCGATGATGATCGCAACGCGGTTTTGGACGTCGCCGACGATGCCCATGATCTCGACTTCGTTGGCACGGGGACGGCGTTTATCGATGATGGCGATTGGCGCGTTCATGACGTTGCCCATCTCACGGGCGCGCACAGCGCCGCCGTGGTCGGGCGAGACGATGACGATGTCTTCGTCTTTAAGCAGATGGTTGAAATAGTCAACGAGGATTGGCATCGCCACAAAGTTGTCGATGGGGATGTTAAAGAAGCCTTGGATTTGCCCGGCGTGCAAATCCATCGCAAGCACGCGCGTGGCGCCTGCGGTTTGCAGCAAGTCCGCCACCAACTTTGCCGAAATCGGTTGGCGCGAGGCGGCTTTGCGGTCTTGTCGGGAATAGCCGTAATAGGGCATGACCACGTTGATGTGTTTGGCCGACGCGCGCTTGAGCGCGTCGATCATAATCAAGAGTTCCATGAGGTTCTCGTTGACCGGGGATTGCGTCGGTTGCACGACGAAGACGTGGTGTCCCCGCACGGTTTCTTCGATGTTGATGCCGATTTCGCCGTCGGCGAAACGTTTGACCTCACACTCGCTCAAGGGAATGCCGGTGTGTTCCGATATTTCTTCCGCCAACTCGCGGTTGGCGTTTAACGTAAACAGCTTGATTTTGTGCCCTTCAATAATCGCCATGATTTCCTCCATCCGTTCTGTGAATCCACACATCCCATTATACGCAACTTAGGCAAAAAAGAAAATGCAACTTGAAAGAAAAGTTGCATTTTATGGTCGGTATTTATGCGCGAAAAAGGTTACGCTTCATCTTCGATTTTATGATATGCTTCGATGACAATGCCTTCGATCATGTCCCGCGTTTCTTGGTTGATCGGATGCGCCACGTCTTTAAATTCCCCGTTTGGCATCTTCCGGCTTGGCATCGCCACGAAGAGTCCGTCCTTCCCGTCGATGACACGCAGTTCGTGCACGACAAAGCAATCGTCAATGGTGATGGCGGCGATCGCTTTCAGACGGTTCTCACCGTTGAACTTCTTGATGCGCACATCAGTAATTTCCATTATTCCACCCCACACAGTTTATGTTCAATAGCACGGTTATGCCAAAATTATAGCACACATCCATACCCTTTTCAAACAATTTTCGCTTGAAACGGCTTTATCACTTTATTTTCGTTAAAATGACACGATGGTTTTCTCGGTACTTTTCAGCCACCGCTTCTAGCGCTTTCTTGTCGCGTGAGAAGACCGCAATCGTAGGGCCGCTCCCGCTCATAATAACGCCGTCGACAGGCTCTTTAAGCAAGGCCTCTTTTAAGGCTTTTACCTCCGGGAATTTGGCGAAGGTGAAGGGCTCCAACGCGTTGTATAACTCGGTCACCATGAGTTCATAGTTGCGGTTGTAGATGGCGTTCGACATCGTGGTGATCTTCTTTCGTGGGACCTTTTTCATGTCGACCGATTGGTAGATTTCGCGGGTGCTCACAGCCCAATCGGGGATGACGATCAAAACTGGCCATTTCAGTGAGCGGTTTAAAAAGACGAGCTCGTCGCCCTTGCCGCGGCCAATGCAGGCGCGGTTGAAGATGCAGTAGGGCACGTCGGCGCCGAACTGTTCTCCTATTTTGGCGAGTTCCTCGTCGGGAATTTTCAGTTTAAAAAGTTTATTAAGTCCTAATAACGTCACGGCGCAGTCTGCCGAACCGCCAGCTAACCCTGCGGCTACGGGGATATTTTTCTCAATGGTAATCTCTACGCCTTGTTCGATGTTGTGGGTGTCAATGAGGTGCTGTGCCGCCTGAAAAACGAGGTTCTCCTCGGGCTTCTCGGTGATTTCAATGTCGGACTGCAGTCGAATGCCGGGCTCGTCGGTGGCCTTAAACGTCAAGGTGTCAAAAAGGTTGATTGGGGCCATGATGGTTTCTATGTTGTGGTAGCCATCGGGACGCTTTCCCAAGACATCGAGGTAGAGATTGAGTTTTGCGTAGGCCTTTTCTTTTACCATGCAATCCCCTCCTCTTGTACATGTATTTTACCATAGCTTGGTAGGAAACCCTAGAAAATAATCGCACCGCCTAGGCGCTTTTAAAGTGTGCTGCGAGGCGTATGAAATCCTCGATGCTGAGCGTCTCAGCACGACGTGATCCGTCAATGCCAAGTGTATCCAGCATATCTGCAATCTCCGCCTTCTCATGTGATAAGAATTCGGTGAGATTGTTCAGCAACGTTTTCCGTCGTTGTTTAAACGCCGCTCGCACAAAGGCGAAGAAGAAGGTTTCCTCGTCCTCTGGCAGTTGGGTTTTATCATGAAAATCAAGGCGCACGACGGCGCTGTCGACGTTGGGCGCCGGCAAAAAGACGCTTTTCGGCACCTTAAAGCGGTACGTCGCCTTCGCCCGATACTGCACCGCGATCGATAGGGCGTTATAATCTTTGGTGTCGGGCATCGCGGTGATACGACGCGCGACCTCGTGCTGCATCATCACGACCATGCGTTTGATGCGTTTTGACGACTCCAAACACCGCATCAGAATCGGTGTGGTGATGTAATACGGCAAATTCGCCACCACAATCACATCGTTGGCGTCGCCTGCGTACTGCTTGATGTCTTCGTCGATGTCGCGTTTTAAGACGTCGTCGTGTATCAGATGAAACGTCGGTCCAGCAAAGTGCTGTTCTAAGGTGGGTATCAGGTGTTTATCAATCTCGTAGGCGATGACGCGACTCGAGCGCTTGATCAAATGCTCCGTCAAGCCACCGAGCCCAGGGCCGATTTCAACGACCACGTCACTCGCCTCAAGCGCCGCGGCGTCGACGATTTTTGTGAGGATGTTGTCGTCGATAAGGAAGTTTTGTCCATACTTTTTCTTAATGCCGATGCGGTGGGCTTTAAGCAAGGCTTGGACGGTTTTTGGGTTGGCGCGGCTCATGAGGAAAGCACCGCCTTGATGGCGCGTGTGTCGATGGCGAACATGTTGAGGCGCTTGCGCATCGTCTTGGCGTTGGCAACGCCTAAGTTAAACGCGTCGGCAACGATTTTTCGCCGCATGGCGGCGCCGCTGGTGCCCGATAAACCGAGTTTATTCATGTCATTTACGCTGACGGTTTCGCCTTGAACCGTGTGGTAAACGTGCTCAAGCAAGGCCTCTCGCACAGTCGCATCGTTCGCGTGTTCGATGCCGACTTTGCCCTTTTGCGCATCAATGCACGCGTGTTTGGGGAGGAAGACATGTTTCGTTGGGCCGGCGGCTTCGTTGATGCGCCGACGGATTTTGTCGCCGGGAAAGTCAGGGTCGAGCATCAAGATAAGCCCCCTGGAGGCATTCAGCGCCGTGAGGCGTTTCAGCGTTTCTTCGTCCAAGGCGGCACCCTGGGTTGTGAGGACATCGGCACGTGGAAAAACGGCCCTGATTTTGGCCGCGTCTCGGTTTCCTTCAACGACAATGACTTCGCTAAACGTCTCTGGCATGGTGCCTCCTATTGATTCGGGAAGTAGCTTCCCGCTTTGCGTTTGTTGATGATAATGTTTAAGAACTTGGGGACAACGGCGATTTCTTGGTTTCCGGCGTTGGCCGCCTCGCCGTCAAGCGTCCATTTGTGGTGGTGTTCGGTGTATATTTTTGCCCGGGCGGTTTGAATGCGCGTAATCGCCGGGAATTTTTTAGGCGCAAAAAAGAATGAAATAAGGTAGATGAGGTTGTTAAGCAAAGGGATATATCGATAGACGACGATGTCGATCTTCCCGTCGTCTAAGACCGGGTCGCGGATGATGTTAAAGCTCGCAACGCGGCGCGAGTTGACGGCCATGATAAGCGAGAAGTAGCCTTTAAGGCTTCCTTCGTCGTGGTTGATTTCAGTTTTAATCATCGGGATGGTAAAAAACTCGCGGATGCCGGTGAACAGGTATGCCCCGTAACCAAAAATGCGTTTTAAGCGTGATTCCGTGAGGTAGGATATGTCGACGTAGTTGCCGATGGCGGTGACGTAAACAAAATGCCCGTGAGACCCTTTCACAATGTCCATCATCACGTGGTGGTCGTCTTTGATGATTTTTAAGGCTTTGTCGATGTTTTTCGGGATGCCAAGCGTCTTGGCGATGTCGCAGGCAGTGCCTGAGGGGATGTAGGCGATTTTTGGTTTATGTTGGCTTGCGGCGAGGCCGTTGACGCATTCGTTCATCGTGCCGTCGCCGCCACTGATTAAAAGCATGTCGATTTTCTCATAACATGCTTCCTTGACAATTTCCGTGGCGTGCCTTGCGCGTTTGGTCGGTTTCACCGACACTTCGTAGCCAAGGGACTCCACGGTGGCTTTGACTTTGCCTATTTTGGTTTTGAACTTTTTACGCCCGCTCATCGGGTTATAAATGACCCAGCATCGTTTCACGGTATCACCACGCTTCTGTGTGGCCCTTATTATAGCACACAAAGAAAAAAGCTCACAAGAGCTTTAATCTTGAATCGCCTGCGCCGCGGTGATGATGGCGAGGTTGTATGCGTCTTCGGCGCTACAGCCGCGGGAGAGGTCGTTGACGGGTTGGTTAAGCCCGGCTAAAACCGGCCCGATGGCGTCGAAGTTGCCGAGGCGTTGGGCAATTTTGTAGCCGATGTTTCCGCTGTTTAGATCCGGGAAGATGAACACATTCGCCTGCCCGGCCACGCTGCTGTCTTTAAATTTCTTCTCACCGACGCTTTTAACAAAGGCGGCGTCAAACTGCATTTCCCCGTCAATCGGGAAATCCATCTCTGACTTTTTCGCGATTTTCACGGCCTTGCGAACTTTTTCGGTCTCGTCGGTTAGGGCGCTTCCGTTCGTGGAAAACGACAAAAGCGCGACTTTCGGGTCGATGCCAAAAACTTTGGCGGCCTTGCCCGATTCAACGGCGAACTCGGCCAAGGCTTTGGCGTCGGGGTCCGGGTTGATGGCGCAGTCGGCCATGATGTATTTTTCGTCGCCGCGAATCATTAAGAAATACCCAAATGTTTTGGT
>SLFZ01000112.1 GCA_007123975.1 Candidatus Izemoplasma sp. | reverse complement strand
GAAGGTTGTGACGCTTGGCGACGTTTTTCACAACGAGTTTAAAGGTTTGCAGGTTGTCGCAGGCTTCGAGCGCGTTATCGAACTCGAAGTTGATTTCGTGTTGACCTGGGGCGACTTCGTGATGGGAGGCTTCCATGCTGAAGCCAATGCGTTCAAGTTCAAGCACGATGTCACGACGGCAGTCTTCGGCGCCGTCGATGGGGGCGAGGTCGAAGTATCCACCGGTGTCGTTTGATTCTAAGGTGGGATCGCCATACTCATCGAGCTTGAAGAGGAAGAACTCCGGTTCCACGCCGATGTTCAAGGCGGTGAATCCCATGTCGTGCATCGCTTGCATGTTGCGCTTGAGGATGTAACGGGGGTCGCCCTCGAAAGGTGTGCCATCAGGCAGATACACATCGCAGATAAGGCGCGCGACTTTTCCGTAGGTCGGGTTTTCCCAGCTCAGGATTAGCCAGGTGTTTGGATCTGGGTAGAGGTACATGTCCGCTTCGTCGATGCGGGCAAATCCTTCAATGCTTGATCCGTCGAACATGATTTGGTTGTCAAGTGCGTCTTCTAGACTGCGCACTGGAACCTCAACGTTTTTGATGACGCCGTGAATGTCGGTGAAACAAAGCCGCACGTACTTCACATCATGTTTCTTAGCTTCTTCCAAAATCTCTTTCTTTGTCATCCTTACACCCCTTAGGTCTCAAACTAACTTAGTTTAATGATACACCCACCATGGAGCAATGAAAAGATGTAAACGTTTTACTGTGAAATCGAACCGCAGTGCAGAGGGTGACATCTATGCCGGGTGTTTCCGATTGAAGACGTTTTATCGGGCGAAATAGGGACATTTTGCGACCTTTATTTGTTGTTGTGGTAAGGGGGATATGGTATAATGTAGGCTAAGGTGGTGAGCGTATGAACCTGCCCAACAAACTGACATTGTTACGCGTTTTGGTAATCCCCGTGCTGGTAGTTATCTACTACCTTAAGTTCCCGTATTACGATTTTGTCATCGGCTTTTTATTTGTGGCCGCGGCGTTCACCGACTTGTTTGATGGTTACCTGGCTCGAAAGCACAACCTTGTGACCACTCTGGGTAAGTTTCTTGACCCGCTCGCCGATAAGCTGCTTGTGATGTTTGCGTTGTTGATGTTACAAGATGTCGGCGTGATTCCGATGTGGGTTGTGCTCGTTGTGCTCTCGCGCGAATTTATCGTCACCGGCATCCGCTTGGTCGCCGCCGGCGATGGATCGGTGATTGCTGCCGGTGTGCTTGGCAAATACAAAACAACGTTTACGATGATTGCGCTTGGTGTGTTACTTTTCATTTGGCACGATGCAAGCATCTTCCGCCATGAAAACTTTCCGTGGCTTGGCTTCACCATTCCATGGTTTGCCTCGTTCGCCGAATGGGTTGGCTATATCATGCTTTACCTTGGTGTTGCACTGACCGTCGTTTCTGGAATCGAGTACTATATTCGCAATAAACACGTCTTCAAACAACAATAAAGCAATCCGCCCCGCATGGGTGTATCATCGGGGTGAGAGGAGTGGAATCATGGCCAAAGACGATCGAAAAAAAGCCATTGACATGGCGATGAAAGACATTGAAAAAGCGCATGGTAAAGGGAGCATCATGTTGCTGGGGGAAGAGGCGGGCTCAAAAAACCTCGACGCAATCCCAAGTGGCTCGCTGTCGCTTGACCTTGCCCTTGGCATCGGTGGATACCCCAAAGGGCGCATCATCGAAATCTATGGACCGGAGTCATCAGGTAAAACCACGTTTGCCCTACACGCCATCGCCGAAGCCCAAAAACTCGGAGGCTATGCCGCGTTTATCGACGCAGAGCATGCGCTCGATCCGAAATACGCCAAAGCCCTAGGTGTCGACATTGATAACTTGATTATTTCACAACCTGACACCGGTGAACAAGCCCTTGAAATTACCGAGGCGTTGATTCGTTCAAACGCGATATCCATCGTGGTCGTTGACAGCGTCGCAGCGCTTGTTCCAGAAGCAGAAATTCGTGGCGACATGGGCTCTAGCCACGTCGGATTGCAAGCCCGCTTGATGAGCCAAGCGATGCGTAAACTCTCCGGCGCCATCTCAAAATCGAACGCCATCGCCGTTTTTATCAATCAAATTCGCGAAAAGGTTGGCGTCATGTTTGGCAACCCAGAAACAACCTCAGGCGGTCGCGCACTCAAATTTTACAGCACCGTTCGCATCGACATTCGCCGTGGCGAACAGCTTAAAATCGGCAACGACGTCATCGGCAATCGCACCCGCGTTAAAGTTGTCAAAAACAAAGTCGCTCCACCGTTTAAAACCGCTGAAGTTGACATCGTCTACGGCAAAGGCGTCTCGCGCACCGGTGAGATTATCGACCTCGCGGTTGAGCACGATTTGATTGCCAAAAGTGGATCGTGGTTTTCCTACAACGATGAAAAAATCGGCCAAGGCCGGGAGAATGTGAAAGCCTACCTCGAAGAGCATCCGGAACTCTTAGAAACCTTAATGGCATCGATCCGAGAAAAACTCAGCATCTAAACATCGCGCGCCCTTGGGAAAGGGCGCTTTTTTATGCGTTTATCGCGTTTTCAGGCCAAGCAATATTCGTTGACTTTTGGGGGTACGGTCTTGTATAATGAAACAGTAAAACTTTACAGAAGCATTATGAAATAATGCCCCTCGGGGTTTCATGCAAACGAGTAAAACGAATACGAACGGAGGAATTAATATGGTACACGCTACGCTGTTGGCGGTGGACCCTGTATTAATCATCTCCGGGTTGCTAATTTTGATTATCGGTACGGTGATTGGCGTCATCGTACGGGTAATAATCGTCGAAAAAGGCTTTGGAAAAGCACAACAACAAGCAAAACAAGTGATTGATGAAGCGATCAAGGAAGCGGATAAAACCAAGAAAGAATCCTTGCTTGAAACCAAGCAAGACATCCATAATCAACGGATGGAGTTCGAAAAAGAGGTCCGCGAACGCAAAAAAGAAATATCCAACACGGAAAACAAACTGATTCAGCGCGAACAGGTTTTAGACAACCGTTCGCTGAATTTCGATAAACGTGAAGCGAACCTTGATCGCAAAGAAGAAGCCCTAGAACAACGTAAGAAAGCCCTAGACGATAAAAACAGCACACTCGAGAGTTTGATTGAAGAACAAAACCAACGCCTGCAAGAAATTGCCCAGACCAGCGTCGAAGACGCACGCAAGATTATCTTTAGCCGCGTCGAAGACGAAATGAGCCACGAAATCGCGCAATACATTAAAGACGCCGAAGAAGAAGCCAAGCATGAGGCTGATAAAAAGGCGAAACACATTCTCGCGTTCGCAATGCAAAAGTACGCACAAGACGTCACCAGCGAACGCACCGTCAGCGTCGTCACCTTACCAAACGACGACATGAAAGGCCGCATCATCGGCCGTGAAGGCCGCAACATCCGCACCATCGAAGCGCTCACCGGGGTTGACCTCATCATCGATGACACCCCTGAGGCGGTTGTGCTTTCGGGCTTTGACCCGATCCGCCGCGAAATCGCCAAACGCGCGCTCGAACAACTTGTCAGCGATGGCCGCATCCACCCGGGCCGCATCGAAGAAGTGGTTGAAAAATCACGCGAAGAAATCGACCGTTACATCCGCGACAAAGGCGAAGAAGCCGTCTTCGAAGTCGGCATCGGCAAAGTCCATCCCGACCTCGTCAAACTGCTTGGACGCCTGCACTTCCGCACCAGCTACGGCCAAAACGTGCTGAGACACTCCGTCGAGTGTGCGTTCCTGGCTGGTAAAATGGCCGCGGAAATCGGCGAAGACGAAATCCTCGCCCGCCGCGCCGCTTTAATCCACGACATTGGGAAAGCCGTCGACCATGAAATCGAAGGATCCCACGTAGAAATCGGCGTCAACATCGCCAACCGCTACAACGAACCGCTTGCCGTCATCGACGCGATTAAATCGCACCATGGCGAAGTGGAGCCGCAAACCGTCATCGCCACCCTCGTCGCCGCCGCCGACGCACTCTCGGCCGCACGACCAGGCGCCCGCAGCGAATCGCTTGATTCCTACATCAAGCGCCTCGAACAACTTGAGACGCTCTCGGGTGACTTCAAAGGCGTTGACCACGCTTACGCCATCCAAGCGGGACGCGAAGTGCGCGTCATCGTCAAACCCGAACAAATCGACGACACGCTCGCCCACAAACTCGCCCGCGACATTAAGAAAAAAATCGAAGAAGACCTCTCCTACCCCGGCACCATCAAAGTCACGGTCATCCGTGAAACCCGGGCACAGGACGTCGCCAAATAAGTACCCAAAGCCTCCCGCGTGCGGGAGGCTTTCTACGAAAAGTGAGGCATTCAATGGAATACTTTGACGTCTACGACGAACACGGCAACAAACTCGACAAAACCGCGCCACGCGGCAGTCACCTCAACAAAGGCGAGTACTTCTTAATCGTCCATGTGTGGGTGTCAAACGGCCGCGGGGAGTACCTCATCCAGCGCCGCGCCAAACCAACCGATGCGAACCCCTACTTATGGGCAACCACGACCGGTGGCGCAGACGTTGGTGAATCGGCCCGCGCGGCAGCTCGGCGTGAAACGAAAGAAGAACTCGGACTCACCTTTGACAAAGACGCCTTTGAAAGGCTCAAAATCATCACCTCGATTCGTGGCCGCTGGCAGACAATTTGCCATGTGTTTCACGTGCATACCGACCGCAACCTAGAAGACATACGCGTGAACCCTGACGAAGTCCTTGATGTGAAGTACGCCACGCTTCGAGACATCAAGCGTATGATCAAGGAGAAAACCTTTTGGGACTATCCCTACCTTATGAACGACCCCGACTATTTTAGGGTCCTAGAAAAGAGGTCACCATGAAAATACTGTTCATCGGCGACATCTATGGTGAGCGCGGGTTAGAGGCGCTCGACAAGTTCCTACCCGGCATCAAACGCGACCACAAGCCGCATATCCTGCTGGCAAACGGCGAAAACATGGCCGAAGGCCTCGGCCTTCGCTTGCAAGATTACAAGGCGTTGATGTCCCGTGGTGTGCACGGCGTGACGCTTGGTAACCACGCGTTTTCGAAGAAAGAACTTTTCGATTTCATTGACGAATCGAACATTGTTCGTCCTGCAAACTACCCTGCATCAACCCCTGGGAAACGCGTCTTAAAGATTAACCATAACGGCACCATCTTAGCCGTCATCAACATCATGGGTCAGGTCTTTATGCATGACCCGCTCACCGATCCGTTTACAACGCTCGATGCCATCCTTGACAACTTAGAAGCCGATGTTGTCCTTGTCGATGTGCACGCCGAAACCACGAGTGAAAAGCTCGCCATCGCGCATTATCTCGATGGCCGCGTTGACGCAATTGTCGGAACACACACACACGTGCCAACAAGCGACGCCATGCGCCTTCCCAAAGGCAGTTTGTATATCACCGACGTCGGCATGACCGGTGTGAAATACGGCATCCTCGGCGCCGACAAAGACGTCGCGCT
>SLFZ01000091.1 GCA_007123975.1 Candidatus Izemoplasma sp. | reverse complement strand
TGGTGACGTCGCGGGCATCGTTGTGCCCGGTGGCTTTGGTAAACGCGCCACCGAAGGCAAGATGCGGGCGATTACCTATGCCCGTGAGAAACAGATACCTTTCTTAGGGCTCTGTTATGGGATGCAGCTGGCGACCATCGAGTTCGCGCAAAACGTCTGCGGGCTTGAAGGTGCTTCATCCTATGAAATCAACCCAGAAACACCGCATGCGGTCATCAACTTCTTAGAAGGGCAGTCTGACGACACCGACAAAGGTGGCACGATGCGCCTTGGGGCGTACGCGTGCAAACTGACTGAAGGCACGCTTGCGCATAAGGCGTACGGAAAGTCCATCATTCACGAACGCCACCGGCATCGCTACGAGTTTAACAACGACTACCGGAAAATATTCGAAGACCATGGCATGGTTTTTTCCGGGATTAACCCCGAGAAGAACCTCGTGGAAATCATCGAACTGACCACCCATCCCTTCTTCGTTGCGGTGCAGTTTCATCCCGAGTTTTTATCGAGGCCGCAACGGCCCCATCCATTGTTCACGGAGTTCATCAAACGCGCGCTTAGCTAGTGCGCGTTTTTATGAGATAGAAAGTGTGCTCGTGTGGTTAAGGGGCGTGAAGCGTGTTGTGTAAGCAATAATTAAACGTGTTTTGGGCATAAGGTTAGGTTGGGGCTAACTATTTTTATGGAAGTGTGCTATAATGTGCTTTAGGTAACCATATCAAGGAGGAAAACTATGTTAGACAAGCAGCTACTCGAGCGCATCCTTAACACCGCGCTTGAAAGCAGCGCCGACTTCGCCGAAGTGTTTGTGGAAGACAAAAAGCAAACCGCGGTCATGTTGCAAAGCAACACGATCGAACAAGCGGTCAACAACCACATCCAAGGCATCGGCGTTCGCATCGCCAAAGGGTATCAAAGCGTCTATGGGTACACCAACAGCAAAAACCATGACGACATGATTGCCTTGGCACGCGATCTTGCCAAGTCGTTCCCTGGGGAACGCGCACTTGGCGAGGTGAAACTCGGCACCATGAAACAAGGCAAGGCGCATCAGATTAAACGGATGCCCGACACCGTCGACATGAAGGAAAAAGTCGCGATTGTTAAACGTACCAACGAAGCGGCACGTGGCTACAGCGACGAGATCAAACAAGTCTCTGTTAGCTACATGGACTACGTCCAAAACGTTTGGATCGCAAGCAGCGACGACATCTACGTCAGCGATCAACGCGTCCGCACCCGCTTAGGCATTCACAGCGTTGCCTCAGATGGCAAAGACATGCAAAGCGGCTTCAACGGACCGGGTGGGCACTATGGATTCGAGTTCTACGACACCTTCAGTGTCGAAGAAGCGGCCAAAGAAGCTTCACGCGTCGCCGTGACCATGCTTCATGCCGAAGAGTGCCCAAGCGGCACGATGCCGGTTGTCATCGACAACGGCTTTGGTGGCGTCATTTTCCATGAGGCCTGTGGCCACAGCTTAGAAGCCACGTCCGTCGCCAAAAACGCCAGCGTCTTCAGCGGCAAAAAAGGCGAGCAAATCGCCAATCCCATTGTGAGCGCCATTGACGATGGCACCATTGAAAACGCCTGGGGTAGCGCCAATTACGATGATGAAGGCCGCGAACAAACACGCCGCGTCCTCATCAAAGACGGCGTCTTGAACACCTACATGATCGACCACTTAAACGGCCGTCGCATGAACGAACAATCGACCGGTTCCGGTCGTCGTGAGTCGTACAAGTTCGCCCCGACCTCACGCATGAGCAACACCTACATCGACAACGGCGATTCGACCTTTGACGAAATCATCGCCGCCACCAAGTATGGACTCTACGCCAAGAAAATGGGCGGCGGCTCTGTACAACCCGCCACCGGCGACTTCAACTTTGCGGTCATGGAAGGCTACATGATTCGTGACGGCAAAATCGCCGAGCCCGTCAAAGGCGCGACCCTGATCGGGTCGGGCAAAGACGCACTGAAGAAAATCGACATGGTCGGCAACAACCTTCTCCGTGCCCAAGGCATGTGCGGAAGCGTATCCGGCTCCATCCCGACCGACGTCGGTCAACCGACCGTCCGCGTCTCTAGCATGACCGTCGGCGGACGAAAGGAGGAATCCGCGTGAACTTCCAACGACTCTTTGACCTCGCCAAGGAAAAAGGCATTGAAGACATCCAGATCTACTTAAAAGACGCACAATCCCTAGACATCGACGTCTTCAAAGGCGACCTTGACAAACACCAAATGTCGAGCACCCAAGAACTTACCATCACCGGCATCTACCAAGGCAAGATGGGCAAACTCAAAACCGAAGACATCAGCGAAACCCATTTTGAGACCTGGGTCGATGACATCATCAAAAGCGCCTCGCTTATCGAATCGCAAGATGAAGTCTTCATATTCGCAGGAAGCGAAAAGTACGAGGAAATCGACGGACTCTTAAACGAAGACCTCGAAAAACTCGATGTGAAAACGGCGATGGAAAACGCCTTCGCGCTTGAGAAGAAAATCAGCGAACGCGACAAACGCATCGACATCTCAACGGCGATGTACCGCCAAGAGCGCACCCGTGTGTTGCTGGAAAACTCAAAGGGCTTGAAGCTTGAAAAAGACGCCAACGGCGCCGCGTTTATCGCCTACGCCGTCGCCCGTGAAGACGGCGACTCACGAACGCATTATGAGTTTGTGATGTCCAATGATCCTAAGGACTTTGACCTTGACCAAATCGCCAAGACCGCCGTCGAAAAGTCCACCGCACAACTTGGCGCCAAGCCGATCAAGTCAGGGCCTTATGAAATTTTGCTTGAGAATGACGCGAGCGCCTCACTGCTTGCGGCATATGTCTCGATGTTTAGCGCCGAAAGCGTGCAAAAAGGCATGTCCAAACTCATCAACAAAGTCGGCGACACGATCGCTTCAGACCTCATCACCATCGTCGACAACCCCTTCCGCAAAGGCAGCCCGCGCAGCGGATCGTTTGATGACGAAGGCGTCGCAACGCGCCACAAAGAAATGATTTCAAACGGAAAACTCACCGGCTACTTACACAACCTTAAGACTGCCAAGAAAGCCGACACCGAGTCAACCGGTAACGGCTTCTCAGGCAGCGTGGCCCCGACCAATTTCTACATTGAACCGGGCAAAACGCGCCGTGAAGACGCGATTAAAGGCATGAAGAAAGGCATGATCATCACCGATCTCGCCGGCACCCACTCGGGCACCAACCCGATCAGCGCCGACTTCAGCCTCCAAGCCAACGGCTTCTATGTGGAAGACGGCAAAATCGTCAAGCCCGTCGCCCTCATCACCGTCGCCGGGAACTACCTCGAACTCCTACAAAACGTCACCGAGGTCTGCGACGACCTCAAGTTCGGCTTCTCCTTCATCGGAAGCCCATCGCTCAAAATCAAGTCGCTCGTCGTCTCCGGCGAATAAACAACCCATCAAAAAGCTGCACCGGCCGGTGCAGCTTTTTTTGTGTTTTACTCGTCCATCTCGACGATTTGGTGCTCCAAGTTGGACCAGAAAATCATCTCGATGTAGGTAGAACGTGCGCCCTCTGGCACGCGGATCTCGGCTTCGCTTGAAAGCAGGCCGAAGGTGGCGTTGCTGATGGAGGTGCCTTCGCCGTCGGCGAAGCGGTGCACCGTAATCAACATCAGCGGGGTGAGCCCAAAGGCGTGATCGCGAATCGTCTCGACATTGAAAGGAATCTCAACGGAGGTGATGCCGGAGCCATAGAAGGTAAACTGTTCAATGATGGTGAGTTCGGAATCTTCGTGTAAGGTCACATCGGTGAGCGCCTCGGCGAAGTGAAACGCGAGGGCACCGAGTTCTGAGACAGTCTTTGGAATCTCGATGGTGGTGAGTGATTCGGCCATCTGGAAGGCGCGCTCACCGATCGCTTCAAGCGAATCCGGTAAGAAGACAACCTCGAGGTGTTGGTTGAGCGCGAACGCCCCGTGGTCGATGGCGATGACGCCATTCGGGACGGTGTAGCTGGTGATGGCTTTGTCCATCGGAAAGAGCTTAAGCGTGGTCATGTCGATGGTGAAGAGCACGTCATCGATGGCCTGGTAATGACTGTTTCCATCTTGCACGGTGATGGTGGTTAAGGTGCTGACACCATCAAAGGCATGAGGATGAACGACGTCGACGGAGGCGGGCAAGCGGAACGTGTCAATCGCGGTGCCTGCGAAGGTGTCGGTGTGAAGTTCGGTGAACTGCACATCATCGTCAAAGGTGACCGCTGTGAGGAGGTGTGCGTCTTCAAACGCACCGGCGCCAAGCTCGGTGAGGGACGCTGGGATATGAACCTCGCCCAGGGCCGTGCCTTTGAAGGCGGTGTCGCCGATGGTTTCGAGACCATCTGGCAGTGTAATCGAGGCTAATGCGCTATGCTTAAAGGCGTCTTGACCGATGGCGATGAGCGTGTCTGGGAGGAGGATGGTTTCAAGTGATTCGGTGTTCTCAAACGCACTTACTTCAATTGTGGTGAGACCCTCGGGGAGGATGATGCTTTCAAGGGAGAGGGCGTTTTTAAACGCGGCGATTTCAATGGTTTCAATTAGCGGTGGAAGGACGATCTCGGTGACCGACTCGAGTTCTGAAAACGCACGCCACTCGATGACGGTAAGTTGGCTTCCTTCGCCGAATGCAAGCGTGGTCGCTTGGACGGCGCCTCGGAAAGCGTTGAAGCCGAGGGTGTGGACGCTTGCGGGGATGTAAATGGCTTCAAGCGACACGGCGCCTTTGAAGGCTTCGTCGCCAATCGTATGAAGCGCCGGGTTGTCGGCGTAGGTGATTTCTGTGAGTTCAAGCGCGTAGAAGAAGGCAAAATCACCAATCACTTCGACGTTTTCAGGAATATGAAGGGTTTCGAGTTTGGTCGGGTAGTAAAACGCGCCATCGCCGATGGTGATTAAGGCATCAGGCAACGTCAGTTCGGTAAACGGCCCGATTTCAAAGAAGGCATAATCCTCGATGGTGGTCAGTTGAGAATCATCTTCAAAGGTGATTTCTTCTAGCTTCTCAGCGCCCCAAAATGCGCCAACGCCAATGGTTGTGACGGTGCTTGGGATGGTGATGCTTGTGAGTTCGGTGACGGACCAGAAGGCGTATTCACCAATGGTTGTCAACGTTTTGGGAAGGATGACGTTTTCAATTGAGTCGTTGCTTGCGAAGCCGTTATCTTGAATGGCGATAACTTTTATGCCTTGGTGACGTGCGGGGATGATGATTGCGTCGGCGGTCGCATCGCCAATGGAGACGGCGTAGCCGCCATCGATTGGCTCGTAGGCAAGGCCTTCGGTTCCGTAGGCAGCGTACAGGGTCACGTCGTCGTGGATGGGGGTTGCGGCATCGAAATAGATGGTAAGTTCCTCATCGAGATACCAGCCGGCAAAGTCCATTTGCGTACGCACGGCGGCTGTGCCTTCTGGCAAGGCTTCGCCTGCGATAACCTCAATTGGTGCGAGTTCTTCTCCAAGGCCGGTCTCAAAGCTGACCGTGACCATGACCGCTTCAATGAAGGCGGCGTAGACGGTGAGGTCATACGCGGGCATTGTCGCGTACTCAAGCGG
>SLFZ01000039.1 GCA_007123975.1 Candidatus Izemoplasma sp. | reverse complement strand
TTACAAGGTGCGTTCATGGTCAAACTCCTTCATGCCTAAAATCCGTCTGGCTTCCTCTGGCGTGGCAATCTCGCGGCCAAAGGCGCGGGCCATCGCCACCACTTTTTTGACGAGGTCGGCGTTGCCTTTCGCAAGCACGCCTTTTTCTAGGTAAATGTTGTCTTCGAGTCCAACGCGGACGTGGCCGCCGTGTTCGATGGCCAGTTTTGCAAGCGGAAACTCATAGCGCCCGATGCCGGCGACAGAATAGGTGGCATCGGCGGGAATGCTTTCGCGGAGAAAATGAAAATCGCGCGGTTCACCTTTCATCGCCCCAAACACGCCAAGCACGAAACTAAAATGCATCGGCGCATGAATCTGACCGCGCTTGTGAAGGGTGAGCACCGTGTCGATATGCCCTTTTTCAAAGCATTCAAGTTCCGGGTAGATGCCGCGGCGATGCATCGTCTCGGCGAAATAGATGATGTCGTTGACGGTGTTGACGAAGATGTCGTCGCCACCGAAATTGACGGTGCCACAATCCAAGGTCGCCATCTCCAATGGAAGTTCCGTCACTTGCATGCGCTCTTCGCGGCTCATGCCGACGGCACCACCGGTTGAAGGCTGGATGATGACGTTGGGACATGCTTTACGAATCGCTTTGATGATGGCCTCGTAACGGTCCTTATCTTGCGTTGGTGTGCCATCGTCATAGCGGGCATGCACATGCAACACGCTGGCGCCAGCGTCAACGGCTGCGCGGGCTTCTTGCACCATTTCGTCGATGGTATAGGGAACGTAGGGTGTGTGTTCTTTGGTGACTTCCGCCCCGGTCAAGGCGGCGGTAATAATCAATTTATCCATTGACATCACGTTGTTTATCTTTGGGCACAATGCAGGTTCCGGTGGCCTTCGCGACGACGATGGGGGTGGTGAGGACCTCGGCGGCACTTTCGGATAGGTCGGTGCGTGGGGCGATGATTTTACGCGCTTCAAAACGCATTGCGCGGCTGGTGGACCCGGCGCGGGTTATTTCGCCTTCGACTTCGACGATGTCGCCGGCGTATAGCGGCGCCAAAAAGTCGACGGAATCGTAGGCGCGAAACAGCCCTTCATCGCCATCGTGGCGAATGAGAAGTTCCGTGGCGACATCGCCAAAGAGCGCTAAAACACGGGCGCCATCGACGAGGTTACCACCGTAGTGGGCGTCGGCTTGAGAGAGTCTGAGTTTATGGGTGACTTTCATGAATCACACCTCCATGAGTTTAACGTCGCCAACAATCAAGGGCGCGTCGGTTTGTTCGATGATGGTTTCGATGCTGATGTCCGGGTGGCGTTCGACGAGGTGAAGCCCGTCTTCATTCACGTGGAACACCCCGAGTTCGGTGACGATCATGTCAACTTCTTCTTTCGCGGTTAAAGGCAAACTACAGGCCGCTTTGATTTTCGGACGACCCTTGTTGGTGTGGGTCGTTGCGACAATGACTTTCTTCGCGCCGACCACAAGATCCATTGCGCCACCCATGCCGGGCACGAGTTTGCCCGGGATAATCCAGCTGGCAAGCGAGCCGTGCTGATCAACTTCAAGCGCGCCGAGCACGGTCACGTCCACATGGCCGCCGCGAATGATGCCAAAGGACGTCACTGAGTCGAAATACATGCCACCTTCTTTTAACGTGACGTACTCCGCACCAGCGTTGGTAAGGTTTTTATCAACCTTGTCTTCTGTCGGTTGCGGCCCGAGTCCAATCAAGCCGTTTTCGCTTTGCAAATGCACATGAATATGATCTGGAATATGGTTTGCGACGAGAGTCGGTAGGCCGATTCCGAGGTTCACAAGGTCGCCATCAGACAGTTCCTGAGCGACGCGTCGTGCGATGATGGTTTTGGCGTCCATTAGCCTACCTCCTTGACAATGTGATCGACAAGCACGTGCGGTGTCACAACGTTTTCCGGGTCAAGGGTGGCGGTGGTCTCATGCGCAAGCGCCACGACCGTTTTCGCTGCCATGGCCATCACAGGGTTGAAATTCCGTGCCGTTTTGTCGTACACGAGGTTGCCATGTCGGTCGGCCACGCGAGCGTCGATGAGGGCCAAGTCAGCGCCTAAGGGGAGTTCTAGCAAATACTTTGTCCCATCGGTTTCAATCACGCGTTTGCCTTCTTCAACGATGGTGCCGACACCGGTTGGGGTTAAAATTCCACCAAGCCCGGCACCATGCGCACGGATGCGTTCGGCAAGGGTGCCTTGCGGCACGAGCTCGCACTGCATCGTTCCGGCGCTCATGTGCGCTCCGGCTTCGGGGTTTAGACCGATGTGTGAGGCAATCAAGGTTTTCACTTGGTCGTTGGCGATGAGTTTTCCGACGCCGCGGTCTTTAAAGCCGGCATCGTTGCAAATGATTGTCAAATTGCCAACGCCCGATTCAACGACCCAGTCGATCAGCGTCTCGGGTGTGCCGCACGCCATGAACCCACCGACCATGATGGTTTGGTTGTCGTGTAAAAGCGCCATAAACGCCTGCTTATCAATCGTTTTATCCATGCGCACGCTCCTTCGGTGGCATCACCATGGCTTCGCCTTTGACCACAAGGTCGCCGGCGGCGTCGTGGATAAGCGTGTCAAAATAGGCTCGGTTTTTCTCAACGTCAATCCTTTTAACAACCACTTCAATCGTCAAGGGGCTTCCGGGATACACGGGCTTTAAAAACGTCAACGACTGCGAACAGTAAATCGTGCCTTTGCCGGGATAATTCATGCCAAAAATCTTCGAAAAGAGCGACCCGACAAACATGCCGTGGACAATCGGTTTTTTAAACCGCGTGGTCGACGCGTACGCCTCGTCGAAATGCGCTGGATTGGTGTCGCCGGTGACCTCGCCAAACCGCCTTACATCCTCTTGCGTAATGACGCGACGCAGCGTTCTACGGTCGCCGACTTTCATCGTTTGAATCATCGTTTCACCTCGTCTCATAAAATAAGCAAAGAGCCGTTTTTCTAACGAAAAACAGCTCTCCATTTTTAATAAATGGCAGTGGTTTCGGTGTGCCCGAAACCCCCAGATTTCATCACCGGGCGTGATGAAAACCTTCGGCGACGCGCTCCTTCTTTTCCACCTGAGCACCCGACTCAGAAGCCGACGGAAAATACCAACGCATCGCTCCTCTGTACAGCTTTCCACCGTCATTATACTGTGCAAATGTAAGCGTTGTCAATGCTTTTTCGGAAAAGAAAAAGGGACGCATTTTGCGTCCCTTACGGTGCGTTAATCGTTGTTGTAGTCTCCGAGGCGATTTTCCCAATCTTGGATGGCCATCATGTCTTCTATAGTGTCATCATGATCGGCATTGAAGAACATCCATTCGGCGTTACTGATTAAACCATAATAAGCATGGTAGTCAGTTAGAATGACCACTTCGAAAGAGCCTGTTTCATTCATCCAAGCACGGAAATCGAAACTTTCAACATCCGGCACAAAGAGGTGCTCGATGTCTTCAGGTTCTAGGATGAAAGGTGCGCCGGTCCATTCCATCATGTCATAAGTACAGTACATGTCGAAGGTTTCAGCGTCGGCTTCTCCGCAGAAGATGATGAGCGCGGTCTCAAGGTTGTGCACATCGTTAATGAAATTTGCCCGGTTGATGTCGCGGGCGCGGTGTTCCCAGTCAAGCCAATCAATTAAGTCTTCAAGTGAATCTTCAGGGAGGCGTGAGGACGTGTTCCAAATCACATCGTAAATGGAGCCCCAGGTAATGAAGTTGTCGTTCATGGCGACAATCTCCCACATATAGTTTTCGTTGAGCCAGGCATAAAACTCAAAATCTTCGCTTGGCGTGAAATACGCGCTGATAAGGTCGGCGTCGATGATTCCAGCTGCTCCTTGGTACATGTTCCAATCAATCTCACAGTACAATGTGTACGTTTCCGCGTCGGCCTCATCACAGAAATCCCATATGGCATCGTATAGGTCGTAAATTTCATCGGTGAACTCGCGGGTTTCCATATCCCAAATCATGTCTTCCATGGCTTCGGCGATAATGATGGCAAACCAACGGGTTAAGTGGAAGGTGTCGTCATCGTAATGCGCGATAATCGCAAGCATGGTGGCACGGCTAAAGTCTGCATCAAAATCCCCTTCTGGGTCATCGGGGTCAAAGCCGAGCATAACCATGATGTCCATCAGCGATACCGGTGCGGTGAACATCGGTTCGCCATCGACGTAAATCATGTTGATGATGACGTCGTCGTCGGTGACGGTGAAGGTCGACAGTTCGGTGTCAAGCAAATATTTTAAAGGAATAAACTGATCGTAAGCTGCGCCTTCATCGTAGAAATCTTGCAAAGTGTAGACGCCTTCATCAGAACCAAAGGCATACTCTCCACCAATGCGCAAGAACTCGGTAAAGGTCATGAACTTCGTGAATTCGGCAACCATTTCATTGACGTCGTTGTAGGTGTCGGGCACGTCAATGTCGGCGCCTTCATGCATGGTGATGATGATGATGAAACGGTGCATGGTAATTGGGTCTTCATCAAAATCTTCTTCAAAGAGGCTGTTAAAGGTTTCCGTTAAGTCAAGGCGCACGGTCATGTGTGTTGGATCAAGCGGATCGTAAATCCATTCGATGGCCGGCATCGTCATGCCGATGGAGTTAATCATGTCTTTGACAAACATTTCATCAAGGCGTTCCATGTGTGGATCCGCATCGACGTCCATGATGTCAAAGTATGCGAGCATGTCAAAGATTTCATCGGTCGCATCGACAATGATGGCCGCAAGCATGTCCGCGTTCAGTTGCATGGAAAGCACAACATGGAACACATCGGTCATGCCGATGGTCATGTCCATGTCATCGTGTGCATGATAGTACGCGGGGTCGAAGAAACGCGCAAAGTTTTCTTCAATGTACGCAAGCATATCCTCAAGTTCTTCGAGCGACATGTCGAGCTCTTCCATTTCGCCAAGCATGTCTTCAAGCATTGCCTCAATCATTTCCATGTAGCTTAGTTCCGTGAGAATGGTTTCAAGCAGCGCAAGTTCAACGATGTTTTGCATCGAGTCCTCGAACGTGAACTTAATCCATCCGTCGTGGATGTCAAGCAACGCAATGAGGTCCACATCAAGGTCTTCTTCTGTGTCGATTTCTTCCATCAACATCGTCATCAGCATGCCGAAATGGAGATAGATTTCAACGCGGTCTTCGTGGATGACGAAAAGCTGTTTCAAGGTGAGCGATTCTACCATGCCATCCATCTCAATGGTGCCTTCGTGTGTTAAGAGCACATGCGCGACGCCTTCATGGAAAAGGTATTGTGCAGAGCTCTCAATGAGGGCACTGTATTCGCCCCAGTCATCTTCAAGCAACGCATCAAGCGTGAACGTGATGGTGAACGCATCTTCCATGTCCATGTTGTCCATCACACCAGTAACGACCGTGAAGGTGCCATCCCAACCGCTGATGACAGCCTGAGCGGCTTCTTCGGCAGGATCAGGGTCTGTTGGGTCTGGAGTGGTTGGATCCGGTGTCGGGTCTGGTGTCGGATCAGGATCTGTTGGATCCGGTGTCGGGTCTGGTGTCGGATCAGGATCTGTTGGATCCGGTGTCGG
>SLFZ01000002.1 GCA_007123975.1 Candidatus Izemoplasma sp. | reverse complement strand
GCTACCACATCGATTGGCGAGACGAAGAAAAAACCGTCCGCCTATTGACGCTGAATGAAACCATCAACAAACCTTACCTCGTCGACGGCAACGTGCCCGAAGACGGCGAAATCGCCATCTTTGCCGCCTACGCCGAAGCGAATGATTTATCCATCGGCGATGCCATTGCCTTTGGCGACGTTGAACTCGTTATCGCCGGGTTTATCACCAGCCCACAGTTTACCTTACCTGCGCTCAAGTTCGATTCACTCGGCTACGACCCGCAAAACCAAACGCTGGGCATCACCACGTTTTCAACGCTGCTTTCGCTGCGCGAACCGTTCAAGGTTTATTACCAAGCGCAAGGAGAGTTTCCTGTCGCTGAGGAAGGCTTTGACGTCTACGCGATCTTACAGACGGATTTGCAGCGGCTCGGCCGCAACATGCGTCTGGTCGAAACCGTCATCCCCCAACAATACAACCTCCGCGTCTGGGCGATTGTCATCGAAAGCGACCTAACCGCACGCGCGGTTGAGGCAACCTTAATCGTCTTTGTGGTGTTGAGCGCGACGGTGACGCTTTGGGTGATTAAACACCGCATCGACCAAGAACGGGCGATGTTGATCACGTTAAACCGTCTTGGGTATGGCAGGCGGGAACTCGCCGTATCGGTTTTACCGATTGCGACCGCCCTGAGCCTTGCGATTGCACTGGCGATGATCATCGGCATCGCAGGCTCGCATTGGCTACACGCGTGGTACGCATCGAGATACTTGATGCCGCATGCGGCCTTTTCAGTGCCGTGGATGATGGTTATCTCAGCTGGTTTGTTGCCGGTCATCGCTTTGCACCTCTACGCATACCTTATCGGTCACATCGCGTTGCGTAAAGAATCTCACCGTGCGATGACCAAAGGGCGCATGCGACGCAAAAACCATGTGCGTCTTGCGTTTCAAGCGATGCTTTACTTTGGGGTGGCAACGCTTTTCCTCTTCGGACGCTACGGTCAGGGCGCGGTGGATGCGCTAATCGATGACACACTGATTGGGAAAGACTACGACAAGATGGCGCTGCTTTACCAATACGAAACCCTCCCGCCCGAACAAGGTGAACCCTTCGTCCACGCCAGCGTGCGCCTTGTGGCGACGAACGACACGTTTCATCGCGACGCCATTTACGCACAAGCCTACGGACTCGATGATGCCATCACGCGCTGGCAGATAAGCTTCGATGGCAACGAGTTGCTTGAAGACGGCGTGTTTGTCTCAAGGCAGTTCGCGAGAACACACGGCATTTCGATAGGCGATGCCCTTATCGTTGAGGGGCGCGGCCATCAAGGCAAACGCATCACCTTGCCGGTTGTCGGCATCGCCGATGAAGCGATTGAAAGCGCCATCTACTTCCACCGTGATGATCTGCTTGAGGCGCTCGGGTTTGCCGAAGGCACAACCGTCTACAACGGACTCTTGCTCGTTGGCGATGAAACGGTTCAGCGAGGCCGCGTCTGGCGCGAGATTGACCCTCACGTGGTCACCGCTGAAATGGCGGGCTTGTTCAGTGCGACTGTCCGCGTCGTCGACGCGACGTTGCTCTTGGCGTCGTTGACGGCTGCGTTCATGTTTGTCTACGTCGTGCGCGATGGGCTGGTTCGACGGCTCGATGCCTTTGTAACATTAAAAGCGCTTGGGTACAGGGCGTTTGAATCGTATCGACGTTTCTTAGGGTCCGCGATTTTCGCCCTAATCATCGCCTTTGTGCTGGCGCACTTTGTGGCGAAATGGTTGATTGGGTTGACGTTGGTGGCGTTTGAAGAAGCCCTGGGCATCGTGCACGTGTTCGTCACGCCATGGCTTGCGCTTCTTGGTTCATTTATCGGATTGACAGTTCTCTTCTTGGCGGTGACCGTCGTCATCCATCAAGCTTTCTTTACCCGGCCGCTCAGCGAGTTATTAAAAAAGGTTTGACGCCTAAGCGTCAAACCATTCGAAGTCTCCTTGGCTGCCGAAATGCCAGTCGTGGTTGGAGAATGCGACGTAATGCAGTTTGCCTTCTTCTTCGTATCCGAACACCACCTGCTTGGTTTTCTCGTCGTAGTAGGGGACGTACCGGGTGGTGCCGATTTTCACAAATTCGTTGGTTGGTATTTTGTTGAAACGATCGGACCGTTTGGTCACGTGGTTTTGAAAGCGTCCGTTCAGGACAAGGTTTTTAGCACGCGTAATCAATGTATCCATGGAAAACTCCCTTCGTTGGCGTGAGGCGTCACGGGTTATCACCATTATAGCACGACGAAGGCTGTCTGCGAACCGAAATGAGTCGAAAGGGGTGTCACCATGAAACGAAACGATTTGAAAGGAGACATCATCCGGGCCGGCTTCAAGGCATTTGCAAAAGCCGATTACCAACAGGTTTCGACGAATCAGATCGTCGAAGAGGCACGCGTTTCTAAAGGGCTGCTTTTCCATTACTTCAAAAGCAAGACACAGCTTTATCTCGCGCTTTATGAAACCGCGTGGAACATCATTCAACGCGACACGTTTGACAACTTCCCGTTCGCCAACCGCGATGTGTTTGAGCGGTTGAAAGCGCTCGTGTTGCGCAAGAGTGCGGCGCTTCAAAAACACAAGACACTGGCCGCCTTCATCAAACGTGTGCACTTGCACACAGCCAACCCAGACATCGTCAAAGCCCGCTCAAATATCTACCAGCAGTTCCAACAACGAAATTACAAGCGCGTGTTCGACGACATCGACACCTCGTCCTTTCGGGACCGGGATTATTTGGACGAAATCTACAAGATTGTCACGTGGACGTTCACGAAAATCCACAACGACTGGGAACGGGCCCACGTGGGCAAAGAAAACGCCGAGGCGCTGACGATTCTTGAAAACGAGCTCGTGCACTACACAGCCTTTTTCAAGCGGTTTTTCTATCAATAAAAAAGCGCACCAATGTGCGCTAGAAAACCGTCTCGATGACCCGGGACAGGTGACCGAATGCCATGATGAAGAAGGCATAGACGAGCAATGGGTTCAGCAAAAGCCCCAACAAGGCGTTGGGAATCAACAACGCGTCCGGTTTGCGCTTTTTCGCCAAGCGTCGCGCGAGGACGTAGCGAAGCGTGCGGGTGAAATAACGGATGAGGATCCACATCTGCGCAAGCGCCATGAGGAAAAAGAGCCCACACAACACGTCAAAGGTGGTGTAGATGAGCACAGACACCACGAGGTGGGCGATGCCGATGGCGCTTAAGATCAGTTGAGCGTGCAAAAGTTTCTTCGCTTGCATCCGTTTCACCTCCTCGGCAGATTAAGCAGACGGTACGTAGTAACCAAGCCCAATCGCGCCGGGCCCGGCGTGCGCGCCGACGGCCGGCGTTAAGGGCATGCTGAAGACGGACGTGAGGTTCGGGTCGGCTTCGCGCAGCTTCGCTTCGATGTAATCGCGAATCTCGGGGTTGTTCGCGTGGCAGATGAACGGCTCGACCTTCTTCCCTTTGGTTTCTTCTAAGTACATGTCAATGACACGGTTGACGGCCTTTTTAAAGGTGCGAATCTTTTCGATGTTTTCCACTTTGCCTTCTTGGCTAATGTGCAAGAGCGGTTTAATTTTCAACATGCTTCCCATAAACCCTTGGGCGTTCGATAGGCGCCCATTTTTTACGAGGTAAGCAAGGGTGTCGACGGCAAAGTAGATGTGGTTGTGGTCGCGGATGTGTGTCAGCGCTTTGACAATGGCGTCGACTGATTTACCTTTTTTGGCCATCTCGGCGGCGGTTAACGCCATTTTCGCTTGCGGAAAAGCCACCGATTTGGAATCAAACACCACGACGTTGAGCGAGGGCACTTGCTCGGCGGCGACTTGGGCGGCGCCGTGGATGCCGCTCATGTGGCTTGAGATGGTGATGACAATAAGGTCGGTATAGCCTTTAGAAGCCATCGATCGATAGGTGTCGACCATCGCGGCGGTTGCGGGTTGGCTGGTTTTTGGGAAAATTGATTTGTCGGCTTCAATGCGGCGGTAAAACTCGTCGGCCGTTAAATCCACATGGTCGAGGTACTCTTCCTCGCCGAGGTGGATCATCGAGCGTAAAATCGGGATGTCGTGGTCGTGGTCGAAATAATCAAGGCATGCGTTGGTGTCGGTGACGACACCGATGGATTTTTCCATGGGTTAATCTTCCTTTCTACGGGTGAAATGTTCTAAGATGAAGGCTCGACTGTCATGCGTTGTTTCAATCTCAAGCGTATCATCGGTCATGAGCGCATCAAGCGCTAAAAGACGCTCACCGTTGATGGTCACCTCGCCATCGAGCAACACGAACAAGAAGGTGCTGGTCGCATCGGCTCTGCGCGTGATGTTTGCGCCGGCTTCGGCATCGAGGATGTGCGCGTTGAGGCTTTGTTCGATCTGGATACGCCCCGGCATCGGGTGGTTGACGACGGCGCGCAGGGGCGCGTTTAAACGTTCACGCTTGGTGAAGGTGGTGCGGGCATAGGTCGGTCGCTTGGTCATCGACGTCGGTTCAAGCCAGATGTGGACGAGTTTGACCGGCTCTTCGCGTTCGTTTGTCTCGCTATGGGTGATGCCGGACCCGGCGACGGCGTGTTGGATGCTGCCGGCCGATAACGCGACGTTGTTTGACAGCGAATCACGGTGCGTCAAGGTGCCTTCATACACATAAGTGAGAATATCGATGTCGCGATGCTTGTGTGCATCGTACCCTCCACCCGGCTCAATCGTTTCGACGCTAAAATGGCGCACCACGTCAAAAGGTTTTTTTAGCACATAGCGGACGATGTTAATGAGGGGTTGTTTATCGTGAATCCGAGCGTTTTTACGTAGGACGACATGCATGAAATCTCTCCTTAAATGTCAGCATTGCGCGCCAAAATAAAGAGCAAGTCGCTCAAGCGATTGAGGTACTGGCGTGGAATCGCGAGGTCATCGCGTTCATGGGCGTTGATAAAACGGACAAGCGTTCGCTCGGCTCGGCGCGCGACGGCGCGAGCGAGGTCGTACCACGCGCCACTCGGGCTTGTGTCGCTGCCGGGAAGGAAGAAATGTGGCTCGATTGGCTTTTTATCAAGCAACGCCGCTTCTTCGTCTTCTAGTAGCTCCACGTCAGCCTCGGTGAGGTGCTTCAGTTTATCGTAGCGCGATCGGTCGGTGTTCGGGTTGGTTGCGATCATCGCGTTCATGTCTTGCAGGGTGCGCTGGATGGTGCGAATGGGCTCATGGTTGGTGTGGTGATAACACAACCCCAGCACCGAACTCAGTTCATCGTTGGTTCCGAGCGTTTCAAACAAAAGGTCGTCTTTGCGAAACGTTTCATTGGAATAGTTTTTCGATGTGCCTGTGTCGCCTTTTTTGGTGGTGACTTGGGTAAACTTTCGTATGGTCATGTGATTTCCTCCTTGTCATGGTCATTATACCACAGTGAATGTGTTCTGATTGGCTTCAGCGTTTCATTTTACGGACGCGAAGCAACGAGAGCGTCACAAAAATCGCGGTCCAGATGAACGCCATGACGATCAGGCCTCCGAGGGCGGGTGAATAACCGAAAAGGTCAATGCGAACGCCCATGTTGAGGTTGAACGCTTCAATGTTCATGGCCTCAGCGGGTATTTGTGAAATGGCATCGCTCATGTAGACAATGCGGAAGGCGCTTGCCATTTGCATGGTCGGGAGCATGCTTAAGAACGTTTGCGTAAACGACGGCAGCCCGCCGAT
Organism: Candidatus Izemoplasma sp.; assembly: GCA_007123975.1. Classification (GTDB taxonomy): domain Bacteria; phylum Bacillota_I; class Bacilli_A; order Izemoplasmatales; family Izemoplasmataceae; genus SLQR01. The sequence continues at coordinate 12,622 of SLFZ01000002.1, read as the reverse complement.
GATGACATAAATCCCTGCCAAAAAGCCAACGAGCGTGCCCACAAGGGTGCTTAGGGTGCCGTGGCTGTTGGACGTTTTAAGCAGCGTTACCACGTAAAAGAAAATGCTGGAAAAAAGCGCCGTCGATACGACGATCAAGCCAAGCAGACGAAGCCAATCGAAGAAAGGCAAAAACTCACCGTAAACGATGCGCATGTACAGTTGCCCGATGAGCAAATTGATCATGCCCAAGATGACGCCGATAATCAACGCTGAGATTAAATAGCTGATGACGATGTGGCCACGGTTGACCGGGGCGACGTAAAAATCGTTGATCGCTTTCGTCTCACGGTCTTGGACCATGATGCCGAGAAACCCCAGCGGCACCGTCACCGTTGAAACCATCAACACGCCCGACAGTACCCAGTGGTTCACGACCACCTCGGCGAGGCTTTGGTGGATGGCGTCGCTGTACCAGTTCATCACCATCGAACGCAAAAACACCATGAAAAGCATGAGGATGATAAAGACACTCAAGAAGGAGAAAAAGACAGCCCAACGGTCACGAAGGTATACGGTAAGATGCCGTTTAATCAGTGAAAGTATCATCAGGAACCCTCCTCAAGCGACGCGCCAGTGATGTTTAAGAACACATCGTCCATGCTGGCTTTCACAATTTCGAAACTTTCGATATGGTCGCGGTAACGGTCGACCAGCTCAATCCCTTCAAACGGGTTTTTAAGCGGTATATGCAGAGACGCGTTCACGCGATCATAGTTCACGTTGTCCTCATCAAGCCGTTTTAACAAGCCTTTTTTGGGAATCACTTTTAAGGTATCTCGAGCGTAAGCTAGGCGCAAGTTCTCCGCCGAATCCTCCGCGCGGATGACGCCTTCATGCAAGATGACGACATGGTCGGCATCGAGCACTTCCTCCATGTAGTGGGTCGTCAAAAGAATCGTCATCGCTGTTTCTTTCTTAATCGACAATACCAACTCCCAAATGTCTTTGCGGCTTTTTGGGTCAAGCCCCGTGGTCGGCTCATCGAGCATCAAGACACGCGGCTTATGAAGCAGCGCACGGGCAATCTCCGCTTTTCGGCGTTGGCCTCCTGAGAGCGTTTTAATCCGACGATCGAGGTATGAAGAAAAGTCGATAAGCTGATCGAGGTCGTTAATGCGTTGGTTTAGTTCGGCGCCATGCAGTCCGTAAAACGCACCGCGAGCGGCGAGGTTTTCACGGACGGTAAGGTCGTTATCGAGCGTGCCGTATTGGAACACGACGCCGAGATGGCGACGAATCTTCGCGTCGTCTCGGTCTAGGGTTTCACCCATGATTGTGACGCTGCCTTCGTCTTTCGCAAGCAAGGTCGCAAGAATCTCAACGGTCGTGCTTTTTCCCGCACCGTTGGGTCCGAGAAGCGCAAAAAACGACCCTTCCTCAACCGCGAAAGAGATGCCCTTGACAGCCTGAACGGCGTCGTAGGATTTGACGAGGTTTTTTACGTCGATGCTTTTCATAGTGCCTCCTTAGATGATTGGCGTGAATATGCTCATTGCCACTTCGAAAAACCGGTGGTAAATCGGTCGCTTCTTCCAGGCAACAGGGTCGATTTTAACGCTGTCGTAGCGGTCCTGGATAAATTGGTCGAGCACGGTTTGAACACCACTGCCGGTGAAAAGGGCGGTGACTTCGAAGTCGATGAGTGCGCTGCGATGGTTCATGTTGTAGCTGCCGACGGATGCGATTTTGTCGTCAACGATGAGGATTTTTGCGTGACTAAAGCCTTTGACGTATCGGTACACGTCAATGCCGTTGTTCAAAAGCGCTGTGGCAAAATACTGCGTGACCTTATAGACAAGGTACTTATCCGGGGTTCCCGGGATGATAACCTCAACGTTAATACCGCTTCGTTTGGCGATAATGAGCGCCGTTAAGGTTTCTTGGTCAAGCGACATGTACGGGGTCATGATGCGAATCGATTGTTTGGCATTCATGATGGCTTTCAAGTAGACGTTGCGAATGTGGGCTTCGTGCGAATCCGGACCGGATTGGAGGATTTGCACGATGCCATCGCCCTCAACCTTGGTGGTTGGATAGTAGCGATCGTCGTCGATAAATCTGCCGGTGTTGTAGTAATAATCTTTGAAGAAAACGCTCGTCAACGACCGTACCGCGGCCCCACGCAACTTGATTTGTGTGTCGCGGAAATAGTAGGCGTAGTCGATTGAATTGTCGTACTCATCGGCAAGGTTCATCCCGCCGGTGTAGCCGACCTCACCGTCGATGACGACGATTTTACGGTGGTTGCGGAAGTTGATGCGGGTGTTGAAAAGCGGGAAGTAGATTTTATCGTTGATGATGAGGTCGATCTTCGACCGTTTTATTTTCCGTAGGTAGAAACGGTTGATGCGTGAACTGCCGAGCGCGTCCATGATGATTTTTACATCGACGCCTTCTTCCGCCTTTTGCATCAGCAAATCAATCACTTGGCGTCCACGTTTGTCGCTTCGGACAATGAAAAATTCCATCAACACAAACGACTCCGCCTTGGCGATTTCCTCGAGCAAGTCGGGGTAGAAGTTCTCCCCGTTACGGAAAATCTCTGTCGCGGTTGTGTTGACGAAGGGTTGGTGGTAGGAAATGCGGTGTGAGGCTTGAAAGAGCGATTCCACGTCTTCGTCTTCGCTCGGGAGCATGATTTTTCCGATGTGGGCGCGCGTTTCTTTGGTGATGTAGGAGTCGTCGTGAATCAAGGGGCGCCGGCGGTAGCGGATGCTGTATTTAAAGTTTCGGCCAAACGTCAAAAACAACGCGATGCCGATAACGGGTTCAAACAAGAGCAAAAGCAACCACGGCATTTTTTGCGCCGGGCTGTCGCTTCGCAAGGCGACGGCAAGCCACACGATGATGAGCAAAAGCACGAATCCCGTGCGTGCCACGTAGCCGACAAAAGGCGCCGCGTCGACAATGGCGAGCACGGCGTTGTAGGCCAACTCCAGTCCGAATCGGACGGCGATGGCCACGGCGATGATGATCAGAATAATGATAATTTTTCTAATGCTTCGTTCCATGGTTCACCCACTTGCGGTCAATGGTCTAGGCAAACAGCGTGTCGATGGTCGCATCGCCTTGCAAGGCGTCGCGCAACTTGCCGATGTCTTTTTCTCTCGGCAGTTTGACGGGGTCGGCGTCGAGTTTATCGATGATGCGTTCGGCGTTTTCGGTGATGTGCGCAATGTCCTCGTTGAGCATTTTGTTGCGTTCGGTGACATATTGTTCGCTTTCATCGTCACGCAGCGCGAGCATCGTCTCAAGGTCTTCTTCGGTTTGTGATTTGCGTTTGAAACAGGCGTCTTTTTCTTTTTTCTTGGTGTCGGAGAGTTCGCTTAAGCGTTTTTCGTGTTTTTCATCAATGCGTTCAATCTTCACTTTGAGCTTGCGCGTGTCTTCACCGGCGCTCCGGTCGATTTGGGCGGCGTTATCTTTTTCACGTTCGCGCAACTTGCCCACTTGGGTTTCGGTTTCTTCTTGCAGGCGCTGAAGCGCGCGGTCGATTTTCTCGATGGCGGCGACGGTTTCGCTTTCGATGCGCGCGCGGCGAGCCTCGGTGTCGCGCGTCAAACGATCGATTTTGTCGTTTTCGGTGGCGGCGCGGCGATTGTGGTAGCGCGTCGCTTTGTCGAGGGATTCTTCACGGCGTTGAAGTTGGAAGGTATTGAAAAGGTCGGCGCTGTGTTTGATCTCGAAATGCACGTGGTTGAACAGCGCTTTTTCTTTTTCGGCGGCCTTCTCGAGGTCGCGCATGGCACCGTGAACTTGGTCGCGCACGTGCATCAGAAGCGTTTCCGCTTCTTCGATGGATTGCAGTTTGAACGCGTTGATGTCATCGCGCATCGTCGTATAGAGTGAACGGCGTTGTTCGAGTTCGCGCTTTTTAATCGCGACGGCCTCGTCGTGGGTCGCTTGTTTTTGCGCGAGGTCGCGTTTGAGTTTGCGAATGCGTGCGCGATCTTTTTTGCCGTCTAAGGCTTCGATGGCTTCGAGGTCTTTGTTGCGATCTTTGGCTTGTGCGCTTACGAGTGTACGCAGTTCTTCTTCGTGGTCGTGGTCGAGTTTTTTAAGCGCCGCATCGTAGATGGCGATTTCGTTTCGATAGGTTTCCTCGATGCGGTTCACAATGCGTTTATGATCGTTTTCTGCCTTGTCTAAAATCTCGCGGTAGGTTTCACGCTGTGTCTCAAGATGGGCGCTCGCCACGGCGTGGCTGGCGGTGCCGTGCGCGCGAACGTGGTCGTTTTTTAGCGCCGTGTAGTTTTTCGCATGGCGGTAATAACGGTCGATGTGGTGCTTTTCTTTTTCGAAGTCTTTCGCGTATAGCGCTAAGCGGCGGCGGTGCCGTGCTAACGTTTTTTCATGCGCTAAGGTCAAGTCGGCGTCGGCGCGTTGGCGTTCGAGTTGCCTAAGGACGCGTTGGTGTTCAAGTCGGATTTTTTCTTTATTGGCTTCGTGGTGGGTTCTTTCGATTTCACGCTTGACCGTGAGTGCGTTTTTTTCACGGTTGAAGCGTCGTTTCGATTCGGTTGACTCGATGCCCGATTCCGGCTTCAGGCGTGCCGTTTCTTTTTCGTAGTTGAGACGCGCTTCTTCTAAGGTTTGGTTGAAGTTAATCAGCTGAATGTCGTGATCGATTCGCACGGTTTCTTTGCGGTGATCGTGGTCGGCTTCGGCTTTGAGGCGATCAATGTTGATGGCGTTGGCGGTAATCAATCCCTCGGCGTGGGCTTTTGCGCGTTCGACCAAAAGATCGCGCAAGGTTTCGATGCCTTGTTTTTTAAGGGTGAAGAAGCGACTTTCGTAGTCCTTGATAAGGTCTTCGCGGGCTTTTTCCACCGGTTTGCGTTCCTCGCGGTGGGTGGCGTCGAGTTTTTCCAGGGCGTCGTCTTTTGCTTTTTTCAGTTGTTTCAACGTTTTGTTGTAGCGAGCGACGCCTTCTTTGTCCTCGAGTTTCTCTTTTTCATTTCGGTAGCGGACGTTTTTGTTGATTTCATCGTCATGTTCTTTTTCCATGGCTTCGCGGGCTTTTGCTTGCGCGGCCTTTTGCGTTTCGACCTCGTCATCTTTGGGTTTTTTGGCCTCGGCGTAAGCGGATTTTAAGTCTTTAATGTCACGACGGAAATTGCGTAACGCCACATCGATGCGCGCGTCGATGTCGGCGATGGCTTTCTCGGTATCGTCGTTGTGTTTGTCAAGGCGATTGCTGATGGCGAGCGTTTTTTCCTTTATCCGTTGGTCGAGGTTGTCAATGGCAATGGAGGTCGTCTTTTCAAGCTCAACGGTGCGTTCGTAGAAGGTTTTTGTCTCGCTTTCAACGCGCTTGTCAAGGGTTTGTTGGCGCTCGCGTTCACGGCGATCGATGTGGCTTAGTGCAACACGGTACTCGTCGTCGATTTTTTGCGCCTTTAAATCGTTGAGCGTCTGTTTTTTCTCTAACGCTTCCACAAGGTCGTGGTTTTCTTTTTCCTGTTCGCTGTTGGCGGCTTCAAAGGTACGGGAAATCGCCTTGATCGTTTTATCGTGGTCGCGATCAAGGGTTTTTATCGTGTTGGCATAGTCTTTTTCAAGTTGTTTAAGCGCCTCTTCAAAACGGGTCATGTCGGCGCTCAACACGGTGTTGATCGTGCCTTCATTCCGCGTGTACTGTTCGTCGAGTGCCTCCACGCGCGTTTCGGCATCGACATGCTTTTTCACGAGCTCGGCGAAGCGACGCTCGAGACTGGATTGACGCGATGGTTTGTTTGGCATAAAACGCATACCCCCTCTTACTTCATATTGTACCATTTCTTTGCGCTGGTGTAAGGTTTTTTCATCTATTATCGCATGCGCCGTGTTCTTCCTTTTCGCTCTATCGGCGTGAAATAGACAACAAAAAACGCCGCGGCATAGGCGGCGTTGGGTTATGCTGAGACTTCGACGTCTTCGCTGCTGGGCATAAAGCCTAGGATTTTATCAATGAGACGCATCGTCCCACCGACGTAGACGCCGGTGATGGTGTCGCCTTCTTTTCTCAACGAGACGGTAATTTTTGAGGGTTTGTACATCGTGTAGCCTTGTTCGAAGACGTAATCGGTGACGCTTTCGTCGTGGTGTTTATTCAAGTAACACGCCAAGGCGCCGGATGCGGTGCCCGTGGCGCTTTCTTCGACAATCCCCACCATCGGGATGAAGTTGCGTCCGTGGGCGTGGCCGCCTTCGACCGATTCGAATGTGTAGATGTATAGCCCCTCGGCGTTGACGCGTTGACAAAGGGCGACGATGTTTTCTGTGGGTATGGTGAGGTTTTCGAGGGCGATGCGGGAGTTAACGCCCATAAAGATTTCACGGATGCCGGTTGAGACGACCTGAATAGGGAGGTCGTTGATGATGCTTGGATCGATGTCTAAGGCCTTCGCGACCTCGGCTTTGTCCAAGGGTTCATCGAACACCGGTTTCTTCATTTGCATCGTCACGTTTCCTTCGCGGATGTGCACGTCGAGGATGCCTTCGTTGGTTTCGATGGTGTAATGGTCTTTGATGAGCATGTCGAGGTTGCGCATTAGGTTGAACGTGGCGATGGTGGCGTGGCCGCAAAGCGGCACTTCGACCGTGGGGCTGAAATAGCGCAAACGATAGTCTGCCGAATCGCTCGGCAAAACAAACGCGGTTTCCGAGAAATTAACGCGCTTGGCAATTTCTAGCATTTGCGTATCGGTAAGCCCATGTGCATCAAGCACGACCCCGGCTTCGTTTCCGCCGAAGTTTCCGCGTGGAAAGGCGCTGACGCGGTACAAGGTTAGGCTCATGACCATCCCTCCTCTTACGGGTGAATAACATTATATCATACCTCGGCAGGGAAATAAACGGCAAGCTGGAAAAGTTTATGGTGGGTTTGTGTGGTATAATGTGGCTAGAAACGATGGGTGGTGAAAGCATGGTTTTGTGGCGTCATCGGTATCAAGGGTCGTCGATTTTTATCGGCGTGATGGCGGTTATTCTCGTGCAAATCGGCTTTCTTTTTAACGTCTATGCCTCCGGGCCACAGGCGTTTTTACCCGTTTATGGCATGGCGTTTGTTTGGGCGTCGTTGCACGGGCGACGAACCTATGCCCCGCTTTTATGGGGCGCATTTTTAGGTCAGTTCAGCATCCGCATGTTTGTTTTTGAACAACCCTTCATCGAGGCCGCGGTGGCATCGGTTTTATTGAGTGGGACGCTGATTCTCGTGGTTGAACTGCTGATCCGTGGTGGGCGACGAGGAGACTATCTCAACCTTTACAACCGCTTTTTCCAGTGTTTGTTGCTGAAGGCGGTTGGCATCTTGCTGCTGATGTCCGCTGTCGGCGCATCGATGCATGCGTTCACCTACTTCATTTTGGATTTCACCGACGGCAACGTCGGCTTTGATTGGTTGACGTTTTTTATCGGCATTTTCTTCAGCGTGTTGCTTTTGGCACCGCTCGGCCTGATCGCTCAGCACTTCGATCCCAAAGACATCCGGATAGAAAAACCCTTAGAAGCGGTGCCTTTGCTTGTATTTTCCGTGTCGTACATCCTCGTGATGGTGCTGTTTACCAACCATATCGGCCCCTTTGATTTTGCGTCCAATTACTACATGTTGCTGCTCTTTTATGTGCTAATTGGCGTGCTTTACCATTTCCGAACCATCGTGTTTTTCTCGTTGACGATGCTGGTTGGCGCGAGCCTTTATGTGCGAGCGCATCCCGTTGAGCCGTCGCTGCTCGGCTTTTATGCGAACCTTTTGGTGTTTACCGTCGTGGCGCATGGCATGACGTTTGGGATTCGCCGCCATAAGCACATGCGGGAAGGACAACTGCAGCAAATCACAGAGAAAAACAAGCAGGTCGACCGTTTGATTGACGATGTCTACGAACTGCTCAGGTTTTCTAAAGACATGATTCGCGATTCAGAAGGCACGTCGCTTACCGAGGAGTTTTCACGTGCGCTCGACATCGCAAAAAGGCTTGTCGGGGGGGCCAAGGCCGGTTATTGCTACGTCGAAGAAGACGGCAAAATCACCATGCTTCGTGCCGACGTGTACAAAACAACGCAAGTTCCGTTTCTCTATGAGTGTCATGACGTAGCCAACAAAGCCGTTGAAGCCGTCTCGTTCCTACACAACATCAAAGCATCCCTCGCGACCCTTTATGGTCAAGCCTTCATGGCATTGCACGAAAAAGCACCGGTAAAGAGCCGTGCGCTAATCCGTTTTCAATTAACCAACGACCTTTCTTACACCATCGGCGTCGACAAAACCGACGAAAGCGGATTCTCGCCGCTTGAAATCGCCAACATCAAACGCTTTGCCCACCTCTTTCAAAGCCTATTTATGCGCAACCATTTGGCCGCACAAAGCAACCGTCTAAAAAACGAAATCGCCATCTCCTTCGTGCGAACTTTAGAGCTGTTTGATGCCTATACGAAGGGCCATAGTGAAGACGTTGCCGAACTAACCTCTCAGATTGCCAGCGCGCTTGGCATTCCCGAGCAAGACCGCGAGGAACTGTACTGGGCCGGCTTGCTTCACGACGTCGGCAAGGTCGGCGTCTCCTCCTCAACCCTCAACAAAAAAGGATCGCTGACCGCCGAAGAGTACGACGCCGTCAAAGCCCATGTGCATTACGGCTTCGATACGGTCAGTTCGCAGCGCGACCTGCGCCGCATCGCCTTGGTGATTCGTCATCACCACGAATGGCATAACGGCGAAGGCTATCCCAACGGCTTAGCGGGCGATGACATTCCGCTTGGCGGGCGCATCATCGCCGTGGCCGACGCCATCACGACGATGGCCACCAACCGCGCTTACCGGCGCCGCATGGCCAAAGACGCCATCATCGAAGAAATCAAGCGCCACCGTGGCACGCAATTTTGCCCAGAAGTCACCGACGCAGCCGTCAAGCTGCTTGAGGATGGTTGGTTGGAATCGCATTACCAAAGAAGCTATTAAAAACCGCGCCACGGCGCGGTTTTTAATGCATCAGTCTTGTTTTGGGGTATGGTGGACGCGTTCGCCTTCGATGTAGGTGCTCAACACCTTGGCACGCGGCAAATCCTCGAAGTTATCGACGACGATAAAGTCGGCGAGGTGACCTCGCTTGATTTGCCCGAGGTCTTTTTCTTGATGGCTAAAGTACGCGGGCACACGGGTGTAGGCGTCGATCGCGCTTTTGAGATCAAAGGCCTCTTCTGGTATGAACGGGCCGCGTTCTGGGTGTTTGAGCGAACGTCTTGTGGTGGCGACATAGAGGTTTTCAAACGGGTTAGCGCTTTCAACGGGGGCGTCGGTGGAAATCGTTGTGCGCACGCCGGCGTCCGCCATCGATTTAAAGAGGTAGGTTTGATGGGCGCGCTCGCCGATGGCGTCGTGGATGACGGCGATGTCTGAGTTGATGAATATCGGCTGTGTCTGCGCGCCGACGTTCAACCGCACCATGCGTTCAATCTGATCGGGCGCGGCGAGCTGGGCGTGGATGATGGAATGGCGGCGGTGTCGTCGGCGCTCCCACGGAATGCTTTCAACGACGTCCAAAATATCGTCGACACACGCGTCGCCGATGGCGTGAATGGCGATGTCCATGCCGGCGTCGTTGGCGGTGGTGATCAGGGTGCGTAGCGTCTCGGGGTCAAACACGCGAATGCCGCGGGTGTCTTGGTCGGCGTAAGGCTCACGCATGTAGGCGCTGCGGGCACCGAGTGATCCGTCGGCGAGCAGCTTCAAAGGACCGAGCCGATAGCGACCGATTTCACGGTTCACGTGGCCCTTGTCGATGAAACGTTTGAGCGATTCGATGGACGGCAGGTTGGCTTGTTCAAGGACGCGAAGTTTTAGCTTTCCTGTCGTCGCGAGGCGCTCAAAGACACCGAGAATCGTTTCAAATGGCAACGGGTACATCGCAAAATCGTCGCTGCCGACGGCGGTGACGCCTTGGGCTAAAAGGTGCGCTTGGGCGGCGAGGATTTGCGCTTCGATGGTTGCTTCATCGGCCTTGAGAACGCCTTCCATCAACCAATGCACGGCATCTTCTTTAAAGATGCCTCGCTCAATATCGACGCCGTCTTTCGGCGGCGACGAGGCTGCTTGGGCGCGTTTGATGGCCGCATCGTTGGCAATCGCCATGTGACCACAGACGCGATATAAGGCGATGGGAACCTCGGTGGAGACGGCGTTTAAAAGGCGCTTATCGGGGCTTTTGCCTTCGTCAAACTGACTCTCATGAAACCCTCGGCCGACAATCGGATTGGCGTAGGACTCGCGAAGTTGTGCCGCGAGCGCGTCATGCGACGCGGCGGTCGATAGGTCGAGCATCGCCATCGATTTTCCGATGCCTAAAACATGCATATGGGAATCGTGAAAGCCGGGTAGCACGGTGTAATCGGCAAGGTCGATGACTTTATCAATCGGTTGTTTGAGCGCGACGGCTTTGCGTCCGACGTACGTAAAGCGCCCATCTTCGACGATGAAGGCGTTGTGTTTGGTAAATGGGATGTTTGCGTTGATGTATGCGATGGGCATGGTCTCACCTCGGGTTTATTATAGCACGAAAGAAAGCGCCAGGTGACCCTGGCGCTTGTGTGGAAATTACTTTTCGCTGGCTTCGAGCATCAGTTTTACCATGCGGTTGGAAAAATCAACGGGGTCGTCAATGTCATAGCCTTCAATGAGCAGCGCTTGACGGTACAGCAAGTTGGCGTAATCGTCGATTTTAGCCGGGTTGGTCTCATGGATGCGCGAAAGCGCGGTGAAGAGTTCGTGGTCGGGGTTAATCTCAAGGATTCGGTCAGCTTTGATGCCGGCTTGGTTGGGAAGGTTTTTCAGCACCTTCTCCATTTCTAAACTCAAGCCTTCGCCGCTTACCAAGCAGACGGGCGCGTCTTTGAGGCGGCCGGAAAGCTTGACATCTTTGACGTGATCTTTGAGCGCTTTTTTGATGGCTTTAAGCAGTTTTTTGTGGTCTTTTTCCTTGGTTTTTAAGGCGTCCTTTTTTTCGTCATCGAGCAAGTCGGACTCGCTTTGTTTGAGCGACTTAAACGGTGTGTCTTGGTAGGACTGCATGATTTGAACCATGAACTCGTCGATCTCGTCGGTGAACATCAATACCTCGTAGCCTTTTTCTTTGACGGCGTCGAGTTGCGGTTGACTCAAGATTTGCGCGCGGCTTGAGCCGGTGGCGTAGTAGATGGCTTTTTGATCGTCTTTCTTCCGCTCGAGGTACTCGGCGAGGGTAATGTAGGTGTCGCTTTGGTCGGTTTTGAACATCACGAGTTCTTGCAAGAGGTCTTTCTTCGCACCGAAGTTGTCGTAGATGCCGTACTTGATGTTTTTGCCGAAGGCGTTGTAAAACTCGATGTATTTCTCGCGGTCACGCTTCAGCATTTTTTCGAGTTCGCTTTTGATTTTCTTTTCCAAGTGCGCGGCGATTTTTTTCAGTTGGCGGTCGTGTTGCAGCATCTCACGTGAAATGTTTAGCGACAGATCCGCAGAATCGACAAGCCCCTTCACAAAGCGGAAATGATCGGGGATAAGGTCTTTGTTTTTGTCCATGATGAAAACGCCTTTTGAGTAAAGCTGCAAGCCCTTTTCAAATTGGTCGGTGTAGAAGTCTTGGGGTGGGTTTTTTGGAATGAACACGAGTGCGGTGTATGTCAACATCCCCTCGACGTTCGTGTGAATGGTGTGCAATGGGTCCTCAAAGTCGTGGTACTGACGTTTGTAAAAATCGTTGAGGTCGTCGTCCTTGATGTCGGCTTTCGCCTTTTTCCAGATCGGCACCATCGTGTTCAAGGTTTCGGTGACGGTTGTTTCTTTGTCGTCTTCTTTTTTGACGACGTCGGTCTTGATTGGGTAGCGCACGTAGTCGCTGTACTTTTTGACGAGGCGACGGATGGTGTGTTCTTTTAGGTAGTCGGAGTACGTTTCTTCGTTGTCTTGATCGTCAGGGCGCAGGTGTAAAATAATCCGGGTGCCAATGTCGTCCTTGTCAGCCTCCTCAATGGTGTAGGTCGCTTCGCCCGTTGAGGTCCAACGGTAACCGGTTTCGCTGTACGGTGAACGCGTGAGAATGTCGACGCGCTGGGCAACCATAAAGGCGCTGTAAAAGCCCACGCCGAACTGTCCGATTAACTCGACGTCTTGTTGTTTTTCGAGTTTCTCCAAAAACGCTTTGGATCCGCTTTCGGCGATCGTGCCGAGGTTGTTGATGAGTTCTTCTTCGGTGAGGCCGATGCCGTTGTCGGCGATTTCAAGCGTGCGCGCCGATTCATCGCGGTGGATGACAATGGCGTACTCATCGGCTGCTTCCACCGCGTCGTCCGTTAACGAGCGGTAATGCCGGCGATCGATGGCGTCGCTGGCGTTGGAGATCAGTTCGCGTAAAAAGATGTCTTTGTGTGTGTAGATTGAATTGACCATGAGATCGAGCAGTTTTTTCGATTCGGTTTTAAAGTATTTCCGTTTGGCCATGGTATCCCTTGTATAATAAATATCGTGCTATTTACTATACTTCTCCTTTCTTTTCAGTGCTAGAAATCTCCCTTATAATAAGAAGTAACAAACGTTGTGGAGTGTGTCATTTTATCCCTATACTTC
>SLFZ01000084.1 GCA_007123975.1 Candidatus Izemoplasma sp. | reverse complement strand
GGAGCTCGTCGTCAAAACGCACGTCGACGACCGGTCCCATCACTTGCACGACGTTGCCTTTGTTCATGGTCATTCCTCCTTAGTTCACCGCTTCGGCGCCGCCGATGATGTCGGTGAGTTCAATGGTGATGGCGTCTTGCCGGGCGCGGTTGTAGCGCAGTTTGAGGTCGCGTATCAGATCTTTTGCGTTGTCGGTTGCGCTCTTCATCGCGGTCATCCGAGCGGCGTGTTCGCTCGCTTTTGCCTCTAGAATCATGCCGTATAACACGTACACCACGACCGTCGGCAACAGCTGATTGAGCACGGTGGATGCGCTCGGTTCAAAATGGTACATGCGCTTGTAGCGCTCGTTGGATTCTTCTTCAGGTTGAACATAGGGGCTTTTATCGAGTGGTAAAAGCGTTTGGTGTTCAACTTTTTGTGTGAGGGTATTCACGAAGTGGTTGTAGAAGGCGACCACTTTGTCGTACTTACCCGACAAGTATCCCCGAATGAAGGCATCGGTGACTTCCTGGAAATCGAGGAACTGTACGTCGTCACGAACTTGGATGACGTTTTCATTGATGAGGGTGAAGCCTTTCCGTTTGGCGAACGAGTAAGCCTTGTAGCCAAGCGCCGCCACGGCGAACTCATCATGGGATTCATGATTTTTCTTGATATAGGCCAAAAACGCCTTAAACAAGCTCGCGTTATACGGTCCCGCGAGACCACGGTCCGAGGAGACAAGAATGTAGACGGTTTTGTCGACCTCGCGCGATTCAAACATCGGGTGGGCGATGTCGGGATCGCTTTGCATCACGCGAGATAGCGAAGCGGTCAAGCGTTTGGTGAGCGGTCGAAAGTTGGTGATGTTGCGTTCGGCGCGCTTGAGTTTTGAGGCGCTGACCATGTACATCGCTTTGGTGATTTGCGAGGTTTTATCGGTTGCGGTGATACGCTTTTTGATGTCGCGCATGGAAGCCATCGAATCACCTCCTTAGGCAAAGGTTTTCTTAAACGCGGCGATGACGTCTTTCATGTCGTCGGCGTCGGGAAGTTCTTTCGTTTCACGGATTTCTTTAAGCAGACGGCGTCCGTTCTCGTCTTTATCGAGATACTGATGCAGTTCCGCTTCGAAGCGTTTAATGTCATCGACTGACACATCGTCAAGGAAGCCTTTGGTAAGCGAATAGATGCTGAAGACTTGCTTTTCAACGTCCATCGTTTCGTGAAGGCCTTGCTTAAGAATCTCGACGGTGCGTTTCCCGCGTTCGAGTTTCTTCGTGGTTGCCTCATCGAGGTCCGAGCCAAACTGGGTGAAGGCTTCGAGTTCGCGGTAGCTCGCAAGGTCGAGTCGCAAGGTACCGGAAACCTTTTTTATCGCCTTGATTTGGGCAGCGCCACCGACGCGCGAGACGCTCAAGCCGGCGTTGATTGCCGGGCGTACGCCGGTGTAGAAGAGATCGCTTTGCAAGAAGATTTGGCCGTCGGTGATGCTGATGACGTTGGTCGGGATGTAGGCGGAAATATCCCCTTCTTGCGTTTCGATAATCGGCAAGGCGGTAATCGATCCGCCACCGAGTTTGTCGTTGAGTTTCGCGGCGCGTTCAAGCAAGCGCGAATGCAGGTAAAAGACGTCGCCTGGGTACGCTTCACGTCCCGGTGGACGACGCAGCAGCAAACTCAACTCACGGTAAGCGATGGCGTGTTTGGTGAGGTCGTCGTAAACGACGAGGACGCTTTTGCCTTCGAACATGAAATTCTCGGCGATGCTGACGCCGGCGTAAGGGGCCAAGTAAAGCAGCGGCGCCGGTTCGCTGGCGCTTGCGCTGACGATGATGGTATGGTCGATTGCGCCATGTTTTTTAAGCGATTGGATGACGCCTGCTACCGTCGATTCTTTTTGACCGATGGCAACGTAGATGCAGATGACGTCCTTGCCTTTTTGGTTGATGATGGTGTCAATCGCAATCGAGGTTTTTCCGGTCTGGCGATCGCCGATGATTAGCTCGCGTTGACCGCGGCCAATCGGGACGAGGGCATCGAGAACCTTGATGCCGGTTTGAAGGGGTTCATCGACCGATTTTCGGCTCATGACGCCTTGCGCTTTTTGCTCGAGCGGACGGAATGCCTTGGTTTCGATGGCGCCAAGGCCATCGATGGCTTGTCCGAGTGGGTTGATGGCGCGACCGATCAGTTCGTCGCCGACGGGAACTTCGAGGATGCGGCCGGTCGTTTTGACTTCATCGCCTTCTTTAATCGCCGTCGATTCGTCGAGGATGATGGCGCCGACACTGTCTTTTTCTAAGTTGAGTGCCATGCCGTAGACGTCGTCTGGAAACGCCAAAAGTTCGCCGCTCATGGCTTTGTCTAAACCATGCACGAGGGCGATGCCGTCGCCGACGCTGATGACGGTGCCGACGTTTTCTGTTTTAATGTCTTTCTGGTAGCGCTTAATCTGTTCTTTGATTAGAGCGCTGATTTCCACGGGATTGATTTTACTCATGGATCCACCTGCCTATTTCGTCAGTCGTGACTTGAGTTTGTTGAGGTTATCTTGTACGGTGTCGGATAAAACCATGCCGTCGTACTCGACGCGCATGCCTCCAACGATTGATTCGTCGACAGTGACATCGACAATGACCTGGCGCTTATATTTTTCTTTGTACGTTTTCTCAAGCGCTTCGATGCGCTCACGTTTCAAGGGTTTTCCGACCCTTACTAGCACACGCATGGTGTCGTCGCGTTTGTCGAGAAGCCCGTTGAACGCCCGCTTGGCATCCTCAAGGATGGTGAGACGGTTGTTGTCGATGAGGACTTTGATAAAGTCGCGAAACGCGGGGTGCGTGTCGAGTTGGTCAAGGGTTTCTCTTTTGATGGTTTTGGTAATGGCGGGGCTTAAGAAAAACGCCCGTGAGGTGTCATCGAATGCCTTGAGAAAACGGTCGAACGCTTGCTTAACGTCATCCAATGCATCGGTTTCTTGCGCAAGCTCAAAAAGCGCGACGGCATATTGTTCGCTGATCGCGCTCATGACTTACGCACCGTCTCGATGGCGTCGTCTAACAAGCGTTCGTAGGTGGCTTGGTCGATTTTTTTGGTGATGACTTTCTCCGCAAGCAACATCGCAATATCGACGATTTCGCCACGCAGTTGGCTGCGGGCCACATCGATTTCTTGGGCGAGGTCTTTTTGGGCGTCTTTCTTGATGTTGGCGGCCTCGTCTTTGGCTTTGGCGATGATGGTGCGGCGGGTGTCTTCACCGCGCGATTTCGCTTCTTCAAGCAGCGTTCGCGCTTCTTCTTTGACGCGCTCGAAGCTGGACTCCGCTTCTTCTTTCAGCGCTTTGGCCTCTTCGTTTTGTTCCATCGCTTCGGTGAGTTCTTGGTCCATCAGTTCACGTCGAGCTTCAATGAAGTTCGTGACTTTCTCCCAGAAAAACACCTTGACGATGATGACCAACACGACGGTGGCGGCAAGCTGAATAAAGAGCTCAAGCGCATCGGCGCCGAGGGCGGTGTCGACCAGCCGCTGGATGGCATCGGCTAATCTTTGCATGGTGTTGCCTCCAATCCGTGTGTATTACGTAAAAATCAAGACAAAAGCAATAATCAACGCGTAAAGACCGGTGGTCTCGGCCATCGCTTGGCCAACGAGCATCGTTGTGGTGATTTTACCAATGGCTTCGGGTTGACGTCCGACGGCTTCAACCGCTTTACCGGCGGCGAATCCTTGTCCAATACCAGGGCCGATACCGGCGATCATTGCGATGCCTGCACCAAGCAGTGCCATGCCGTTAACGAAGAATTCGTTGTAATCGGCGGTGGCCAAAAATAGAGTTGATAACATGCTTATTCCTCCTTAAGGTTGTAAGTATCTATCCCATCAATTACTCATCGGTGGCCATGTCGGGTTCCTCGATGGCCATGGACAAGAAAATGGTTAGCAACATAAAGTAAACAAACGCTTGCACAATGCCGAATCCGATGTTAAAAATCGGATGCAAGAAAAGCGCAGCGATGGAGATGTTTCCGGCGGTGCTGAGCACCGCGCCAACGGTGCCAAGCGCATCCCCTAAAATGTGCAAGAGGTTAAAGACAACCACGGCCATGACGCTTCCGCTGAGCAGGTTACCAAACAGACGAAGGCCCATGGCAAGCGGGGTGGAAATCTCGCTGATGACGTTGAGGGGCATCAGAAGCACGTTCGGGGTGGCAAGGTCTTTGATGCGATTTTTTGGTTTGCGGATATAAAGCCCACCGAGTTGAATCGTTAAAAACGCAAACAAGCTAAACGACAAGGCAATCGTGATGTTGGCGAGTGGATTGGCAAGGCCGAAAAGCGCTGAGGTGTTCGCAAACACCAAGTAAAGCAATACGGCCACGAGAATCGGCGTGAAGGTTTTCCAACGTTTGCCGTAAAACTCCTTGATGAAATCGTTGAGCATCTCAACCAATAACACGGCGATAAAGACAAGGCCTTTGGGGGTGTCTTTGGGGTTGAGTTTGGCAACTTTGCGACCAATCACGATGCTCAAGATGGATAACGCGACGATGACGATTAGGGATGCCTTTAAGTTCGGCGATAAGTCGGCGTAAAAATCAAGCATCATGGTTCCCTCCTTCATCATCCAAAACACGGCGGTGCACGAAGAAATTGATCATCATCACGAACTTAAACGTGGAAATGCCCAAGAAGGCAAGCACCATGTCGATGATGTCTTCACGACGGAAGTAAACCGCCGCGGCGATGATGGCGTAAAACACAAAACGCAGGGCGTAATTTTGCATCGCCCGGCGTTTGAGAGATTCAGGATCTTTATGCGCCGTTTTCATGGTGGTTTTGTAGTTGTGGCTCATCATCATGATGACCGCAAGGCCACCAAGCGCATAGGCGATGGCACGATCAAGGTCCATGATTAACCAAAAAAGCCCGCTTAAAACAAGCGTGGTGATGAAGGCGTAAAAGAACGTTTGTAAGAACACTTTTTCAGTCATCTTTGTCCACTCCTATGCGGTACACACGCACCATAAAGTTGCGCACTGCCGCAATGGCTCCAAGCACCATGAACACAATCACAAACACGCGTTCAAGGCCCACCAAACGGTCGATGCCCCATCCCATCAGAAAACCGACGCCAATCGCTGCGATGGCTTCGTACAAGAAACTTGTTGTGATGGCAAGCAGCTTGAGCAAGAACCGTTTATCGTCCACTATTTTGTTCCGAACAACCGGTCTCCAGCGTCGCCGAGACCCGGTACGATGTAGGCTTTTTCGTTGAGTTTTTCATCCATGGCCGCAAGGTATATATCGACATCGGGGTAAGCTTTTTCAAGCACCTCGACGCCTTCTGGACACCCGACAAGGCCGACGAAACGTATGTCTTTTGCGCCCGCTTTCTTAAGCGCGTCGATGGCTGCGAGAACACTGCCGCCGGTGGCGAGCATTGGGTCGACAAGCAGCACGGTCGCGCTCGCTATTTCCTTGGGAAACTTGACGTAGTAGCTGTGTGGCGTTAAGGTTTCTTCGTCGCGATACAAACCGATGTGGCCGATTTTCGCGGTCGGAATCATCATGTGAATGCCGTCAACCATGCCGAGGCCGGCACGGAGAATCGGCACGATGACAACGTCT
>SLFZ01000030.1 GCA_007123975.1 Candidatus Izemoplasma sp. | reverse complement strand
TTTACAGTGGACGAGCCGTTTGAAACCCTTGGTGAATCGTTGATGCTGCCGCCGCAGCACGAGCGTCTACGCAACATCTTGAAGGGGTCGTTGAAACCGATTGACGTTGAGAAGCATCGGGGGCGACTTCAATGAAGCGATTGAGCCTTGATGCCTACGATAAACGTGCCATGTATGGCTTACTCACAAGCGCCGTGGTACCTCGGCCCATCGCCCTGGTGACAACCAAAGGAAAAAGCGGCGTCATCAACGTCGCTCCATTCAGCTACTTTAACATCGTCACCGCAGAACCTGCAAGGCTACAAATCGTTGTTGGGCGCGATAAAAAGACGGGGGATTACAAGGATACTGCCAAAAACATCATCGACACCAAGAGCTTTGTGGTCCAAGCCGTCACCGAAGCCAACCTTGGCGATGCGAACCGAAGTGCTGCGCGCTTGCCGCACACAAAAAGCGAACTCGACATCACAAGCTTTACCCCGGTTGAAACCGGTTTTCCAGTCCCTTATCTCAAGGAAAGTCCCGTGGCATTTGAGTGCGAACTCGACAGGCAGATCAGCTTTGAATCTAGCGACATGTTCATCGGTCGCGTGGTTGGTATCTACGTCGATGAAACGGTGTTTAATGAAGGGAAATTTGCCATTGAAAAAGCAAAGTTTGTCGGTCGCCTCTCGGGTAACCGCTACACGACCATTGGGGATGTGATGAAACTTGAAAGACCGTAATCACATGCAAAACATTTGGATAGAAGGAAAGAAAGATTCCCCGGTGTTTGTGCTCTTGCACGGCACCGGCGGGAACGAACAAGACCTCGTGCCTTTGGCTCAAAAGCTCGATGAAGACGCATCGATACTCTCGTTTTTAGGCGACGTCAACGAAAATGGCATGGCGCGCTTTTTCAAGCGCATTCGCCCAGGGGTGTTTGATGAAGATGACGTCAAGGTGCGAGCCCTTGCGATGCGTGAGCGACTTGATCGTCTTGCTAAAGAGCGCAATTTTGACGCGAGCGACATCATCGCCATTGGGTATTCAAACGGCGCCAACTTACTCGCCGCCATGCTTTATCTGAATGAAGCGCCGTTTAAGCGTGCGGTGCTTTTGCATCCGATGGTGCCGCTAAGCGATATCCGTCCTAAACGCCTTAATGGTAAAGCCGTCCTTGTGACGGCGGGTAAAAACGATCCAATATGTCCTGTGGACGAATCTGAAACGCTTGTGGAAAGTTTAAAACAGGCCGGCGCAGGTGTCACCCTGTCGTGGTTTCGCGAAGGCCATGCCATCGGCCGCGCCGAGGTGGATGCGGTGCAGGAATGGACACAAAACATAAAAAAAGGCTGAGGTTTTCAGCCTTTTGTTTTGGTTCGGTTGTAGAGCACCGTGCAAAGCACAACCGACGCCATCGCGGCGACGACCAAACTGGTGCCGACTTGCACGTAAAATTGACGGGTTTCATCGCTGATGGTGGGGTGCCCAAACAGCCAGACAATAAAGGGGAATGGGCCGAAGAAGAACACGAGTGACGGCACGAACAAGAGCCACCGCTTAAAGCTGGAAAGCCAAAAGCCAAACGTGCCGATAATATAGGTCATCGCGGCGATGAAGATAATTTGTAAGAGTGGATCCACAAACGATCACATGATGGCGCCAAGCAGCCACGTTGCGAGCAAGAAATAGATTAAGAGCCCCGTAATGTCTTTAATGGTGGTAATGAAGGGGGCGCTAGAAGCGGCCGAATCGGCACCGATTTTCATCATAATGAACGGCACAAAGAAGCCGAGCGCGGTGGCGATGACGATGGTGAAGAAGAGCGCGGTGAAAATCACGCCTGCAAGCTGCAGGGGATACTCGAAATCCATGAGCACGCCTTGCCAGAGGTAGGCGATAATCGCGCCTAACACACCGAGGATAAGTCCCATGATGGCGCCAATACCAACTTCTCGGCTCCACTGTTTTAGGAAACGGCCGAAGTTGATGTGGCCTAGGGCGACGGCGCGGCTGAAGATGGTTGAGGATTGCGTGCCGACGTTACCGCCCATGTCCATGATGACCGGGATGAAGAAGGCGAGCACGACGACGCTTTCGAGGATTTCTTCGAATCCACCGATGACGAAACCGGCGAACATACCGCCTGCGAGGGTAATAAGCAAGAAGGGCACGCGCATACCGAGGATTTGGGTGAATTTACCGCTGGTTAAGATGCGGCTACGGTCGCGTTCACGGCTTGAGAAATCAAGGAAACCGGCGGCCGTAATTTCACGGTCGATGGCTTCGTCTTCCAAGATGTCGATGGCATCGTCGACCGTGACCACGCCGAGGAGGCGGTTTTCCGTGTCGACGATGGGCACGGCGAGCATGTCGGAGTCTTGAAGCAGCTGCGCGACAATTTCATCGGCAACCTCGTGTTTGACATGGGTTGGGTCGGTGTGCATGATGTTTTCAATTTTTTCTTCCGGGTCAGCGGTAATCAAGTCTTTAAGCAGAACCATGCCTTCGAGTTTCCGGGTTTTGTCGGTGACGTAAAGGTGGTAGACGGTTTCGACTTCATCGGCGACTTCGCGGATGCGGTCAAGCGCGTCTTGGACGGTCATGCCTTGTTTAAACGAGATGTATTTCGGGGTCATGATATGCCCGGCGGTGCCAGGTTGGTAGCCCATGACCAAGGTCGTCAGGTCACGTTCTTTTTTGGAAAGCGCATGCAAGAGGCGTTTGGCGACTTTGGCGGGGAGTTCGTCCATTAGAGCGGCTCTGTCGTCCGGTTCGAGGTTTTTGAAGAACTCGATGGCTTTGTCGTCGGTGAAGTTTTGGATAAGGTCTTGTTGGACTTCGGTCTCAATGAACTCAAAGACGTCAAGCGCGGTTTGTTTATCAAGCAAGCGGAATACGACCACTTGTTTTTCCGGCTCGAGAATCTCAATCATGTCGGCGATGAGGTACTCGTCGAGTTCGGCAAGCATTTTCTTCAACTGATCGGTTTGGTTGGTGTCAATCAGTTCACGCAGTTGTTTTAAGGTTGTGATTTTTTCTTTTTCCATGGGTTACACTCCTTTGTTGGATGTTTTGTGATGGTTGATGAAACACGCCACCTAGGCGGGGCGTCAGGGTCGCTAATCGGGTTCGGAACGCTGTCGCGAGCTCGGTTCATACCATCACCTCCAACATGAAAAAATGACCGCAACGAGGGTCATCGAAAAGACTAACCCGTCGTTGAGTTTTGGCACTACACGGCGTCGTGTACTAGCTGCGTTAAACAAAACCTTAATCCGGTAATGTCTGTTGACCGATTGGCGTCTTTCGACGTTTCTCGGCAGCAGCGTGTATCCGTTGTAGGAGCCTCACCTAACAGTAGTTATATGGTTTCCGTATGCATTATACTGCATATTTTGTCGCATTGCAAGCGCAACCTTGCGGTAAAAGCGGCGGTTACGCCCTTGTTGTCGTGTGGAGATATTTTATGATATGATAAGACCGACATCTACCACTATTTTTACGCAAAGGATGAGACCATGCGGACCATCACCATTGTGCCTTACGACCCCATCTGGCCAAGCCAGTTTGAACTGCTCGCGAGGCCCTTAAGAAAAGCCCTCGAAGGCTTATACGTGGAGATACACCACGTTGGAAGCACCGCCGTGGAAGGGTTGGCTGCGAAGCCGATTATCGATATCGATATCGAGATACCAGACGACGCCAACTTTGACGTCGTCGTCCGCAACCTCGCCACCCTCGGCTACACACACGTCGGCGACCAAGACGTGCCGGGCCGCGAGGTGTTCAAGTCCGACATCCCGCAACCGATCGCGCACCACCTTTACGTGTGCCGCTCAAGCAGCGCCGAACTGAAACGGCACCTGGTGTTAGTCGATTACTTGCGTACCCACCGTGACGCGCGCGATGCCTACGCCAAGGTCAAACGCGAGGCGGCCGAACGTTACCCCCGCGACATTGATGGCTATTTAGAGCACAAGGGACGACTTATCCAAACCATCTACAAAAAATGCGGATTGGACGATGAAAGAGACGTGCTATAATGGGGTTGATGGAGGTGGCGAGGTGAACATAGAACGAATCTTGAGTACGGACAGGAAAGCCATTAAACGCGTGGCGTCAATGATGAGCGAAACGTGGCCACAAAGTTATCCAACGGTCGAGAAAGCAATCGCCGAGCTTGATGACTTTCTGCATGAGAATAGCGTGTTGTTGGTAGCGAAAGAAAAAGACAACATCATCGGCGCCATCGGCGCCGCCGCGCAATACGGGCACACGGGATGGGAACTTCACCCGCTCGTCGTCGATCAAGCGCACCGGGGAAAAGGCATTGGTACGGCGCTTGTGGCCGAACTTGAAGATTCCATGCGGGCCAAAGGCTGCGTGTCACTACACCTAGGAACCGACGACGAGTTTTCAAAAACATCGCTTGCCGACACCGACCTCTACCCTGATGTCTTTGAACACATTAAGCGCATTAAAAACCTTAAGAACCATCCCTATGAGTTCTATCAAAAGTGCGGGTTCGTCATTGTCGGGGTAATCCCCGACGCCAACGGGCTCGGGAAACCCGACATCATGATGGCGAAGCGCATGCCATTGCAAAAACGATAACCCATGGCGGTCGATGACCGCTTTTCTTTTTGACTATTATTGACATATGCCAAAAACTCTGATACCATGGTGTCGATGAAAGGGGTGGTGTCATGGCACGACCGATGAAACGAAAGCGCATTGGCTGTTGCATGGATAACCGACGTTTTGGTCCGTGCGACTCCCTTGCAAGTGACGTATTGGCATTGCCCGTTGAGGCCTTTGAGACCCTACGGTTAATCGATTACCTCGGGTTGGATCAGACCGAGGCCGCGAAGAAGATGGACGTGTCGCGAAGCACGGTTCAAAAACTGTACAAAGATGCACGAGCCACGCTTGTGAAAGCGATGGTTGAAAACGCAAGCATTATCATACAAGGAGGAAAAACAAACGTGACAACATGCCAAGACAAGCACCACAAACACGAAAGCACCACCACAACCCGAATCCTCATGCCGTTGGATGGCGACAACGTCGCTCAGTCGGTAGTCGATTCGGAACGCTTCTGGATGGTGACGTTGGATGCGGGACGCATTGTGCGCAAAGACACCATCGTGGCCGAAGGCACAGAGAAGAAAGGATGCCGTCGGTTTGTGATGTCCCTCGGCGTGACCACCGTCATCGCTGCCGGGATGACCTCGAACGTGCACGAACGATACCAGGCATCAGGCATCGCGACCTTCTACGGGTCTGGCAAGAAAGAGGACGTCTTGAGTCAGTACGTCTCAAACAACCTCGACCCCATGAAAGGGCACATAAGCGAGAATGGCTGCTGCCATGGTGAGCACCACCACGAGGGCGATGAAGGGTGCTGCGAGGGTGAACACCACGAAGAAAAGGAATGTTGTGGGTAAAGGACAAAGGGCGCAAAGTGTTGCGCTTTTTGTTTGCCTTTTGATACAATGAAGGAAACAGATGGAGGGGTAGAATGAAACTCGAAGGACGCGTTGTGTTGGTCACCGGGGCATCACGAGGGATTGGCTATGCATTGGTGAAACGATTGCTTAAAGAAGGGGCTCATGTTGTCGCCTGTGCTCGCT
>SLFZ01000050.1 GCA_007123975.1 Candidatus Izemoplasma sp. | reverse complement strand
GTGATGATGATGAACGTGGTGTGGTAGGTGCGGTTGATTTTTCGAAGCAACTCGTAGACCTGCTCCGTGGTGTCTGAATCAAGCGCCCCCGTGGGTTCATCGGCCAAGATGAGTTTGGGTTTGTTAATGAGGGCGCGGGCGATGGCGGTGCGCTGTTGTTGGCCGCCGCTCATTTCGTTGGCGAGGTTGTTCTTCACATGCGACAAGCCCACGAGGTCGATGAGTTCGTCGGCGTAGTTCAAGACCTCTTTTGGCACGGTGCGGTGGGCGATGCGGTAAGGCATCAAAATGTTTTCATAGGCGGTGAACTCTGGCAAAAGATAATGGTGTTGAAAGATGAAGCCAAGCGTTTCATTGCGCAGCCGTGCGAGCGCGTTTTTATCCATCGCAGAGGTTTTCGTGCCATAGATTTCCACACTGCCTTCGCTCGGCGTATCCAGCGTACCGATAATGTTCAACAAGGTGCTTTTTCCTGAGCCGCTTTGGCCGACAATAGCCACAAAATCACCTTCGCCAAGTTTCAAATCGATGCCGTGCAGCACTTGTGTCTTCACGGCTTTTCCGTAGGTTTTCTTAATGCCATTCAAGACGAGAACGTCAGCCATTGCGGATCACCTCGATGACATTTAATGTGGCGCTGCGTCGTGCAGGAATGAGCGATGCGATCAAGCTGGCGACAATCGCAATCGACGCGCTGATGGCGATGAAACCAGGGTTGATGGCGATCGATACAACGGGATCGCCGCTTTCGGTGACGGCAAACTGGCCGAACATCCAACCGAGTCCTAAGCCCAAACTCACACCGAGGATGGCGCCAAACACACCAAGCAGCATCCCCTCAAAGAGAAATATCTGTGAAGCTTGTCGGTCGCGGGCCCCCATCGCTTTTAGGATGCCGAGCTGTTTCGATTTTTGCAAGACCGTGATCGCGAGCACGCTGGCGATGCCGAGGACGACGCTCACAAGCACGAACACTTGGATCATTAAACTGGAGATGCTTTGGCCTTCTAATCCGCTAAGCAGTTCTTGGTTGGCGCGCTTCCATTCGCTGATGCGGTAGTCGCTGCCGAGTGCAGCGGCGAGGTTCGCTGCCACGTCATCGGCTAAAAACACGTCGTCAATCTGCGTTTCGATGCGCGTCAACCCGTTGACCGATAACGTCGTTCGAGCGGTGTCTAAAGTGGTCACAAGCCAGCTTTCGTTGATGCTTGTCACGCCGAAGTCGAAAACGCCGACGACGGTGACGTCGCTTTCGCCAACCTCAGGCACTTGGATTGACAAGGTCGACCCGAGGGCGATGCCTGCGGCTTCGACAAGATCTTTACCGAGCATGACTTCGCCGTTCGCATCGGGCAAGCGGCCATCGATAAGGGTCTCTGTGAAGCGGTAGATGTCGTCGGCTTCGGTGAAGTCAAAACCGCGCACGACAACGGGGTCGTTTTTGCTTCCCGTGTTTAAA
This sequence comes from Candidatus Izemoplasma sp., assembly GCA_007123975.1. Lineage (GTDB taxonomy): Bacteria > Bacillota_I > Bacilli_A > Izemoplasmatales > Izemoplasmataceae > SLQR01. Next base: position 4,254 of record SLFZ01000050.1, on the reverse strand, counting down.
GAACCGCTGCCTTCGACCACGCGCGCGACGGCGATGATTTGACCGTCGGCCTCGCGGATGGTTGAAAGCACGGTGTTTTGATCGTCGAAGGTCGCGCCACGTTCGGCGGCTTGCACGGTGACGTGTGAGCTGCGGCCGATGGTCGAATCGACAAGGTCGTTTTGCAGGCCTTGGATGAGTGAACCGATGAAGACCTGAACCGAAATGCCCACGGCAATGCCTAAGACGATGAAGACGGTTTGCGCTTTGTTGCTAAAGAGAAATCGTAAGGCTACGCGGAAGGCGAACATGTCAGACCCTCCTCGCCAATCAGGCGTTCAATGTCGGCCTGACTTTGCATGATGCCGTCGAGTTCGAGGCGGTCGATGTTTTTCACAACACCTCGCCCGGCGCCGAATATCTTCACATCTGGATGAGCGTTTTTGAGTTGTCGAATCGCGCGGTTCATCACCAACAAGTTGTAGGCGTTCGTGACCGAAAGCACAAGGTAATCACAGTGCACGGCACGCATGCCGGCTTCGATGGTCGCAAGCGGCGTGTTTGCGCCTGTGAAGACGGTATCAAATCCGTTTAACTCAAACATGTGCGTGCCGATGACGGCACCGAGTTCATGCGTTTCGTCTTTCATGCAAGCGATGAGCACGGTGCGTTTGGGTTTTAAGCACTTGGTCTGTTTGACCACATACTCGTGGCTCATCTCGACCAATGCGCGGATCATGGCACTCATACGGTGTTCTTTAAAGACGCATTCGTAATCGCCCTCGGCACAGTCGATGGCGTTGAGGATGCCAGGGATAATCGTTTCATAAAAGCGGCCGAGGTTGCCTGCGTCTTCGTTGAGAAACGCGCGTGTGAGTCGGTAGGCTTCGGCCTTATCTTGGTTCACGAGTGCCTTGGTCAATGCTTCTTGGTAGGTCATGGTGTCCCCCTCTATCATTCGTGGTGTTTGAGAAAATCCAATACTTTACGCAAGGCGCGAGCGCGATGCGAGAGTTTGTTTTTGATGGTTGGTCCGAGTTCGGCGAGTGTCTCGGTGTGGCCGACGGGGATGAAAAGTGGGTCGTAACCGAAGCCACCGTTTCCGGTGCAGGCGGTGTGAATGTAGCCGTTGAGTTCCCCTTCGAACACGTGCTCCTCACCGTGCTCGTCGATCAAGCAAATCACGGCGACGAAGCGGGCAGCACGGTCGGTTTCGTTTTCCATGGCTTTGAGAAGTTTTTCGTTGTTGGCGTCGTCGGTGGCCTTGTCACTGTAACGCCTAGAACGAACACCGGGAAGGCCACCGAGTGCGTCGACTTCAAGGCCTGAGTCATCGGCAATAACGAGCATGTCGGTGTGTTTTTTGAGCGCTCGAGCTTTTTGTCTGGCGTTGGCTTCGAACGTGTCGCCGGTTTCCTCGATGTCGTCGATGTCAAAATCCGCAAGCGAATAGACTTCCGTTTTCAACGGTTCGAGCATCTGGCGATACTCGTCGAGCTTATGGGTGTTTTGGGTGGCGATGACGAGTTGTCGCATAAGACACCTCCACGAAAAAAAGCCTAGTGAAAAAGGCTTTTTTTATTTTGCGCACCAGACTGAAAAGCGGTTCAAGTCGGTGTTTTTCCCGACCAAGAGCAGCTGATCGCCTTCGGCGAAGCGTTCGTCGGGTTCGGGGATGATGATCGCTTCTTCGCGCTTGATGGCGACGATGTTGATGTTGAAGCGGTTGCGTAGGTCGAGGTTAACGACCGTGGTATCGACTAGCTTCGTCGATGCCTCGACCACGATGAAACTGTGCGTTTCGTTAAGATCGTAGTATTCAAGGATATTGTTCGTGACGATGCGATGGGCTAAGCGTTTGCCCATCAGTTTTTCCGGTTGGATGACGTCGTCGGCGCCCATTTTGCGAACAACCTTTTCGTGGTATTCGTTTTGGACTTTGACGGTCACACGTTTCACGCCGAGTTCTTTCAAAATAAGGGTTGTGAGGATGCTGTCTTCGATGTCTTTACCAATGGCGACGATGACGTGGTCGATGCTTGTGATGCCCACATCGCGCAGGGCGTTTTCATCGGAGGTGTCTAAGGCGACGGCGTGGGTGGCACTTTTAGCGACTTTGGCGACGCGCGATTCGTCACGATCGATGACGAGCACGTCGAAACCGCCTTTAATTAGCTCTTCAACGACCGCGGTACCAAACCGACCGAGGCCGATGACGGCGAACGTTTTTTTAGCCATGGCGTCACTTCCTTAATATAAGGTTTAGGGCTTGTTATCTTGATATAATGATACCATAACCCCGTCCCTTGTCAACAAATCCCCACTTCGTGAACGCTTTTTACTCGCCGTGTGCTATAATGTCCATGAGATACGACCACATGAATAGGTGATGACAATGCACGACGACTATACAACGCAAGAAATCCGCATTGAATGGCGCATGATATTTCTGTATGCGCTTGGACTTTTGGCGTTTAGCATTGCGTATGCTTTGGTCCTTGTGTGGGTTCCAGGTGCCGAAGACAGCCAAACGTTCGCGGCGTATGGACAGTTAGTCTATTACGCCATCTTAGCCTTCGTTATGGTCCGGGCTTGTGCCGGGCCACTGAAGCGCATGCTGAACAGGCATCGTCAACGCAAAGGCTACACGCTTGGCATGGTGCTTGGTGGTTTTTTCTTGATGCTCGGGGTGAGCACCATCGTTGGCATCATCATGCGCGAGTTTGGCGTAACCGATCCTTCAGGCAACCAAGAATCGCTTGAAGAGATGGCGCGAAGCGCTTGGTACAATTTCTTGGCTGTCGGGCTGTTTGGGGTCCTCTTTGCTCCGGTCATTGAAGAACTTGTCTTCAGGAAAGGCGTTTATGGGCTCATCGAACGCCGCACGAACGCGACGGCGGCAATTCTTCTCAGCGCTTTCTTGTTCGGGGGAATCCACATGTTATCAGGCTTCTCACATGCGCTTGAACTGCTTCCGTATGTGTCGATGGGTGTGGTCTTCGGTATCATCTATAAAATGACCGAGCGTCGGCTCGATATCGTCATCGGCATGCACATGCTTTGGAACTTGTTCGTGGTCGGCGTGATGTTGTTTGGCATTTAAAAAGAGCTTTTGAAAAGCTCTTTTTTTTCGCTATGGCGTAAGCAGCGATAACACGGCTGGGTTTTTTAAACTCTGAGCTAAGGCTAAGGTGTCGTCGGATGGTCGGAATTTAGCGTCATTGACAAGGCGCTTGATGAGGCCTGCGTTGCCCTCGAGCACGGGATAAAAGAAGGCGTCTCGACCATGCGCGTCAATGTTTTCAAGCGGTACCCCTTTTCTAAGCAGGGCATCAACGAGCATGTGATCTTTAAGCATCAACGCATAAAAGAGCGGGGTGTTGCCATAGGTGTCTTTTTCTTTGGTGTCGGCCGTCTCCATCAAGGCCAGGGCTTCGTCAAAGCGGTTCCGGCGCAAGGCGTGATGAAGCGGGTAGTGTTTGGTGGCTTCGCGACGGTCGGGATCGTTTTTGTGACGAGTGAACTTAAGCAACGCCGCGTCGTAGCCGTTGAGCTCGGCGCGGTCATAAGGCGATTCGCCAAAGTGATCTTTATCGTAACTGGACACGCCGAGTTCAATCAAACGATCGACGCTTGTCTCCATTGGATCGCGCACGGCGTAATGCATGGCCGTTTGGTGATAGATGTTTTTCTGATAAGGGTTGACGCCGCGTTCAATCATGCTTTCTAACATGGGTGCTAACCCATGGGCACAAACATAATGAATGAGCGATTCATGTTTGTCGTTTAACCAATGCACCGGTGAGCCGGCCTCAAGCAAACGATCGACGATGCGTTGGCTTTTGCTTTTGATGGCATAAAAAAGCGCGTGGCAGCCTTCGAAATCTTTGGCCATAATGTCGGCTTTAGCCGACAACAAGGTTTCAAGGCAATCATGATCGCCTTTTTGCGCCGCAAGCATCAACGGCGTCTGCAGTTTCTTGTTGGTTTCGTTGACGCGGGCGCCAGCATGCAAGAGCGCGTGGCAGCTAATGGCATCGCCAAGGTAGGCGGCGGTGTGAAGTGCCGTGTCGCCGTGCTTGTTTTGCGCGTTTGGATCGACGCCCTCATCAAGCAACCACGTGAGCGTTTTATGGGCTTTTTGACGAACGGCGTAATAACCGAGATGCTGGTGTTTATGATCGACGGCATCGACGTGCTTCACGCGCGCCTTAAGCGCCTCGACGTCATCGTTCTTGAGCGCCCTGATGAGGGCTTCCGATACTTCCATGGCAT
>SLFZ01000020.1 GCA_007123975.1 Candidatus Izemoplasma sp. | reverse complement strand
GGCTTTGGATACGTTGATCGCGTCCGCGATTTTCCGCTCTTTGAACCAACCGATGATGCACGAACCAAGGCCTAGTTCGGTTGCCGCGAGGGCACCGTGTGCCGAGGCAATGCCAAAATCGTACTGCGTCCAGGCTTGACGCTTGAGTTTTTCCATGCCCTTGACCGCAAGGCGCCTGCCTTCTTCAACGATGACGATAAACGCCCCAGCCTTTGCGGTAAATCGCTGCATGGCGCTCGCCATCGTTTTTCGTGTGTCGGCATTTATCACCACGATAAAACGCCACGGCTGTTGGTTCGTCGCCGATGGCGCTAGGCGCATGGCCTCTAAGATGGTCTCGATTTTTTTATCATCCACTGCCGCGCCTGTAAAGGCTCGGCAGCTTTCTCTTTCGTTGACTAACGTCGTAAAATCCATGGTACCCTCCTAACCGAATAACCCACGAATCGCAAAGTACACAATCGGCACCACAAGCGCCGGCAACATGTTCGCCACTTTGGTTTTCGTGACGCCCATGAAGTTGAGACCCATCGCCACCAAAATCACGTTTCCAACCATCGAAAGCGCTCTGACCATCTCGTCGGTGAGCAAGACACCGAACTGCGCGGCTAAGATGGTGATGGCACCTTGATAAATCAGCACCGAAAACGCCGCGAACAACACACCGATGCCAAGCACCGCCGCAAGCATCATCGCCGTCACAAAGTCGAGCGCGCTTTTCACAAGCAGCGTCGTCATGTCGCCGTGAAGCCCGTCGTCAATCGGACCGAGTATCGCCATCGCGCCAACGCAGAATATCAACGTGCCTGCCACAAAACCTTTCGCTAGCGGTGGTAGATCGTACTTCTTCTCAACGCCATGCGCAAAGCGTGTCAAGCCTTCGTCAATGCCGATGGCTTCACCAATCAACGTGCCGATGACAAGCGACAGTATAATCAGCAAATCGCCGCTTGAAACCAGTTCATACGCACCACCGTCGACACCGATGCTGAGAAAATCCCGAATAAACCATCCAATCGACAACACAGCAAGCGAAAGCCCGAGGACAAACATTGCCGATTTCTGAAGTTTTTCTGGCAGCCCGCGCTTGAAAATCACGCCGATAATCGACGCCACCACAATCGCGACCGCATTAATCACCGTTCCCATCGCCTCACCTCGCTCGTAAAATACACCTTTTAGTCTACCGCAAACGGGCGATAAACACAAATGAAAAAGAACGCGGTCGCCCGCGTTCTAACGAGGTTTCACCACCCGATCGACGAGGTGACATAGGGCCGGCAAAAAGATTAGCACAAAGGCAAGCGACAACAACGCCCCACGCCCAATCAAGAGCCCGATGTCAGCAATCACGCTCAACCCTGATGTCGCCGCGGCGGCGAAGCCGGCCGAGGCGAGCACCAGCCCGGAAATCATAATCGGAACGCTCGAACGCTTAAGCGCCTCGCGCACGGCACCCCCCGCATCATGCGTGCGCCGCATGTCACGGTACCGGGTCATCAAAAGCACCGCGTAATCAATCGTCGCCCCAAGCTGCAAGGCCAAGACAACCAAGTACCCGATGTAGACAACACGCGTCTCAAACACACCGAGCACACCGATGTTCACCCAAATGGCGGCTTGAATCACCAGCAACAACAACCAAGGCACAAGCAGGTTTCGAAACACCACCATCAACACAAACGCGATCGCTCCCACGCTCGCAAGCATCACGATAGGCGTATCGGCCAGCACCGTCTCGCGAATCTCGGCGGTGCCGGGGATGCGCCCCAACAAGTAATACGTGTCGTAATGTGCAGCCACCGTCTCGTCGATGGCCGCGTGCACATCAAACATCGCGTCGTTTTCTTCAACCACCGACGTCAACACCACAAGCCGCGCCAACCCATCGCGTTCAAACTCCATCACCAACTCCATAGGCAAAGCCTCTTTCGGCACCAAATCAAGGTCGACACGCGTCACCAACGCGTCCACATGCACGACATGATCCAACTGAATAAGTTCGCTTACCAATGCGATTTCCCGTTCGTTATCAACCTCATCTAGAAGCACCACCACCGGTTGGTTGACTCCAAAGACGGTGCGAATCTTCTTCGCCTCAACCGCCGCCACCGTGTCTGATTCCTCACCGCGTGAGGTGCCAAAGTAAAACGGCGCGCGTTGTTGGAAGAAAAAACCAACGCCCGCAAGAACCACAAGCGCCGCCGTAAGCGGGTAACGCAACTTTACGATGTGTTTCCCAAGGCCACCGAGGTGAAAGACAAGCGCGCGGTGGCGCCATTTTTCAAGACGCGTGTGCATCGACGCGATCAACAGCGGCATCAACACCATCACCGATAGAAAGCTAAAGGCGATTCCCTTCGCAAGCACCACACCAATGTCCATGCCAATGCCATACCGCATAAAGAGAAGTGCCAAGAACCCGGCAATCGTCGTCAACGCCGAGGCAAGAATCGCAGGAAACGCGTTTTTCCAGGCGTGGCCAATTGCCTTAATCACATCATCACCATCGTCACGGTGTTCGTAATAACGGTGTAACATAAAGAGCGAATAATCCAGGGAAATCGCCAACTGAAGCGCTGCGGCTAACGTCAACGTAATGAACGAAACCTCCGGTAAAAACGCGTTTGTGCCCATGTTTAAGACCACCGCCGCCCCGAGCACCAAAAGCACGAGCACCGGTTCCAACCACGACCGAGATGCAATGAACAAAATCACAACACAAATAGGCAACACAATCGCCATCAACATCACGACCGCATCTTCGGCAATCTGCCGTTCTTCGGCGTTGTCAACGGCTTCACCCCGCATTGCCACATCACGGTCTTCAAGCACCTCGCGAATCGCATCCATCACGGGGGCGGCTTCAACGTCATAAGACCCGTAAGCCAACACCACCGTAAAACGCGCGTACCCTTCTCGATAGTAGGCGGCGACAACCATCGGATCGGCCGTCGGAAAATCGGCGATGTCAATGACGTCGTCCAGCCACTCCACCGCCAGCACGCCCTCCACCGATTCAATCAATGCTTTTATCGCCAGCGCATCGGCGGCATCAGGGACGTCCGAGACCATCACATCAATGACGGCGTGATTGCCAAAGCTTTCACGCAACAGCGCGACGCCTTCGGCGGTCATCGAATCGTCGGGTAAGTACGTGGTTAAATCATAGTTCGCTTCCACGCGCAGGCTTAACACCCCCGCCGCAACCACCAGCGCGGCCATCACCGAGAACACGATGATGCGCGTCCGTTTCGCTAGCCATCCACGCATGGGCATTCCTCCTCAAACATACTTTTTAAATGCTTATTTTAATTTTACGTTTAACACAGTATAATAACAATATAAGACCCATTTGAAACACGCTTTAAAACCCCATTTGAAACACGATATGAAAGGGTGATTCCGATGCCAGAAAAACGCTCATCCGACGTCAAAAACCGCATCTTTGAAACCACCAAAGCCCTCGTGAAAGCACGCGGCAACGTCACCATCAAAGACATCGCTGAGGCCTGTTACATCAACATCGCCGCGGTCAACTACCATTTCGGGTCAAAAGACGAGCTGCTCAACCGTGTCATGGAAAGCGTCATCGACGAACTCAAATCCCTCGTCCAAGACAACATCGCTGCCTTGCCGAAAAACACGCCGCCAGAAAATGCCCTTCGCATCATGCTTGATTTCACCTACGACTTCGCGGTGGAAAACGTCGGCGTTATCACGCAAATCTTTTTAGAGCCAAGACACAAAGACAACGCCGGGATGATGGTGTTGGACGCCTTCTTTAGTGATACGCCCTTCACCCATAACGTGTTTCAAAAACTCGCCGAATCCACCGGCATCCAGGACGAAGAAACCTTGCGCGCCAAATACCTCTTGCTTTTTTCCAGTTTCGCAATTCCATTGTTTTTGCAAATCCTAGACAATCGCGATGAGCACGCAGGACTCAAAAACCCCGCTTTCAAGGGAAAATACATCAACGAACTCATCAAAATTCTTGTATAATAAATCACATAATAAAGCCGTTTCCCAGCATTTATGGGAAACGGCTCTTTTCTTTTTATTCGATTTTCTATCCGGATAACTCTTTGGTCAAAATCGCATAGAACGCATCCTGGGCATCGCGCTCTTTCCACGGCGTATGCCCACAATCTTTTAGTTTATAAAATCGCGGGTTGGCGATGACTTTTTCTAGCGATGCCTTTACGGCGTCGGCCGGATGTGGGTCTTGATCGCCGTGAATGGCAACCACATCGCACGCGATGCGCTCACCCATTGCCATCATCTCACCGCGTTTGCGCATCGCATGGGCTTAAGACCAGATTGACGCATACACCGCGTAACGATAATGGCTATCGTCGACATCGATATCGAGCGGTCGGTATGAATCAACGTTGTCCATCAAGCGGCCAAAGCGTCGGAAGACATCGTCCATGTCTTCCTCTTGAGGATTCGCAAACGTTGCACGTAACGAAGCAAGTTCCGTTTTTTCTTCTGGCGTGAGGTTGCGTTCCCGGTTCTTCTGCATGGTCTCCTGCTCGACTTCTTCGAGCATGCCGCTGGATATAAGAATAAGTTTCTTCACAAGGGTTGGGTACGTGGCGGCAAACATAAAGCAAAGCATCGCTCCCCATGAGTGACCGATTAAGATAACCGGCGCGTCGGCATCGGTTTCAATAACTCGCCGTAACTCATCCATTTGGCCCCGTACGGTCATTTCTGTTTGAAACGGTTCAAGGACACCATGGGTTTTTCCCAGTTCTTCGCACAGGGGTTTAACGCTACCCGCTGCGCCGGGCCCGCCGTGGGCGACGACGATTGAATAGGGCGCTTTTCCATGTTTCCTACCAGTCATAAACCCATCTCCTTAAAAGACTGACCACTCAACGATTTTCCCCCATTTGCCAGGTTCCGTCTTGGGTGAGCTTCATCAGTTTCAGATAGTAATCATTGGGGCCCGAGGTGATGTATATGTGTGGTTTGGTGATGTCATACTCGCTGATGGCGGCTTGGTCAAAGAGCCCGACCACATAGGTCAAGTGCTTTTCTGAGGGTACCTCATCACGGTAAACAGAGCGTACCACATCGCCGTTATCCAGCAGGTCAGCCACGCGATACGTATCGCTATCTTTCGCCATCACACCGTACAAAAAGTCACAGAACACGTACTGATTATCTAGGTACGCCTCCACGGCTTGATGGCCGTTGTACGCTTTTGACCCGTTGACCAACACGACGATTCGACTCGGGATAGACAAACATTGAAGGAGCGCCGCGCCGACGCGCGACATATCCGTGCACAAATCGGTGCCACGCGCAATGATTTCCTTTTCGGTTCCACCAAACACCATCGACGCAAACGGCACGTCGAAGTCATCGGCGAGCTGTCTCGTAAAACGAAGCACCGCGTTCACCGTGTCGGATGCGGTGTCACGGTTAAATTGTTGGGCGAAGGCGTAAAGCTCATGCTTCTTCACCGCTTCTGAGACGGGGGCCGGTGTTTGATATAGTCTCTCAAAAGAATCATCGTCAAGACGCACCATGTTTTTCAATATCGCATGATCAACGGCGCGCACATCGTGCACGCCCTGACGCAACATCGTCTCGTAAGCCTTCCCAAAAACGCCGTAACCTCTTTTCATCATTTGCACATACTTTCTCTTTAAAGATTGAAAAACCCTCAGAGAGGGTTTATTTTACCTGGAGCAGCACGACCGATTCAATGTGGCTTGTCTGTGGGAACATGTCGAAAGGCATCACCGATTTTACGGTGTACTTTCGGCTTAGCTTGTGGACGTTTTTCGCCAGCGTGCTCGGGTTGCACGACACATAGATAAGTTTCTTGATCGGGTTTCTCAGCAAGCGATCAATCAACGCATCATCCAGCCCGCTTCGTGGTGGATCGAAGACAGCCACATCGAAGCGCAGGCCTTTTTTGTCGAGTTTGTTCATCGTCTCGGCGGCGTCGCCATGGTAGAAGACGACGTTGCCGGCTTTGTTGAGTTTGCGGTTTAAATTGGCGCTGTCGATCGATGCCTTGTCGGCGTCGACCCCGACCACGCGATCAAAGCGTTTGGCCACGTGTAACCCAAGCGCCCCGCTTCCGGTGTAAAGGTCAAGCAGCGTCTTATCGCCATCGTCAAAAAAGGTATCGACATACGCATAAAGCTTCGCCGTTTCCTCAGGATTCAATTGGAAGAAGGCTTTCGGATTAAGCGCGTAGCGGGTTTCGCCGATGGCCTCATGAATCACCGGCTCCCCGGCGAGCAGTTCAACCGTGTCGCCGAAGATCTCGTGGTTTTTCGCGTCGTGGTTTTTGGAAATCGCGCAACTGACCACGCCGGGAATCTCAACGATTTTCTTCGCAAGCGGCTTCAGCGCGTGATTGAAAATCGTCACCACGAGCGTCACTTGAATCTCGCCCGTGGCGGCGCTGATGCGCGTCACCACATACCGCAACATCCCCTGCATCACCGAGGGTTCAAAGGCGCGAATGTCATGCGCATCGCAGAGCTCGAGCACGCGACGGTTGACCTCGTTGATGCGCGGGTCTTGAACCGGGCAGTTGAGCACGTCGACCAAGTCATTTGATTCCTTTTTGTACAGCCCCGTCACCAAGCCGCTTTCCGTGTTGCGCACGGGCATTTGAGCCTTGTGGCGGTACGCCCTTGGATTAGCGACCGGATGAAAAGGAATGAACTTGATCGCTTTTAGGTTCAGTTTTGTGTAGCGCTCAAAGGCTTGGCGAAGCAAGTCTTCTTTCAGGCGCAGCTGTTCGTCGTACTTGACGTGTTGGAGTTGACAGCCTCCACAGACCCCGTAATGCTTACAAAACGGGCGTTCGCGGTAATACGCCCGCTTTTTGATGCGCACCGCGTCGGCCACGGCGTATCCTCGGTGAAGCTCACGAATGCGCACCACCACCTCTTCGGGTGGAAAGACCCCGTCAACAAAGACGGCCAAGCGCTTGTAGTAGCCGATGCCTTCGCCGTTGATGCCAATCTTTTTAATCGTGATAAGCACTTCTTGGTTTTTCGTCAGTTCTGTTTGCATAACCACACCTCAATTTCTTTCTACGCAATCACAAACGACGCGCTATCGATGCGCGTCGTAAGTTAGGATATGTGCCGTCTGTGGCACCCAGGCATTGTCGCTTTCGCCGGCGTTTCGTATCAAGGCGAAAAACGCAAGCACCATGCCGATAAAGATAATCATGACAAGCAGTACGCGAACGGCAATTCGCAAGATCATGCGCATGCGATTTCCCCCTTTTCTATGGCACTTTAAGTGTACCATATGCCCGGCATCTCGACAAGGTGAAACCGCTATCTTAACGGTTTTAACCCGTGTTGGCCGGTTGCCCCAACAAGCGCGTGGCGAAGATGCGGATTAAGGCCGCAGCAACCGGTGCAGTCAAGACAATCGCCAACACGCTCAAGGCGAGTATAATCTCCCCACCCGGTACCCCAAGCGACAGGGGAATCGCACCGACCGCAGCTTGCACGGTGGCTTTTGGCAAAAATGCCATCGCCACGAAGGCCCGCTCACCTCGATTCAAATCACTGCGCAAGGTGGCAAGCCAGACGCCGAGCGAACGCGCGAAGACACCTCCTGCAATGACAACGACCCCGAGTAGGCCCACGCTCGCAAGCGCCGAAAGCTCCAAAGCCGCGCCCACCAGCACAAACAAGAAGAGTTCCGCAAACACCCAGACTTTGTCCAGTTTGAGCGATAAGCGCTCGCCAAGTGGCCGTTTGAACTCGGTGATCATCACACCGAGCGCCATGACACCGAGCAGTGAGGCGACAAGCACGTAGTCTTCAAGCGCATCGGCGAAGCCGACCATAAGAATCCCAAAGGCAATCAAAAGGACGATCTTCTTTGTATCCCGTATACGGTATCGTATAAATAGCCAGACCAAGGCATAACCCACCGCCATGCCAAGAACGATGCCAAGCACCACCGATAGCGGAATGCTCATGATTTGGAAGGTGACGTTCAGGCTGGTTGAGAAATAGACGCTGACAAACGTCGAAAACATCGTAATCGCGACGACGTCGTCGACGCTCGCGGCCGACAAGACAAGCGGCGGCACGTTTTTTTCTTTGCCGACGTTGCGTTTCATCAAGATAAGCATCGCTGGGACGATGACCGCAGGCGAGACGGCGGCGATGATAAAGCCAATCATGCCGGCACGCACGAAGTCAAAGTCAAAGAGCCACATCGTCAAAAGCGCGACCGCAAAGCCTTCAAACATCACCGGAATGATGCTTAAGGCTGAGGCTTTCTTGCCGATGTCTTTAAGAACGCGACGGTTGAGCCCGAGCCCCGCCCTGAGCAGAATGATAATCAAAGCGATTTTTCGTAGGTCCTCTGACACGGCAAGCATCGTATCATCAAGCAACCCGAGCCCTTCGGGCCCAATTAGGACCCCGGCCACAATCATGCCGACAAGGCCAGGAACGCGGATAAACTTAAATGCCCACGCGCCAATTAAACCAAATACAATGACATACGCCAAACTCATCATCATGTGAATCATCCTCTCATAAGAAAACTCCCACCCCAAAAGGGGCAGGAGTCATCAGCGTTAAGCGGTTATCGGAGAACTCCATCTCCATCAAGAACCATTATACACAAAGCGCATCGGTGTTGCAATCGCTTTTAAGGCTGAAGTGCACCGAAGAAGACAAGCCAGGCGAGGATTGTTTTGGCGACGAGGCTTAATATGATGTAGACGCGTTCGCCGTAGAGGTAGTTCGCCCATTTCCCAACGCCTTTGTATTGAAGAATCATGTTGATGGGGAAAGTATTAAAGGCGATGAAGTAGGTTACAACAATGGCCCAGACAAACCACGGCACCATGTCGAGGTTTCCGCTGCCTGCCATGTAGATGACGATGACGACCCAGGGCGCGAGTCCGGCGATGGTTCCCCAGATGAACGGTCCCCAGTCGACGCCGCTTTTTTCTTTGCCGGCGTTGAGTTGTTCCATCACGAGTCCGAAGAGGTTCATCGAGGCGTTGACCACGAAGATGAGCACGAGCGATCCGATGTCATAGACGCCGAAGAGAACGGCGATAAGGACGATCATGATCGATGACGAAAGCGCGTACTCGAACCAACGGAACTTGTTGATGCCTTTTTCGAGGTCTTGGTTGTAAATGGTGTTTAGCTTCTCTGGCACAGCAATCAGCATGTGCGCAGCCGCTGAGATAAACAAAAACAACGACACCATTACCCCAAAGGGGAGGTTGAAGAGCGCACGACGGGCGAACTCAAGCGATTGTGTGTCCTGGTTGAAACTCAAGTAGTGAATGAAAATCTGCGGCGTGAAATCGAATCCTTCAATCTGTTGAATGAACGTGATTCCCAAAAACAGCATGATGACGGCTTGGGCGAAGTGCACGGTGCCCATGACGAGATTGAACTTGCGTAAACTTTTGACGTTTAACGTATCCATTTTATCCTCCTGAATGATAATTTGATAATTATATTATAGCGTTCTTTTCGATAATTACACTGATAATGCAGTGTTTATCGCTTATCTAGCCGTGTCACCGATTCAATGTGCGATGTTTGCGGAAACATGTCGATGGGCGTGACCTCTTTGACATCGTAGCCGTTGGCTTGGAGGAAGTTTAAATCCCGCGCCAAGGTCGACACGTTACACGACACGTACACAAGGCGTTTGACCTTGTTTTTCACCAAGGTTTCAAGCACCGACTTTTCCACGCCTTTGCGCGGTGGGTCCATGATCACGACGTCGGGTTTCACATCCAACGTCGGAAGCACATCTTCGACCGTGCCGTGAATGAAACGGACGTTTTTTAGGTTGTTTTTCTTGGCGTTTTGTGTCGCGTTTTTGACAGCGTCTTTGACGACTTCGATGCCGATTACCTCACGCGCTTGTTTTGCGGCGCTCATGGCGATGGTCCCGATGCCGGAAAAGGCATCAATCACGACTTCTTCGCCGGTGAGACCAGCATACTTAAGCGCTTTGGTGTAAAGCGCTTCAGTTTGCGCCGGGTTGATTTGGTAAAAGGCACGGTGTGAGATGTCATAATCCATCCCGAGGAGGCGGTCTTCAAGCACATCCTTGCCATGGAGCACCTTGTGTTTGGAACCGAGGAAAACGTTGGTCTTGTCGCCGTTGACGTTTTGCACCACGTTGACGATGCCCGGATAACGTTCTATCAATCGCTTGACGATGATGTCTCGCTGTGGAAAACGTGTGCCGGTGGTGACGATGGTGACGGCGTACTTTTCTTGTTTATGGTCCGAGCGAAACATCACACCCCGCACAAGGCCCTCGTGGGTCGCCTCGTCGTAGATTGAGACATCCAGCTCGGTGAAGATTTGGCGGAAGAAGCGAATCATGTCGCTGTAGAGTTTTGGAAACACGTGACAGCGTTTGATGTTGACGATGTCGTGAGAGCGTGTTTTATACAACCCTCCAACGATTTTTCCGTTTCGTTTCGCAAACGGGATAATCGCTTTGTTTCGGTAATAGTAAGGATTATTCATGCCGATGGTCGGGTTGACCTCGGTGTCGATTTTCCCAAGGCGTTTTAGCGTTTCACTGGTTCGGTGGCGCTTGAAATCGAGCTGCGTTTGGTAGTTCATGTGCATCGCGTTGCAGCCACCGCATGTCTGGTAGTGTTCACAAATAGGAACCTTGCGAAAAGGGGACTCGAGCTTGATTTCAATCAAGCGGCCAAATCCGAAGTTTTTGTTCATGCGCACAAGCTTAATGAGTGCTTTTTCACCCTTGAGCGCATCTTTGACGAAAATCGGGAACCCATCGACCTTGCAGACGCCCATGGCGTCGTGGGTCAAATCCGTGAACTCGACTTCGTAATAGCCATTTTTTTCGACCATGGCTTTCCCTGCTTTCTAGGAGTCTTTTTTATAACGCTTCGCTAACCCGCCACAGCTGGTTTCGCGGTAATTTGCTGGCATGTCTCTTCCGGTCTCAAACATCGTCTCAACAACGGTGTCAAACGATATTTTGCGTGAATCGCTTAAAAAATAGGCGAGCCCACACGCATCGATAGCCCGAAGCGCCGCGACAGCGTTCCGCTCAATGCATGGGATTTGAACATAACCCATAATCGGGTCGCACGTTAGACCGAGATGGTGTTCGAGGGCGATTTCCGCCGCGTACTCAATTTGATCAAGCGACAACCTAAAGAGTTGTGCGTGGGCGGCCGCTGCCATGCTGCAGGCGCTGCCGACCTCGGCTTGACAACCGGCTTCGGCGCCGCTGATTGATGCGTTGTGTTTGATGACGTTGCCGATAATCCCTGCGCTCATGAGCGCACGAAGAATCCGCGCATCGCTAAAGTTGTGACGCTCCTGCATGTACTTAAGCACCGCCGGCACGGTGCCGCTTGCGCCACACGTTGGCGCGGTGACGACATGCCCACCGCTGGCGTTGGTTTCGTTGACGGCGAAGGCGTAGGCGCTCACCATGCGGTTTTCAAGAATCTCCGGTGGTTCGTTTTTCAGTTGGTGCACGTAAAGATGTCTGGCTCGACGTTCAACCTTGAGGTCGCCGGGCAAGACGCCATCGCGGCTTAAGCCGTCTTCAATCGACGTTTGCATAGCCTCCCATATTTCCTGTAAAAACGTTTTTATATCAACGTCTTCAAAGCGCATCACGTACTCAGGTAAGGTGATGTTTTCTTGTTCGCAGTAGGTCTTAATTTCCGCGAACGAAGCATGCGGATACACATGCGGTGTCTCTTCATACGTCTCGCCTTCAAAACGGATGGTTCCACCACCGATGCTATAGACACGAGCGCGTCCGATTTCCGCTTGGTTTTGGTAAGCGATCAGGTCCATGGTGTTTGGATGCGCATCGATAAAGTCGCTGCTAAAGACGACGTCAACGTCTTTCATGGTTTCTTTGATGACGATGTCGGTAAGGTGCCCTTTGCCGGTTAAACTGAGCGAGCCGTACAAAATGACGCGGTAACGGTCGGCCGGAAAACGACGCATAAAGACCCGACAAGCCTTCTCGGGTCCCATGGTATGCGAACTCGATGGTCCGCGGCCGATTTTGTACAGTTCACGAATCGATTTCATAATGCCTCCAAAAAAATACGTATACCCTATTATACCATACTAGACAAGCTCCTAGACGTAGAAAAAAAGACCGCACAATGCGGTCTTTTCAACTTAGTCAACGTAGACTTTGACGATGTCGCCGTCGGCGCTTTCGATGTCGACGAGTTGGCCGATTTCTCCGGCGTCAATCATGTTGAAGACTTCTTCGAGGTCAAGGTCGACGTTGGCCAGTTTTGTCGAGGCGAACTTCTTCGATCCATGCATCAGGGTCCGTGCGAAGTTGATGGGCACTTGAACGTTGACTTTGTCGCCGTCTGAGCTTTTGATGTCAACGCGCAAGAGACGTGCTCTTTTTGAACGTGGTGTAACCTCTGCGGGAGTCTCTTCGGCGGGTTTGTTAAGTTCGCCGAGAAGGCGTTCCGCTTCTTGTGCGGTGATTTCTTTCTTTTCGAGTTGATCGAGAATACGCATTTTTGCATCGATGTTGTCTGCCATGTCTTTCATCTCCTTTAGCGTTTTTTTTATGTTTTGACAACGGTGGTGATGTTGAAACGTGGTGATCAGGCTTTAGCAAACGTAGCGTGAGTCACATTTCTTCTCTTGACGTTTGTCTTCTTTTAACTTGTATTTTTCGCACTGATATGCGATTTCCATAGAATACGTTAACATTTCCCCTACCTCCTTTTTTGATGTTTCAGTAGCGTACTTTGACGCTTTGTTTTTCTTGGTCGGCTTTAATTTTTTCGTAGGTTCTGATCATTGCTTCGTTCATCGGTTGGTCCTCCTTAGGGTTTTTGGTTATCGGTTTTTGCGGATGGCTTCGTCGGCTTTAATTTTTTCGTAGGTTCTGATCATTGCTTCGTTCATGAGTTGGTCCTCCTTAGGGTTTTTGGTTATCGGTTTTTGCGGATGGCTTCGTCGGCTTTAATTTTTTCGTAGGTTCTGATCATGGCTTCGTTCATGAGTTGGTCCTCCTTAGGGTTTTTGGTTATCGGTTTTTACGAACAGCTTGGTCGGCTTTAATTTTTTCGTAGGTTCTGATCATGGCTTCGTTCATCGGTTGGTCCTCCTTATTTGGTAAGATGCAGGTTTTGGAAGTTTGCGATTGCGTTCAGTTGCGCGTGCGTTTTACGAAGTTGTTCATCACTTTTGATCTTTTCATAGGTTCTTGTCATCGTTTCAGTCATGGTGGTTCCTCCTTTTTTCTGATGTTATCGATTCATCGGACTTTGTGTCGGACGTTGGCTGTTGAAGATTGATCGTGGATTTTGTTGTTTTTTCATTTTTCATCACCGCTTTACTTTTTTAATCGATTGTTTTCTTTTTTTAAGTTTTCGATTAATTTTCTTGATTACAATTTCATGATATAGCATTAATTTTGATATGTCAATAGGTTTTTTAACTTTTTTTACTATTTTATTAACTTTTCTTATTTTTTAATTAATTATATTGATTTATTTACGCAAAAAGAACGCCCCTTCGGATCGAAGGAGCGTTACAATAAATGGTTTAATCGCTTATTAAAGGCGTTTCTTTGTGTAATCGTTCTTTTTTACTGACCCTGATGCTTCTTGAGTCAATCAGTGTTCGACTGATGGATCTTTTTTTCTTTCTTTATATACGTACACGCGCGTGCATACATTTTATACACACGACCGCGCGTGCGGAGTGTTACCCTTTGACCGCTCGGTCAAACACCCGGTATGTGACATAAATCAGCGTGGCCATGTAAAGAGCACCGATGAGCATGTAGCCGAAGCCTGGCAGGTTGTGTGCGTGATTAAGCAAACCGGCTTCAACTAGAAACCCTTTTAGCGGCCAAAAGCTCGGGACGATGCCGAGGAAGTATTGCCTGTAGTTTTGCAAGGCATCTAAGAGCGCCAAAACAGGGACGATGATGATCATGCCGCTCATCTTCATGTAGGCGAAGCCTTCAATCTTGTTTTTTGACACGGCAGCCAAGAAGAAGGCAAAAACAGGCGTGAAAAGCCCAGCGACAAGCGCATAGTAGACGATGTTGGCGAAGGTGAAGTAATCGAGCAGGTTTTCACCCATCACCGTGTAGCCGTCGCCAGCAAGCAGTTTCACACCGCCCAGCATCACGATGGTCCCAAGGACGCTGAAGACGTAGGCATAAATTGCTTTAAACGTCAAATAACCCCTGAGCGACACCGGCGTCACGCGAATCGTGTCCAAGGTGTTTTCATCGCGGTGGTCCAGTAGGTTAAATCCCAACATTGCGGCGCCGATGAACGGGCCTATCGATGTGATGGTCACAAGCACGAAGAGCGAGGCGGTGCGTTCGGCCGGCCCGCCATCGCTGAAGGTGTCGATAATCGCGGGAATCACGAAGGCTCCGACAAGCATCATCATGAGCGGGTAGACAATCATCACCACGGTCATGCTTTCACGGACAAGGTTTTTCAGTTCAAAACGCAGCATGCGTAAGTATTTATCCATCCCGTTCACTCCCTTACCGCGGTTTCAACGTATTTCGGCACAACAATCCACTTGGTTAACGCCGCACCGACAAGCACCAGGTAAATCGCACCAATCGGAATCAGCACGGTGCGGACATCAAGGCCGTAACTAAACTCAATCAGCAGCATCGATGCGTGGGTTGGTGAAAACATCAACCACAGTTCGGCTGTCTCGCCAAACACGCCCAAGGCGTAAAATATCGTCGGGAAGGCAAAGAAAAACATGTAGGCAATGAGCAGCGCCAGCAACCCCGTAAAGTCCTTCGCAAACACCGTGAGCACAAAACCGAGCGCCGTGTGCATAAAGGTAATCAAGGCGACGAAGATAAACAACCAACCAAAGCTCACCGACACACCAAAGATGAAGTACGCGAAGAGCGAGATGACGGCGGCCGATTGAAACGACAACACGATGGCGCTTAAGAACTTGCTCATCATCAAGGCGGCGAAGCCGCTCGGCGTGATAAGGAGGGTTTTTAAGGTGTTCTCTTGTTTTTCATAAAACAGGTTGGCACCGACGAGCATGACGGTCATCAACGTCGCGTCCATGAAGATAAATAGCGGCACAAACTCGGCGACGCTTTCCTCACCAATAAGAAAGAGTATCGCCAGCCACATCACGGTGACCAACAAAGCGATTTGGAGGATTTTATACTTCACAAGCCGTTGGATTTCACCTTTAAAAAGCGGCAGGAAGTTATGCATCGACGTCGTCTCCTCGGTCGATTTCCTCGCCGGTGACGGCGATGAAAATCTCATCCATCGAGGTTTCGCCGCTGTGAATGGTTTCGATCGTCTTTTCTTTTAAAAGTTTGGTGAAGTCCTCGTTATCGCCAATCCCATCAAGCTCAAAGGTGGCCTCGTCGGTTTTGCCGTTGTTGAAGTACTCGACCTTGACCTCTCGGCGACCGTGTTTAATCTTGAGTTCGCGCGGTGTCGCGATTTCCACGATTTCCCCACGACGGATAAAGGCGACGCGATCGCAGAGTTCTTCGACGTCGTTCATGAGGTGCGTGGATAAAAACACCGTGCCACCGTTTTCTTTAAACGCACGGATGGCGTCTTTAATAATGCGAGCGTTTTTCGGGTCTAAGCCGTTGGTGACTTCATCGAGAAAAAGCACCTTTGGGTTGTTTAATAAAGCGCGGACAAAGTTAAGGCGCATTTTCATGCCTTTGCTGTACTCGCCGACGAGGCGGTCTTTGTCCTCGTGTAAGCCCACCATTTTCATCAGCGGCTCGATGTCAGCCCGGGATTTATAAAGTTCTGAGAAAAATTTCATGTTCTCCATGCCCGTGAGCTTAGAAAAGTGAACTGGAAGCTCAAATCCGACACCGATGTCTTCGTAGTAGTCGTTGCTGTAGGATGATAGATCTTTACCGAGGTATTGAATGTCCCCTTGGTAATCGGTGTAGAGTTTCGTGAGAATCTTCTGCGTGGTGCTTTTCCCGGCGCCGCTTGGACCGAGCAACCCAAAAACTTCTCCTTCATGCACGGTAAAAGAGATGCCGGCAACGGCTTCAATGGAGCTTTTGCGGTACGTAAAGCGTAGATCTTTAACTTCAAACACGGGTGTTTTTGGCATCGGTATCCTCCTCTATGCCGTGGCGAATAATGTCGATGGTACGACGGGCGATGGTTTGCATCTCATCGACGCTTTTGCCCGCCAAAAAAGCGTCCATGATATCGATTGATTGAAAGCGGTAAAGCAGCCTTGCGAGCGCTTCGGTGTCGACCCGCTTGCGGATAAACCCCGCTGCTTGGTCTTTATCGAGGTAGGTCTTTAGGATGCCGACGGCACGGTCTTCAATGGACCGCCAAGCGGTTTGCACGCTCGGGTCACGCGACGAGAAGAAGCCGACCCATACCGCGACGTAATCCGGATAATCCTCCGCAAACGCGATGCCGGCGTCAATCATCGGAAAATAAAGATCGAAGAAAGGTTCCTTGCCGACGCGCCCCAAAAAAGGTTTCAAGTAGACCATCTTATGCGCTTGCGCTTCATCGATGAGGGCCATAAAGGCGTCCTCTTTGCTTTCAAAGTACTGATAGAAACTGCCCCGTGGTATCCCGCAGGCTTTCACAATGTCCGACACGGTGGTTTTATCGTAGCCTAGGCGCTTGAACACGTCGAGTAGGCCATTAACCACACGGCGTTTCTTCACGGCTTTTAGCCGTGTAAATGTGTCCCTTGGCATGGCATCACCTCACCTCGATTATGACACATGTGTCATTTTAGGTCAAGAAAAAAACGCGCATCATGATGACGCGCGAATTTCTAGGATTAAATCGCGGTACTCCGCGGCTTTCTCAAAGTCGAGATCGCGGGCGGCTTTGTGCATGTCTTTGGTCAGTTCGTCGATGAGCTTAGCTTTTTCGGCGTTTGAGAGTTTAGACAAGTCCTTGGCCTCATCGTCGACGACAGCCTCGAGTTTGACACGGATGCTGTCACGGACGCGTTTTTGAATGGTTGTCGGCACAATGCCAAAGCGTTCGTTGTGTGCTTGTTGGGTCTCACGGCGCCGTTTGGTCTCTTCGATGGCGACGCGCATCGCTTCGGTGGTTTTATCGGCGTAAAGCACCACTTTTCCATCGACGTTACGGGCGGCGCGACCGATGGTTTGAATCAAACTGGTGGCGGAGCGCAAGAACCCTTCTTTGTCGGCGTCCAAAATGGCGATGAATGACACTTCGGGAAGGTCGAGGCCTTCCCGAAGCAAGTTGATTCCAACAAGGACATCGTAAACCCCGAGCCTCAGGTCGCGAATGATTTCGATGCGCTCTAAACTTTTGATTTCTGAATGCAAGTAGGCGACTTTAATGCCGAGTTCTTTCAAATAACTCGTTAAATCTTCGGCCATTTTGATGGTTAAGGTGGTGATCAAGGTGCGTTGTTTTTTCTCGATGCGTCGGTATATTTCCGCCGTAAGATGGTCGATTTGTCCATCTTTTGGCCGAGTTTCGACCACCGGGTCCAAAAGCCCTGTGGGTCGGATAATCTGTTCGACGACGTTTGGTGTGCGCGCCAGCTCGTAATCGCTCGGGGTCGCGCTGACGTAGACGGCTTGGTGTATTTTTTCGTTGAATTCATCGAAGTTGAGCGGGCGGTTATCGAGGGCGCTCGGCAAGCGGAACCCGTAGTCGACAAGCGTTTGCTTGCGCGAGCGGTCGCCGTTAAACATGCCGCGGACCTGGGGCAAGGTCACGTGTGATTCATCGACGATAAGCAGGTAATCGTCGCCGAAAAAATCCATCAGCGTCGACGGGGTCTCGCCTTCTTCGCGCAGGCTCAGGTGGCGTGAATAGTTCTCAACGCCCTTGCAGGAGCCGATCTCCCGGAGCATTTCAATGTCGTAGTTGGTGCGCATGCGCAGGCGTTCTGCTTCGACCAGCTTCCCTTCTTCTTCAAACTGTTTCAGCCGTGTTTCAAGCTCTTTTTCAATCCGAGCGATGCCTTCTTCTATCTTGGCTTTGTTGGTGACGAACTGAGTGGCAGGGAAAAGCGTGATGACGGTGTAATCTTCGAGTATTTCGCCGGTGACGACGTCAAAGAGACGGATGCGTTCAATCTCGTCGTCGAAAAACTCGACGCGAATCGCCTGGTCTTTTTTGTACGTCGGCAAAATCTCGACGGTGTCTCCCTTGACGCGGAACGAGCCGCGCTCAAAGTCGATTTCATTGCGCACAAACAGCATGTCTACGAGCTTGTTTAAAAGGTCATCGCGGTCCATGCGATCGCCTTGGCGCAAGGTAAGCGTCGCGTCGCGATAATCCTCGGGGTCGCCGATGCCGTAGATGCAAGAGACGCTGGCGACGACGATGACGTCGCGTCGTTCAAGCAGCGACGCGGTCGCGCTGTGGCGCATTTCATCGATTTCATCGTTGGTCTGGGCGTCTTTTTCGATGTAAAGGTCACGGCTTGGGACGTAGGCTTCGGGTTGGTAGTAATCGTAGTAAGAGATAAAGTACTCAACTCGGTTCTCGGGAAAGAACTCCTTGAATTCGGAGTAGAGTTGACCAGCGAGGGTTTTGTTGTGGGCGAGCACGAGGACCGGCTTGTCAAGGTGCTGGATGACGTTGCTCATGGTGAAGGTCTTGCCGGTGCCTGTCGCGCCAAGCAGCACGACCTCCTTCTCGCCGCCTTCAATGTGTTCGACGATGCGTTTGATGGCGGCCTCTTGGTCGCCTTTGGGTTGGTATTCGGTTCGCAGTTTGTAAAGACTCATGTCATCACCACCGCTATTATTTTACCATACCTCACCCCATCCGTGATACAATGAACCATGCAAAGGAGGCTGACGTATGGACGCGCTTTTTGTTGCGATCAACGCCAAGTACATACATCTCAACCCCGCCGTTCGCGCGCTTCAAGCAAACAGCCGTTTT
>SLFZ01000067.1 GCA_007123975.1 Candidatus Izemoplasma sp. | reverse complement strand
GCCCGGTTTCAAAGGCTTCTTTGATGCCCTCTTCGCCTTGGACGATGGCGCCGGTGGGGAAATCCGGGCCTTTGATGATTTTAAGCAGGTCCTCGACCGTGCAATCGGGCTTGTCGATGCGCTTGATGACGCCTTTGACAATTTCTTCGAGGTTATGCGGGGGAATCTCGGTGGCGTAACCGGCTGAGATGCCGGAGGCGCCGTTGACGAGCAGGTTTGGAAAACGTGCCGGCAAAACGATCGGCTCGTATTCTTCGTCGTCGAAGTTGGGGATGAAGTTGATGGTGCGTTTGTCGATGTCACGAAGCAGGTGTTCGGCCATCTCCGTCATCCTGGCTTCGGTGTAACGCATCGCTGCGGCGGGGTCGCCGTCGATGGAGCCGTTGTTGCCGTGCATGTCGATGAGCGGGATGCGCATTTTGAAGTCCTGGCTTAAGCGAACCATCGCTTCGTAGACGCTTGAATCGCCATGCGGGTGGTATTTCCCAATGACGTCGCCGACGATGCGAGCGGATTTTTTGAAAGGTTTATCGTGGTACATGCCGAGCATGTGCATCGCGTATAAAATACGGCGCTGCACGGGTTTAAGCCCGTCGCGAACGTCGGGCAAGGCGCGGTCTTGAATGATGTATTTCGAGTATCGACCGAAGCGCTCGCCGACGATGTCTTCGAGGTTTTCTTCGAGGATGCGGCCTTCGACGAAATCTTCGATGGTTTTTTTGATGTCCTGCGCCATGGGGGTCTACTCCTTTATTTCAAAGTTGTCTTCGTTGGTGAAGATGACGTTCGATTCAATCCAGTCGCGACGCGGTTCGACCGAGTCGCCCATGAGGATGCGAATGCGTTTTTCGGTGTCCGCAAGGTCGTCGATTTTGACTTTGACAAGCGTGCGGGAGTCGGGGTTCATCGTCGTTTCATAAAGCTGGTCGGCGTTCATTTCACCGAGGCCCTTGAACCGTTGGATGGTGGCGGATTTGTAGTTTTCGAGCAGAATCTTCAGTTCATCGTCGTTCCAGGCATAGGTGATGACGTCCTTGCGGTTTTTCTTGACGGTGACTTTGTACAAAGGCGGCAAGGCGATGTAGACACGGCCAGCCTCGACGAGTTGACGCATGTAACGGAAGAAAAACGTCAAGAGCAACACTTGGATGTGGGCACCGTCGGTGTCGGCGTCGGTCATGATGATGATTTTTTTGTAGTTGCAGGATTCGATGTCGAAATCGGACCCGAACCCGGCACCGATGGTGTGGATGATGGTGTTGATTTCTTCGTTTTTCATCACGTCTTCGATG
This sequence comes from Candidatus Izemoplasma sp., assembly GCA_007123975.1. GTDB lineage: Bacteria > Bacillota_I > Bacilli_A > Izemoplasmatales > Izemoplasmataceae > SLQR01. Next base: position 18,160 of record SLFZ01000067.1, on the reverse strand, counting down.
CGTGCTTTTTCGGTGTTGATGACCTTACCTCTTAGCGGTAAGATGGCTTGGTAACGGCGGTCTCTTCCTTGCTTTGCCGACCCACCCGCCGAGTCGCCTTCAACGAGGTAAAGTTCGTTTTTGGTTTTGTCTTTGCTGGTGGCGGGGGCGAGTTTGCCTGAGAGGATCGGTTCTTTCTTGCGGCTGCGCTTCTCTAAGCGCGCTTCTTCGCGCGCTTTACGGGCCGCATCGCGAACCGATTGGGCTTTGATGGCGCGCTCGATTAACGTCGCGGCGAGCGAGGGGTTTTCCTCGAAAAAGTACGTCATGCGTTCGCTGACGACGGTTTCGACCGCGGTGCGTGCTTCGCTGGTGCCGAGTTTGTTTTTCGTCTGGCCTTCAAACTGGAGTAAAAATTCAGGAATCCGAATCGAGACGATGGCGGATAAGCCTTCGCGAATGTCGGCGCCTTCAAGTTTCTTGGTTTTGTCTTTGAGCAGCCCGGTGCGCAAGGCATACTCGTTAAAGATTTTCGTGAACGCGGCTTTGAAGCCGGTTTCGTGGGTGCCGCCGTCACGGGTTCGGACGTTGTTGACGAAGGAGTAAAGCTGGTCGGTGTAGGATTTTGTGAACTGAAACGCCACTTCGACTTCAATCTCTTGCATGTCGCCTTCGAAGAAAATCGTCGAGTGAATCGGCTTCTTCGTCTTGTTTAAGTGGTCGATGTAAGAGAGAATGCCGTCGTTGTATTGGTAGGTTTCTTTTTGCTTGGAGCGCTCGTCGATGAGCGTGACTTTAAGCCCCTTAATTAAAAACGCACTTTCACGGAGGCGTTCGGAAAGCGTTTGGTAGTTGAACACGGTGGATGAAAAAATGTCTGAATCGGGTTTGAACCAGACGGTGGTGCCGTTGCGTTTTCCGCCATCGATTTCCTCGAGGTGCGAAATGTCGCGTCCGCCGTTTTTAAACACCATGCGGTAGGTTTTTCCGCTGCGGGTGACGGTGACGTCGAGAAATTCCGATAAGGCGTTGACGACGCTGGCGCCGACGCCGTGCAGTCCGCCAGAGACTTTGTAACCGCCGGCTTGGCCAAATTTGCCGCCGGCGTGGAGTTTGGTGTAGATGATCTCGATGGCGGTTTTCCCGGTTTGGTGGTTTTCGACGGGAACGCCGCGTCCGAAGTCTTGGACGACGATCGAGTTGTCTTCTTTGACGGTGACGATAATCTCCTCGCCGTAGCCGGCGAGCGCTTCATCGATGGCGTTGTCGACGATTTCCCAGACCAAGTGATGCAGGCCGGTGGCGTCGGTGGATCCGATGTACATGCCGGGACGCTTGCGAACGGCGTCGAGTTCTTCGAGTACTTGTATCGAATCGGCACTGTAGTTGTCAAATGCATCTGTCGTCATGCTCACACGTCCTTCTGTCTAACTCATCAGTTTATTATATCAGAATAACCATGCGTTTTAAAGTGTATTTTTGCCTCGTGGTGTGATATAATCGATACGACCTAACATGAAAAAAGGTGATATTGATGGACACTATTTTACTCCACGCCCTATACATTCTCATGGCCTACTTAATTGGCTCTGTTTCGTTCTCATACCTCGTTGGCAAAGTCTTTAAACGCATCGACATTCGCGAACACGGCTCAGGCAACCCCGGCACGACCAATGCCTTCCGTGTGCTCGGGAAAAAGCTCGGAACGCTCGTGTTTGTTCTCGATGTCATCAAAGGCGGCGTGATGATTACCTTGGTGTTGCACGTGCTTCCCGGCAACGTCATCCACCCGCTTGTCTACGGGCTCGTCAGTGCCGTCGGCCATGTCTACCCTGTCTTTTTACGCTTCAAAGGCGGAAAAGCCGTCGCCACCGGCGTCGGTGCGTTCCTCTTCTACGCCCCGGTGCTTGGGATGGTCGGCCTGGGTGGTTACATTCTCGTCTTAAAACTTACCCGTTACGTCAGTTTAGGGTCGGTTTTTGGCACTGCGGCTTTGATGGTCGTGAGTTGGATTATTTTCGTCATCGGTCCAGAAGCGACCGTGCCGATGAATTGGCCGCAGATGCTGCTTGGGGTTGGTGGGGACTTGGTGATGCCGATCGTGGCGACACTCGGCCTTGCGATGATTACCTACCGGCACCTCGGAAACTTCAAGAAGATCCGCGAAGGAACCGAACCGAAGGCCAACTTCTTGCAAAAGCGTACGAAGCACATCAAATCATGAAACACGGGAAATCCCGTGTTTTTTAGTTCCACAAAAAAACTTCCCGAGGGAAGTTTTATTTGTGTTGGTTCATCGACGCCATCACCTGGCGCACTTGTTTTTCTGAGGGTTTGCGGCCCATTTGCGTCATCATGGCGCGCACCATTTTTTCGTTGATCGGCGGGTTTTTCTCTAAGTAGCGTTTGAAATAACGTTGTGCAAGGAAAAAGCCGATGATCGCACCGATAATCAGCGCGAGAACGATGAACAGATATCCATACCAAGGCATGTCTTAATCACTCCTTATTTTACCTTTTTCATTGTACACAAAGTCAGGCGAAAAGACAAGCATGAAGGCTAGGATTTCGTCTGTTTCGGATTGAGTTTCAACAAGATGCCCACCACGAGGGCGGTCAGCACGACAATTAGGCCAAGGGTGATGAATGTGCTAAGCGTGCTACGCGGGGCGATGCCGACGAGCAAGAGCACCGGGAAGCCAAACATAATCGCTGTGGTCGAGCCGACGACGAGGTCGTTGGCTGCGGGCGTTTCAAAGTTCGGGTCTGCCTCACGCAGCAACACGACACCGGTTGAGGCCGTTCCCGTCAACATCCCGAACATGCCGAGGCTGGCTTCGATCGGGTATTCTGGGTAAATGCGTTTTGTCATCTTGATGACGTAGACAAGCGTCACCGCACCGATAATCAAGCTGATGATGAGGAACGGAACCCATAGCCCGCGCAAGTCTTCGATGCGAATCGCCGAAATCGCTGCGACAATCATGAAGTCAAACACGGTCCCGGCAATGCGGTTTAACATGTAGTTGTTCGGGTATTGACGGGTCATCAAGTTGATTTTACGCAAGCCGATGAAGATGCGTTTGAAAAGAAGCGCAAACAACATCCCGACAATGAAGTTGAATCCGACAATGAGGGGAGCCACGGTTTCCATGCCGAAATCACCCAGGACGCCGGCGCGCATCAGTTCAACGACGCCGTAGATGAAGCCAAAGGTGAAGACGTATACCGTCAGGACCAAGGCGGTTTGAATGGTGAACTTATCGATGGCTTCGGCCACGGGAATCTCATCAGGGCTTTCGATTTCTTGACTGCTGACGAGGCCTGATTTATGTTCAGCCTGGCGCGTTAAGCGTTTCTGCTTAACGAGCGTGTTCAAGTAAATCACGCCGGCGATGGATGCCCAGAGGAAGCCGAACGAGGCGATGGCGAGTCCAAACGATGTGCCGCCGACGAAACCGTAATCGTTCTCGTAAAGGGAACCGATGTTGTGGGCTTGCCCGGGGCCTTGTCCAAAACCGAGCGGGAAGAGCATGCCGGCAGCCGGGAAAAGCGTCGTGAAGATGGTGTAGGAAAAGACAATGGTCAACGACAGGGCAATCAAGCCTTGAAGCAGGTACGTCGACACAATCAACAAGCCGCTAAACATGCTTTTGTTGTTGTTGAGCTTTAGTTTAACGGCATCGGCCGATTTAAGGCCGAGCGCAATGAAACCAAGGGCGATGGCGTGATAGGTGATCAGTCGCAGCGTGACCATGGTGAGGTTGTACTGTGTTTGTCCAAAGAGTGGCGTGAAGAGCGTTTCTTTGACGGCGAGGCCGATGAACCCGGCGATGACCGCCGTCGGCAACAGCGACCGACGCAGGAAAGGTATTTTCCGGCGCAAGACATTGGCGAGCAACATCAGAATCGAAAGCCCACCAAAATGCAATAATCCTTGCCATGAAGCCAGTTGTGCAAATTCCATTTATTCCACTCCTTTTTGAATAGCATCGATTGCTTGAACGTACTTTAGAGCGTTGCGCTTGCGGTGGTTGAGCAGGTAATAGGTGGTTTTGGTGCGTTTGTCGTAGACGATTAACTTGTTCTTTTGTTGCACCGAGGCGCGAACGTCATCGATGGGAATGCTGAGGGGTTCTTGATCGTGGAATGCAATGTCGATGCAATCCGGGTAAAGTTTAATGTCGGCGGCGCCGAGGGGAATCTTCTCGGTGCCACGGCGCGCATCGAGCACGGCTTCGTTTTTGTCTTCAAAGATGAGACCACTCTTTTTGACACGCCCGGCGATGGCTTTTTCTTGCGCATGATACCAAGGCGTTGTGGTTTCAAAATGCGTCTTTCCCGATAGTTTCTCAAGCGTGCCTGCCGGTGTGAAGCGGGCATTGAAGTCGCACGCTGAACAGCCGACGATGTCTTTTTGGCTTGTCAAGGTCTCAAAGGAACCGCACGAGGGACATAAACTGTAGGCGCTTTCGATGTCCTCGGCGAGGGTTTTGTGTCGGTAGCGCGCTTTCTTTGACGCTTGAAACGCATAAGGATCGGCGTCGATGGCCTCAATCATTGCCTTGTAAAGCTGATCGTTGTCCATCGAGGCAGCTTCTTCTGGTGTGATTAGGCGCATCACTTGGCCGAGTGCTTTTCCACGTCGCGTCTTTTTTGCCCAACGGGGTTTGTTGAGGTAGCCACCTTCTAAGCGGTATAAGACAAGCGGGATTTTAAGCAGCCGAACCAACTTGACGATCGATGGATCAATCGGCATGAGCTTGCCGTGGAAGGTCGAGTTTCCTTCGGGGAAGACAGCGACGGAGCCGCCGCTTTTGACCATCTTGATGATGTCCCGGACGGTTTCCATGTCGCTGCGGTATTTGGTTTTGGGGATTGGGCTGACAAGGTAGCGAATCACTTTGGACCAGGTAGGAATCGAGAAAATCATGTCGCTTGCCACATAAAAAATCGGTTCCCGAAAGCTCATCGCAAGCAAAAAAGGATCCATGGCCAAGGCGTGGTTTGACACAATCAGGTATGGCCCTTTGACGTCGCGAGGTGGCTTGAACTTTTTCGAACGGTAACCGAACTTAAGAAACAGGAAAACACGGAAAAAGGGGCGTAGCGTGGTGTACACAAGGGTATGGCGGAAACGTTTGCGCATGGCGTTCCTCCGGGGTTGTGTCGCTACTATAATACCATATTTTACTTTGATGGACAAAGGAATTATTTCAAAGAAAACGACCAATAAAACCGCGTTCAATAAAAAAGTTTCAAATAGCGCAAAAACGCCCTTTTCTTGTTTACAAACACCCCCCTATCGTATACAATGGGTGTAGATTAGAGGGTTAGGAGGAATGACGATGCCACGAAGAATTACTGAAGATTGTATCGCGTGCGCCGCCTGTGTCGCGGAGTGCCCAGTAGACTGCATTACCGAAGGTGAAGAAATTTACGTCATCGACGAAGAAGTATGCATCGACTGTGGGGCATGTGAAGTTGTTTGTCCGGTTGAAGCGATTATCGAAGTCTAATTATCAAAACGGGTGTTGCCTAGCCTAGGCAACACCCGTTTTTTATGTTCATACGATTTCAAACGGATCGGGATCGATGGCGCTTGCCTGGACTGGCGCGTCGATGCCGGCGTCAATGAGTTCGGCGGCGAGCGCTTCGGCGAAGTGTTTTTCAGTGGCGTGGCCGATGTCAAGCACCGGCAAGCCAAGCGCGAGCGCATCGTGCGCCCGGTGGTAGGTCACGTCGCCGGTGAGGTAAAGGTCGGCGCCTTGGCGTTTGGCTTCGGCCATCGAATCGCTGCCGGAGCCACCGCTAAGCCCAATGCTGCGGATGGTCACGTCGCGGGTGGCGCTAATTAAGCGAGCATGCGACAAGCCGAGTTTGGACTTGATGTAGCCAATGGCGTCATCAAGCGGCATCGCATCGACGGTGCCGATGCGGCCGATGCCGCGGGTTTCATCGACCATGTCGATGATGGTTGTGTTTTTCAGGTTGAGTTTTTCAGCCAACACGTCGTTCATGCCCGCATCGCCGACGTCGTAGTTGGTGTGGGCGACATAGACGGCGATGTCGTGTTTAAACAGTCGCTCGATTAGCTTGCCTTTATGGGCGTCGGTGCTCAAGGCTTTGAGCGGTTGAAAAATCAACGGATGATGGGAGACGATGACGTTGGCGTTTGCTTCTAGGGCTTCATCGATGACCGCGTCGGTCACATCAAGGGCGATGAGCACGCCGGTGATGGGCTTGTTTAGGGTGCCGATTTGCAACCCGACGTTATCCCAATCATAGGCGGTGTCGGGTGGGTATCGGGTGGCGAAAAATTCAGCGAGGGTCATTGTCGAGGACCTCCTTTATGGCGGCGAGTTCTTCGGTGAACTCGGTCGCGTCAACGTGTTTAGGGAGTTTTTCAATCAACGCTTCAAGATGGGCCTTTTCACGCGTTAACATCGCTAAAAAAGCGGGTTCACGGTTTTTAAGCAACACCGGGCCAAAGCGTTTTTCATGCAGAGTGAGGCGCGTTTTTCCCGGTTCCATGACGATGATCGGGTAGTGCCGATCGGCCTCTTCAACGACCGTTTCATCGACGATGTGCCAGTTGATGTAGTCGGTGAGTGCGCGCACACGGTGCGCGTGCATGGTCGGTTGAAAAACCATGCGTTTGACATCATGCAACGGCCCTTTGGCGATGACCTCGTGAATCGTTTGGCCCCCCACGCCGGCGAAGACGATAAGGTCGCGCGAGGCATCGAGCGCTTCGAGTCCATCGGCGAGCACCGGTGTGATTGGGGCTTTAGGGTATTGTGTGAGGTTTTGCCGGGCTTGCTCAAGCGGGCCGGGTTTGTTGTCGACGCCGAGGCAATCGTCAATCAATCCGGCTTCCCACGCCGCAATCGGCAAAAGCGCGTGATCGGTGCCGATGTCGTAAAGCCTGCGATAAGGCGGAAAGTACCGAAGCAAAGCACGCAGGCGGCGCGAGGTCATCGGCCGCTCATGAAGTCTTTGAGTTTTTTGCTGCGGGAAGGATGGCGCAGTTTGCGAAGGGCCTTGGCTTCGATTTGACGGATTCGTTCGCGGGTGACGCCGAACTCACGTCCGACTTCTTCAAGCGTCCGGGTGCGCCCATCAAGCAAGCCAAAGCGCATACGCAAGACTTTTTCTTCGCGGTCGGTCAAGGTTTCTAAGACTTCGTCGAGCTCGCGTTTGAGCATCTCTTTTGAGGTGAACTCAAGTGGCGTCGGCGTGTCTTGGTCGGCGATGAAATCGCCGAGGCTTGAGTCTTCTTCTTCGCCGACGGGCGACTCAAGCGAAATCGGTTCTTGAGCGACTTTTTGGATGATTTGAACTTTTTCAACGCTGATGCCCATCCGTTCGGCGACTTCCTCGGGTTGGGGTTCGCGTTTGAGTTCTTGGATCAGTTGGCGTTGGGTGCGGACGAGTTTGTTGATGGTTTCGACCATGTGCACGGGGATTCGAATGGTCCGGGCCTGGTCGGCGATGGCACGCGTGATGGCCTGGCGAATCCACCAGGTGGCATACGTCGAAAACTTAAAGCCCTTGGTGTGGTCGAATTTGCCGACGGCTTTGATAAGGCCCATGTTGCCTTCTTGAATGAGGTCAAGAAACTGCATGCCGCGGCCAACGTAGCGTTTGGCGATGGAGACCACAAGACGTAGGTTCGCTTCGACAAGGCGGTTCTTTGCGAGTTCGCCTTTGTAAAGCAACTCTTCAACCTCTTTTTTGTACTTGGGGGTGATGTCGTCTTCGTTGACCTGGGCGTCCTCATACTGCGCACGCGCTTCCTCGGCGTAATAGATGTCCTTGGCGAGGGCGAGTTCGGTTTCGCTGTCGAGGAGCTCAACGCGGCCGATTTCTTTGAGGTACATGCGCACCGGGTCATCGACTTTAATCGAGACGGTGCTTTCAAACGACTTGTCGTGAAGCAGTTCTTCTTCAATGCTTTTCGCAAAATCTAAGTCGAGCTCGTCGTCGAAAGCTTCTTCTTCGATGTCATCGTCGTCATCGTCCAGCGTGAGGCTCGGGATTTTGTAGGTGACCATGTCCTCTTCGCTGACGACGTCGACGCCGGCTTTTTCGAGCGCGGCGATGATCTCGTCGAAGTCGTCGGAGTTTTCATCGACGAAACGGGTGACTTCCTTCACGGTAAGGTAGCCTTTCACTTTGCTGGATTCAACGAGTTCTTGTAATATTTTTTCTTTGTCCATGACGGGGTTCCTCCTTAATCAATCGGTCAATCTGACGTTTGATTTCAATGCGTTCTTCGCGGGTTTTCGCGCTTTCCATTTTTGCGCGCAAGCGCTCTTTTTCGTTGCGGCGGTTCAGTTCGCGTACGGTTTTTAGAAAATCGTCAAACTCGTCGTTGTCGAAAGGGTAGTCTTTTTCGAACACGTGTTTCTCAACGTAGGCTTTGAGCGTCGGTTTAAGGTTTTCGATAAAGAGTTTTGGCACGAGACGGGTGTTTGTATGCGCTTCTTGGTCGTAATATTGCATGATTTCAAGCTGGATCTCGCGAGCGTCTTTGTCCGCGAACATCATCGTTTTAAACGCCAGTTTGAAGCGGCGTACAAAGTGCGGGTCGTGCAGGAAATATCGAATGAAACCGCGTTCGGCCTTTTTAAACTTGTCGGTGATTTCTATTTTCGGCTGAGGCTTCTTGTAGGTTGTGAGGTGGCCGCGTTTGCGGCTATTGTAGTCTTGTTCTAGGATGTCGAGCGAGATGTTGAGGTCGCGTGCCAACATCGATAGGTAATGGTTCTTTTGGACGTTGGATAGCGGTTCAACCATGTCAAAAACAAGTTTCTTAAAACGCTCGGCGTCGGTGATTTTCTTCAGGTCGAGGGAGGCTTTATAATCTTCGTAGATGTATTCTCGGCCGTCGATGGCGTCATCGATTAAGGCCTTGAGTTTCTTTGGCCCTTCCTTTTGGGTCACATCATCGGGGTCGAGCCCTTCGGGAATGCGGGTGACATACACCGTGAAGCCGGCCCGTTCAAAGTCGCGCAGGTACTTGCGTGTGGCGTCTTTGCCTGCCGCGTCGCCATCAAAGCAGAGAATGACGCGCTTGGTTAATGCCTTGAGTAAACGAATATGGTGCTCGGTCAGGGCCGTGCCCATGATGCCGACGGATTCTAGCACCTCGGCTTTGGCCGCGGCCAGCACATCCATAAAGCCTTCAAAGACGACGACGCGGTCGGCGTCTTTGATCGCTTTTTTCGCTCGGTGGAGGTTGTAAAGCACCTTGTTCTTTTCGAACACCGGCGTTTGAGGGCTGTTCATGTATTTGGCGGTGCGGTCGCTCGCTTTGTGGATGCGCCCGGAGAAGCCGACGACGTTGCCGACGTCGTCGTGTAGCGGGAACATGATGCGCTCACGGAAGACATCGCGCACCCGTTCGCCATCGCGCACCAGACCGAGGTCAACCATGTCGCTGACAAGCACATCCTTGTTTTTAAGCGCTTGATAAAGCGCGTCTGGACCTTTGGGGGCGTAGCCAACGTCGAAGTGTTCGATTAGGCGCTTGTCGATGCCGCGGTTGGTAAGGTACGCAAGCGCCTCGGCGCCGGTTTTGGAATGGGTTAGGGCAACGTGGTAAAACGTTGCGGCGTCTTTGTTGATGTCGTAGTATTTTTGGTTTGGGCTTTGCCGGCGTTCGCCAATCTCAATGCCGGCGCGATCGGCGAGGATTTTGACGGCTTCACCACCGCTCACGTGCTGGGTTTCTTTGACGAAGGTGATGGCGTTGCCGCTCGCTTTGCAAGAGAAACAGTGGTAAAAGCGCTTCTCTTCATTGACGGAGAATGACGGGGTCTTCTCATGGTGAAAAGGGCAAAGACCGAAGTGGTTTTTGCCTTTTTTCTCGAGCTTGGTGACCTCGCTGACGAGTTCGACGAGGTCGGTCTTGTCGAGGATGGTCTCGATCAATGGATCGCGTTTGTCCTCCATAAGAACCCCCGTTGTGGTTTAGAATGCGGTTTTTTCGCAGATGTAGTCGATGAGGTCGTCTTCGTGTAAGCGAACTTGTTCCATGGTGTCGCGGTCGCGAACGGTGTAGGTGTTATCGTCCATCGAGTCGTGGTCGACGGTGATCGCAAGCGGCGTGCCGATGGCGTCTTGGCGGCGGTAGCGTTTGCCGATGGCGCCGGTTTCGTCGTACACGGTGGCGACGTGCTTGCTGATTTTATCGTATAGACGTAATGCTTCTTCACGATGGTGTTTCTTAATCAATGGGAAAACGGCGACTTGGTAGGGTGCGATCGCCGGGTGCAAGGCGAGGTTGATGCGGGTCTCTCCGTCGTCGAGCGTTTCTTCGCGGTAGGCATCGGCAAGCACCGCCAAGAACAACCGCTCAACCCCAAGCGACGGTTCAATGACGTAGGGCAAGTAGCGTTCGTTGGTGACGGGGTCTTGGTATTCTAGGTTTTCGTTGGAATGGGTTTGATGGGCTTTTAGGTCAAAATCGGTGCGTGAGGCAATGCCCCACAACTCATCAAAGCCCCATGGATAGCGGTAATCGATGTCGGTGGTAGCGTTGGAATAATGCGACAGTTCATCGGCGTCGTGTTCACGAAGCCGGAGGTTATCCTTGGAAAGGCCAAGGTCGAGCAAGAACCGCTCGCTTTCGTTGACGAACCGTTCAAACCAGGTCTTCTCCTCGCCGGGTTTACAGAAGAACTCCAGTTCCATCTGTTCAAATTCACGGGTTCGGAAGATAAAGTTGCCGGGCGTGATTTCGTTGCGGAACACCTTGCCGATCTGGCAGATGCCAAAGGGAAGTTTACGCCGGGTGGCGCGTTGGACGTTTTTGAAATTAAGGAAAATCCCTTGCGCCGTTTCCGGGCGCAGGTAAATGGTTTGGCTTTGGTCGTCAACGACGCCTTGGCTGGTTTTAAACATCAGGTTGAACTGACGGATCGACGTGAAATCGTGCTTGCCGCATTCCGGGCAAGGCACCTTGTGCTCGGCGATGTATGTTTCCATCGCGGCGATGTCCATGCCGTCGGCGTGCAAGGTGTCATCGTGCCCTTCAAGCAAATGGTCGGCGCGAAACCGTGATTTGCAGGCTTTGCAGTCAATCAGCGGATCGCTGAAGCCATCGACGTGGCCGCTTGCTTTCCAGATGGCCGGGTTCATTAAAATGCTTGAATCCAAGCCGACGTTCGTGCGGCTTTCCTGCACGAAGCGCTGCCACCAGCGGTTTTTCAAGTTGTTTTTGAGCGCCGTGCCTAAAGGACCAAAGTCCCAGGTGTTGGCAAGGCCGCCATAGAGTTCGCTTCCTTGGAAGACGAAACCGTGTTGTTTCATGTACGCTACAAGTTTTTCCATGCTCATGAGGGTCACCTCTGTCAGTCTAGGGTTTTAAGGATCGCAAGCGCTTTTGGCTTGGACGATAGGTGGTGTTCATACCAGCTTTCAATCAGTGCTTCTAAACGTTTTTGCGTGGATGCATCAAGCGGGATGGGTGTAAAGGTTTCTATCTCGGCGTGCAGCATCGTGCGAAGCGGCGTAAACGCGGCTTCATCGAGCGTGTGCGAGGCGTCGCTATGTGCCTTGCAAAGCACCATGCCGGTGTGCGCATCGAGCAAGAGCTCGCGCGTGCTTCCACATTGCCCGCAGCGATCGAAGCGCACGCCATAGCCGAGAAAATAAAGCAGTTTGAGCTGAAACAGCATCAAGAGCTGCTTCGGGTCAGACGTGTCGTTTAAGGCTTTCAAAAACTTTTTCACAAAGCCAAGCAGCTTGATGTGGTCATCGTCGTCGCTGATGTTGTAGTAAATCAGCTCGCGGATGACCGCGGCGACGCTCGTCTTCAGCAAGTCTTCACCAATCTGTGGATGCCGAGCGATTCGTTCGGCTTCTTTTAACGTCGGCAACGCACCTTTTGACAGTTTGACGCGCAACAGCGCACCCGACTGCGCGAATGCTCGAAGCGGGCTTTGCATCTTTTTGACGCCGCGCGCAATGGCGCTTTTGATGCCGGCGTCGGTGTAGAGATAAAGCAGCTTGCCGTGGTCCTGATAATCGATGGTGCGCAGGACGTAGGCGTCGATCCATTCATCGCTCATCGTGGAACCCGTGGTGGCGCAAGTATTGTTCTTTGTTGCGCCAGTTTTTTACGACTTTGCAATGCAGATCAAGGTATATCTTCACCCCGAGCAAGGACAAGATGTCTTTCCTCGCTTCGGTGCCGATGCGTTTGATCATCTTGCCACCCTTGCCGATGATGATGCCCTTTTGGGAATCGCGCTCGACCACGATGGTGGCGTGGATGTTGTAAAGGTTGGGGTTTTCCTCGTCGTGCTCCATCGATTCGATGGTGACCATGACGCTGTGAGGGACTTCTTCTTGCGTTAACCATAAGATTTTCTCGCGAATGCGTTCGGCGATGAGGAAGGATTGCGGGTGATCGGTTACTTGCCCTTCCGGGTAATACTTCGGCCCTTCTTCCAACATGCCTTTGATGTCTTCCATCAGCAAATCCGTGTGCGTTCCGGTTTTCGCCGAGACGGCGAAAACGGCTTTGAAGTCAAATCGGTGTTTATAATCGTGAATCAGCGTTTCTAAGCGGCCGATGTCTTTGGCCGCGTCGATTTTGTTGACAAGCAAGACCACCGGGGTCGAGAGGGCTTTTAAGCGTTCGATGATTTTTTCATCGACGGCATCGATTTTTTCTAAGCCGCTCACCATCCATAACACGAGATCGACGGCACCGAGGGTGCTGAGCGCCGCGTCGGTCATGATGCGCCCGAGGGTGTGCTTCGGGTCGTGAATGCCGGGCGTATCGATAAAGACGATTTGGGCGTCGTCGGCGTCGTAAATGCCGCGAATCGTTTGCCTTGTGGTTTGCGGTTTATGCGACGTAATCGCGACTTTCTCACCGACGATGCGGTTGAGCAGGGTGCTTTTCCCGACGTTGGGCTTTCCGATGATGGTGATGAATCCGCTCTTATGCATTAAAGGTCGTCCTTGGTGAACCCAAGCGGCAAGAGCTCGGCGTTTTTGACGATTTTGTGGTTGCCCGATGCGTCGACCATCGTCACGAGCGCGTCTTCAGGCATGAGCTCACGCATGACCTGACGACATGCGCCGCAAGGGCTCACAAGATGGTTTTGTTTGGTGGTGACCAAAATCGAGTCAATGTCGTCTTTGCGATAGCCTCTCGCGTAGGCGGTAAACAAGGCCGTCCGTTCGGCGCAGTTGGTAAGGCCGTACGAGGCGTTTTCGATGTTGACGCCGGTGATGATGGTGCCGTCTTTTAACTTCAAGGCGGCGCTGACGGGGAAGTTGGAGTACGTCACGTAGGCGTTTTTCAAGGCCGCTTTGGCGGCGTCGTGCATGGTTTTGTCCATCAAAACCCTCCTAGCGGAAAATCTTTAGCGCGTCTAATATCTTCGATTGCATTTCGAACATCTCGCGTTCGTTTTCTTCAGTGTCATGATCATAGCCAAGCGCATGCAGAAATCCGTGCACGCATAGAAACGCGAGTTCGCGCTTAAGCGTATGGCCGTGTTCTCTGGATTGCGCCATCGCCGTGTACAGGGCGATGACGACATCGCCGAGTTCATCGTCTGCGTCGCTTGGGAATGTCAACACGTCCGTGGTTTCGTCTTTATCACGAAAGGATTTGTTGAGGCTTCTAATCTTCTCATCGGTGACAAGCACCACGGTGATGACGCGCGATGTCGGTGTGTTGGTCGTGGCGTAGGCTTTTTTTAGCACCTTGGTGAGGAGCGGACGGTAATTTTCAGTTGTCGCTTCATTATAAATGTTCATCGTCGTATCGCTCCAGGATCTTTTGAATTAGCGGATGGCGGATGACGTCGATGCGTTCGAAGCGTATCACGTCAATGCCGGACACGTTCTTTAAAAGCTGTGTCGCATGAATCAACCCGCTGATCGCCCGCGGCGGCAAATCGATCTGTGTCAAATCGCCGGTGACGACCATTTTTGAGCGGAAACCTAGCCGCGTCAAAAACAGCTTCATCTGGCCTTTGGTCGTGTTTTGCGCTTCGTCCAAGATGACAAAGGCGTTTTCAAGCGTCCGCCCACGCATGTAGGCAAGCGGCGCAATTTCAATCGTGCCGCGTTCGATGAGTTCTTCGGTTTGTTTCGTGCCTAAGACTTCATAGAGTGCGTCATACAAAGGACGAAGGTAGGGGTCGATCTTCTCTTTTAAATCGCCCGGCAAAAACCCGAGGTTCTCGCCGGCCTCGACGGCGGGACGGGTGAGGATGATTTTTGAGATGTCGCCGTTTTTTAGTTTGCTGATGGCGTGCACCACGGCGACGTAGGTCTTCCCCGTTCCGGCGGGGCCGATGGAGAAGACGAGGTCGTTTTGTTCAATCGCCTCGAGGTAGCGTTGTTGGTTGATGGTTTTGGCGAAAATCGGCTTACCGGTGAGCGTCTTGGTGATTTGCTTGCGCGTTAAGTAATGGTCGAGAATCGTCGCTTGCGGCATCGATTCGCTCAAGGTGGCGACGTAGATGACGTCGCGTTCACTGATTTGAATGTTGGATTCAACCAGCCGCACCAAGGTGTCAAAGGTGTTTTCGATGCGCTCAAGCAGCGCGTCGTCTTCGCACTCAACGTCGATGGTGTCGCCTTTGGTGTAGATGTTGACGTGAAAAAGACTGGAGAGCACGTTTAAATGGCGATCGTTTACACCGATCACCTCGCTGAACGTATGGATGCTGTTGAACGTGGTCTTAAGCGTACGCAGTTTCAATCCATCAGTCTCCCTTAATTTTCGTTACGTTTATTATACCATAAGCGCTAAAGAAAGAAATAAACGGTGAGGTTTTTTTCACCGTTTATTATCGTGTTCAATGGGTTAGTCTTCGTCGAGTTCGCGCATGCGTTCCATGCCATCGGCGATTTGGTGACGGTTCAAGGTGCCGTTTTCCAAGGTGTCGTCAAAATCTTTCAAAATGACCATCTCGACATAGTCATTGAAGATGTTTTCAATCATGCCTTCGTCGATGCGCTCAACGTGCGTGGTAAATTGGTTGGGGCCGCTGTAGGTAATGATGACGACTGAGAAGAGGTCACGGTCCCAAATAGGAATCGACTCGTCAACACGGTAACGCACGGCGTATTGGCACTCTTTCGTCGTTCTGACGCCGACCACCGTGTAACAGGTGTAATGCGCTTCGGTGACGTTGATGATAAGGTTCCGGTCTTCGGCAATCGCGTTAAACGCAATCGCAGCGTGTTCAGGCGCTTCACGGGTTGCGCATGCAGACAGCGTCAACGCGAGCAACGCCATCGCCATCATTGTGAATAAGCGTTTCATGGCAAAACCTCCAAGGATGTTATGCAAAATGTTCCTTCTAGTTACCCATTATACGGTGCTTGAAGGCGTAAGTCAATCGAGAATTCTCCGGCAAAAAAACAAGCAGGTTTTCACCTGCTTGCAAGGGTTATTTTTTACCTTTGTGTTGCCGTTGCTTAATCTTCTTCGACACGCTCGGTTTTACGTAATACTCTCGCTTACGAGCTTCCGCAAGGGTCCCGGAACGCGAAACATCGCGTTTGAAACGTTTCAACGCGTCTTCTAATGATTCGTTGTTGCGTACCACAGTTTTGGCCATAGGGGTTCCCCTCCTTCCGCTCCAGAAATTCCACTACAATAATACCAGAGATAAGCCAAGTTGTAAAGGCATTTAGCGTTTTCGTCCCAAATATTTAGTAAGGCTTCACTTTTCGACAAAAGTGGCTAAACTTTGCGGATAATCCGGCTTCGTTAATTTCACTCGACATACCGTGTTTTCCAAGTGCTTGTCCGTTTCCACACGAACCCGTAAATAATGCGAGGTATGTCCTTCACACATCGAACCATCGCAGCGTTCAAATAAAACGTCGTGCACATCGTCAAGGCGTGCTTGCGCAAAGCGCTTGGCAAGCATTTCATTGAGCGCACCCAACTCGCCTGCCCGAAGCGTCTTCACGGTGCCGTGCACGTGATTGGAAAAGGCGGCGGCTTTTGTGCCGGAGCGCTTTGAGTACGGAAAGACGTGCAACTCTGAGAACGCGAGGCGTTCAAGCGTCGCCTTGGTTTCTAAAAATTCGTCCTCGGTCTCGCCAGGAAACCCGACGATGACGTCGGTGGTGATGGCCACGTCGGGCAAACGCGTGCGCACCGCCTTGAGGCGGTCGCTGAATGCTGAGACACTGTAGCGTCTTCGCATCCGACGCAACACGCCGTCTGACCCGCTTTGGATTGGAATGTGAAGGTGCCTCGCGAAGACTTTGTTTGTGGCGATTAGGTCGAGAATGTCGTCGCTTAATTGATTGATTTCAATCGATGAAATCCGCAAGCGAACCAGTCCTTCAAGGGCCGTCATCGCCTTAAGCAAATCGTAAAAACGCGTCTCATCAAGGTCCTGCCCGTACCCGCCGGTGTGGATGCCGGTGAGGACAATCTCTTGGTAGCCAGCCGAAATTAACCGTTTGGCTTCGTCTAGGACGTCATCCATTGGCCGTGAACGAACCGGGCCACGCGCGTAAGGGATGATGCAAAAGCTGCAGTATTGGTTACAGCCGTCTTGTATTTTTAAGAAGGCACGGGTGTTGTCGCTGAAGCTGCTGACGTTGAGTTGATCAAAGGCGCGAAGCGCCGCAAAGTCTTTGACTTCTTTTAGGGGCTCGCGCTCACGCAAGAAACGGTTGACGTTGTCAAGCAGCCGGCCGCGTTCGCTTGTGCCCATGATGATGTCGACGCCCTCAATCGCGGCCACCGCTTCGCTTTCAAGCTGGCTGTAACAGCCGATTACGCCGACGACGGCTTCAGGGTTTTGACGCACGGCGCGGCGAATCGCCTTGCGGCTTTTCGCGTCGGCGGCGTTGGTGACGGTGCAGGTGTTGATGATGTAGACGTCGGCGACGTCTTTGGCGTCGACCACGGAAAATCCCGCGTCTTGAAACATCGCTTCAAGCGCCGCAGATTCGTAGGTATTGACCTTGCAGCCAAGGGTCGTAAAAGCCACGTTCATCGCTTCATCACCGCCCGCTCATGGATGATGATCGAGACGGCGAAAATCGCCGCGGTTTCGCTTCGAAGGAGTTTTTCGCCCAAGGTCACGTAGGTCGCGTGGGGTGGTAGGTGTTTAAGGTCAGCATCGCTGAACCCGCCTTCCGGGCCGATCAAAAGCAGAATCTGTGCCGTAGAATCGATTGTGGCTAACGCATCGGAAAGGGTTTGTTGGTGTTCGTTTTCATGCGCCACGAGCACCGCGTCAAACGCGGAGAGGTCAAGGTCTTTAAGCGATATCGCTTCGTGCAAGGCATCGGCGCCATGTGAACGCGGTTCAAGGGGTGAGACCGTGCGCTCGGTGATGATTGGATACACGGTGTCCACACCGAGTTCAAAGGCCTTTTGACGAACCAAATTGAAATGATCCGGTCGAATCAGCGCTTGCGCGAGGTTCAGGTTTGTACCGGGTCTGATGTGAGGGAGCGCTTGAACCCGGTTTAGCGTGACCTCGCAGTCACGGATGGATGCGATCATCATCCAAAAACACGCGCCGTCGCGTTCGCACACGACGACGTGGTCGCCTGTTTTCAATTGACGGATGTCGGTGATGTGACGCCGCTGGTTGACGTCTTTAATCACGCAGGTTTCGCCGATAGGGTGGTTATGGATATACCGTTGCATGGCGTCACACTCCTTTCTGCGTCACCATTATACCATGCGAGGTGCATTTTTCGAGTAAAAAGCCGCGACGTGTCGCGGCTTTAGGCTTTAAACTTGCTTTTAAACTTTTGCCAAATGGTTTCGTCCTTGGTCAGATCGGTTTTCTTCAGTGCCTCAAAGAGGTCGGTTTGTTTTTTCGACAGGTTGGTCGGTGTCACGACCTTAACCAAGACGTGAAGGTCGCCTTTGCGTTTGCTTCTGAGGTTTGGCATGCCCTTGCCGCGCATGCGGAAGGTTTTATGCGATTGCGTGCCCGCAGGCAGCTTTAACTTCACTTTGCCATACGGCGTGGGCACGTCGAGTTCATCGCCAAGGGCGGCTTGGGCGATGGTGACCGGCATTTCCATCACCAAATCGTCGCCGTGGCGTTCGAAGGTGTCGCTGTCTGCAACTTCAAAGACGATGTAAAGATCGCCCGGTGGGCCTCCGTTGACGCCTTTGTGGCCGAAACCAGGCATCCTTAGTTGATTGTCG
>SLFZ01000001.1 GCA_007123975.1 Candidatus Izemoplasma sp. | reverse complement strand
CGTCGGGATGAATCGTTGACACCAGGTCGCCTGAATCTTCAAGGAAATAGTCCACAGATTCAGGATCGTTCAGGATCGATTCAATCGTGTCATCAATGGCTTCATCAACATCGATGGACTCGGTCGGATCATCCGTCTCACCCAACGCGACGTATAAATCACGGAATATGCGAGTGCCATCGGTGCGCTGGTAGACAAAGCGGTAGACGCGCGCGTTATCGGCGAGGTTGTCCTCTTGCACACGAACATCATATAAGAAATAAGTATCGATTAAGTACTGCCGAAAATCTTCATCGGCGAATGTCGTATCAAACTCCAAAAAAGAAGCCGGCCCAACTTGGTTAAGAAAATCCCGAAACTCGTTGATGGCTTGGCGCAAAAGCGATTCCCCAAGCAAGTCGTCTGAGCGCGTCTCAACGACCGTATTGGTGCGCTGAGCGACGTTGATGCTGTAGGATGTGGCCGTGGTAATCGAGAACGACAAAATGACGATCACGACGATCGCAATGCTCATGACACTCCCTTTGGTGTTGGAAAGCAAAGCGCGCATAAAGGCCACCTCCTTGGTTGTATTATACCACGTATTTGGAAAACAATACAATTATGCATGTGCATGATACGACGCGCACGATGTACGTTGCCTAGAAAATCAACGTTGAATACATGCGACGTGGCGGCAACACACCATCGCGGATCACATACGAAACGTGGAAATTGAGGCGGATGTACGCGCGAGCGCAAGTCGCGCTCACAGCATCCACGCCGGGCTCGCCTGTGAGTTGCGGCGTAGGAAATGTGCCGAGGCACTCAATCACGATGGAAGATTGCGGATCGAAAATGACGTCGGCACGGTTGAGTCGCCTAAGCGTCGGGTTATCAAAGGTTACCGCATCAAAATCAAACTCATCGTATGGGCCATAGTATAACGCACCGTCTAGTAAATCCAAATGCATGACGTACTGGTCAAAAATCCATTCAACTTCATTGACGCCGTCAATCTGGACAAAATCGTACTCCTCGGTGAGGATGAAAACGTAATGGTCTCCACCTTCGGGGGACACATCGAGAATCGAACGGAACCCGAGGTTGCGGAATCGGTTGTTTAAGGTTTCGTTGATGCGGTGCATTTCTTCGCTTAATACATTGCGGTAATCGAGTTCGTTGCGCGTGAGCAACGTGGTCGATAGCAAACTCAAAAGCATCATGATCATGACGCTACCAACGGTAATGGAAATAAGCACTTCAAAGAGCGAAAGCCCCTTTTGATTACGGAGGATGGTCATCAGCTAATCACCCCGCTTCGAATCAATAAATCACCAAGTCGGTCGCCGTATCGTATGTAGACCGTGATGCGTGAAATGTTGAACGTGGGCACGGTCTCAACCACGGTAATTTGCGCAATCTCCGCTTTGACTTCCGGCGGAATGACCTCGTCGCTATAGGCGAGGAGCTGGTCTTTCATCGCCTGCGTTAAGTAGTAGGGGTAAACAAAAACCCTGAACTGTTCCGAGTCGAACGTGACATTTGCCGAGGTGGTTTCAAACACCAGGTTACAGATTTCACGGTTGGTGGCATAAAACGCGTCGCCCGGGTCTTCAAGCAGGTCACAGTTTAAATCGGCGTTAAACTCGACAAACCCTTGTGTGGCCATGAGGTCAAGGTTGCGGATGTCGCGATGGGCCATGGCGTTGAAGCCGCCAATGGCGGCGATTTGCACGAGCGAAGCGGCGTTTTTATCGTTCATGCGCTGGTTGACTTGGACGTTACCGACCAAGGAAAAAAGCAGTGGCACAAGCACCCCTGTCGTAACTAAAATAACCGCAAACAGTTCAACCAGCGAAAATCCACCTTGGCGTTTATCCACAAGAAAACACCTCGCACCATGTAAGGTAGTTTTATTATACCACGTGCAGGTAAAAATCAAAAAGAACTTGCGCTGCATGTCATTTTTACTAAAGAATGGGTCAATTTGTACCACCCATGATGTTTTTCGTTTAGTTGATGTTTCAAAATAGCGCATAATCATGTATAATATAACAAAATAGGGAACTAGGGTGATGTTCGTGGCATCTCAATTTAAAAACAGCAACCTCGGGTACTATTTGTACGCTGGGATCGTCGTGCTTATCGGTGCGGCGAGCATTTTCGTGTTCTGGTTCATGATTACCGGCTTTAACATCGGCCGGTACTCGGAGAACACGACCATCGGCAACATTTCCATCGTCGGCTTGACAGAACAAGAAGCCGAGGATAAACTTCGCAATTACATCAACACCTGGCTTGAAGACGATCTCGTAATCTTTGAACTAAGCTATCAAGGCTACAGCTACGCCTTTGATCGTGACGAAATCTTCTTCGACATTGAACGCAGTTTGGATGAACTGCGAGATGGCCGGGCGAACACACTCTACGTGGAGTACTCAGAAACCGTGTTGCCTGGTTTGCTTGCGGAAATCGATGCGGCCCTTGATGAGTGGAGCCCCGCGCTCCGCCAACAAGTCGATTTTGATTTCACGCGCTTGATCGAAAACGTGCTGCGTGACGCAAGCGACCTCAAGCGCTTTTCTAGCCATCAACTGAACGACTTTGTGCCTGCCGATCAGATGGATAACTTCATCCAAACGTTGATGGTCTCAAGCCTTGAAGCGCCAGCGACGGTCCACGGTGACCCACTCGATGTGGCTGCGCTTGAAACCAAGCTTGAAACCCATTTCCCAAACGGCATCACCATCACCCCGGGCATGCGCTTCAGCATGCTCGATTCGTTTGACCCATCCTTCACCCGGGCCGAAATGAGCTTTATCGGCGCGTTGATTATGGATATTTTCCCCCACACGCCCTTTACCGTGCACCGACACCATCAGTTCATGGACCAAGTGCCCGGGGAGTACGACATAGCGACCTACCCGTTTTATGGACGCAACGTCCACGTGCAACGCTCGCGCAACCTCGATTTCCAGTTTGAAAACAACACCCACTGCACCTTCACCCTTGAGTTTGAACGCGTCGGAAATGCCTTTACGATTACCCTTATTGGCGCGCCATTCATCAACACCATCGACGTTGAAACAACCATCCATTATTTCGATTACCCCACCACAACCACCACCAATCCTGATAACGTCCGTCCCGGCGTCGATGGCGTCGTGGTGACCGTGCGCCGCACGATCACCAACATCTTTGATGAAGTCCTCTTTGACGCCATTATTATTTACGAAGTTTATTCACCCATTGAAGCCATTGTCTTAGCCGACTGATACCCTGAGAGGGAAGTGAAACCATGCCCAAAAGCACCCCTAAACGCCTCGGTGACGTGCTCGTCCGCGAGGGCGTCGTCACCGAAGAGCAGATTAATGAGGCCTTGCAGCGCCGCGAACGCGGTGAAAAAATCGGTGAAGCGCTGATTCGCTTCGGCCATTGCACCGACAGCCAAATCGTCGACGCCTTAAGCGATTCACTCGGCATCAAGCGCGTCAACCTCGGCCTTATTTACGTTGATGACCAAGTGCTCAAGCTGCTTGATGAAGATTTCGTCACGCGGTCGAAAATCATGCCCATCAACATCAGTGGGCGCCGTTTAATCGTGGCCACGAACGACCCACTCGACTTCCCGACGCTGGAAAACGTGCGCCTGAAAACCGGGATGAACGTCGAAGCCGTCATCGCCACAAAAAACGACATCGACACCGCTATCGCCCGCTATTATGGCTTCTCAAAAACCTTGAAATCGCTCGGCATTGAAGTCGAAAGCAAGAAAAAAGAAGACGAGAAGTTTTATGAAGAGTTAACCAAGGAGCCGGAAAAAGACTCCACCGAATCACCGATTATCGGCCTAGTAAACCAGATTCTCTTAACCGCCGTGAAAACCGAAGCCTCCGACATTCACATCGACCCGACCGACATCGAGTTTAAAATCCGCTATCGGATTGACGGTGTGCTGTCGACCGAACGCGAACTTCCAAAAGTCATCTTGCCGAAGCTCGTCAGCCGCATCAAGGTCATGAGCCACATGGACATCACCGATTCGCGCACCCCTCAAGACGGCCGAATCAAAACCGTCATCGAAGGGCGTCCTGTCGACCTGCGGATTTCAACCTTGCCGACCGTCCGTGGTGAAAAGGTCGTTATGCGTGTGCTCGACCTTTCGCGTGACTCCAAAGGGCTTGACCGCCTAGGCCTCAGCGAAAAAGACCGCAAGACCTTCTTGCGGATGATTCGCCGTCCCAACGGCATCGTCTTGGTCAGCGGACCCACCGGGTCCGGTAAAACAACTTCGCTCTATGCGTGCCTTGATCAACTCAACAGCACCGACGTCAACATCATCACCGTTGAAGACCCCGTGGAAATCGAACTTGAAGGGGTGAATCAGGTCAACGTCAACCCCGACATCGACTTCACCTTCGTCACCGCCTTGCGTTCGATTTTGCGACAAGACCCGAACATCATCATGATCGGGGAGATTCGTGACGTCGACACCGCACAAATCTCGGTGAAAGCCGCCTTGACCGGTCACTTGGTTCTCTCAACCATCCACACCAACAGCGCCGTCAAAACCATCGGCCGCTTGATTGACATGGGCATCGACCCGTTCTTGGTCGCCTCATCCCTTTCAGGCATCGTCGCCCAGCGCCTCGTGCGCCGCGTCTGTAACGTCTGCGCGAAAACCGAAGTGCCCACCGAAAACGAAAAAGAAATCTTCGAACGCCACGGCATGGAGATCAAAAAAGTTCGCCGCGCCGTCGGCTGCACCAGCTGCAACAACAAAGGCTATAAAGGCCGCGTTGCGGTCTTTGAGATGCTCGACGTCAACGAAACCATCGTCCGGATGATCTCAAACCACGAAAAAGAATACGACATTTTGGAACAAGCAAAAAAAGACGGCACGCGCGTGCTCGTCGAAGCCGGCTTGGACAAAGTCAAAGACGGCATCACCACGGTTGAGGAGATTTTGAAACTCGGCCTCGACATGGAGTAGGGGGACGCCATGAAAATAAACGACTACCGCTACAAAGCCAAGCGCATGAAAGACGGAAAGATCGTTCGCGGCATGGCCGAAGGCCCATCCAAGGCCGTCGTCGACCAGTTTTTGTTTGAAAACGGTCTTAGGGCGATTGAGATTGACAAGAAAGACAGCCTGTACGCGCGCTTAAACCGTGTCACCTTGAACCGCGTCGTCAGCGAACGCGACCTGATTTTCTATGTCAAACAGTTGGCGAGTCTACTGAAGTCAGGCGTCAAACTCAACGAAGCCTGCGAAATCCTCGCCACCCAGCAAACCAACAAAAACGTCCGTCGGATCATGTATGGTATATACTACGAGGTCAACGGCGGTCAGTCTTTATCGGAAGCAATGAAAGAATACCCGCGGGAGTTTCCCAAACTTCTCATCAGCATGGTCAAGGTCGGCGAAGCCACCGGCGACCTCTACGAAGTATTGACCGAAACCGGCGATTACTTCGAACAGCAATACCGCCTTAAAAGCCAAATTAAGAGCACGTTGATGCTGCCGGTTGTGTACCTCGTGGTTGCGATCGGGGTTGCCATCTTCTTAATGGTCGGGGTGCTCCCGCAGTTTGAGGACATGTATGATTCGCTCGGTGGAGACCTCCCCGGCGTCACCGTGTTCTTTATGAACATCGGCACGTTCATGCGCTCAAACATCCTATTCATCATTATGGGACTCATCGGCGCCGTGCTAGGCTTTATTCTTCTAAAGAAAAGATCGTACAAACTGAGGTACGCGTTAAGCGTGATTGCCATCAAGATGCCGATCTTTGGCGACCTCGTCAAAATGAACAACCTCTCACGCATCGCCGCCACGGTCGCGCAGATGTTGAACAACTCCGTGCCGCTTCAAGACACGCTCAAGACCACCTACGAAACCATCGACAACAACGTCTACCGCGAACTCTTGGTCCAAGCGCAGAAGAACGTCAACGGCGGCGACCTCATGAGCCTCGCCTTTGAACACCACTACGCATCTGAGATCGTCTTCACCCGGATGATGTCGGTGGGTGAGAAGACCGGGGAACTGGCAAAAATGATGCAAAGCTTATCCGATTTCTATGAAGAAGACAGCGATTTGAAAATTGAAAAACTGAAGAAAGCACTCGAGCCGTTGCTGCTGATTTTCGTCTATGT
>SLFZ01000110.1 GCA_007123975.1 Candidatus Izemoplasma sp. | reverse complement strand
TGTTAACGATTATCCTGATCCACCAAGAAGCGCGCGGCAAATTATCCTTCTTCGACATCCGCTATACGTCGTATAAGCAACCCTTTGTGCATGTGGTTGGGGCGATGTTTTTGTTGTTTGTGACGGTGTTGACCATCGCCGATGACAAAACCGACGATCCCTTCGCCTTTTCCGACCATGACCTTTACCGGGAGCCGATTGTCCCGACGGCAACGATGCATAAGTTTGGCTTGATTACCTACATACGTGTCGACATCTCATACCATTGGTTTTCCAGCGGTTCAAACGAGGAAATCGACGACACCGATGTCAAACTTTGGCACGACCTGCACCCCGGGCCTAGCCAAAACCGCATGACCGATGCCTTGCACATTGAAACGCATGATCTGGATGTCATCATGATCATGGCTGAAGCGTTGGACACGTACGCAATCCACCCTGAACTGACGCCGAACTTGTATCGGTTGATTGTCGGTGACGATGAGGACGACTCGTTTAATGGATCATGGTATTTCAACCGGTTTTACGCGCCCCTATATTACCGCAACACCGCCGACACCGAGTTCATGATTCAAACCGGCTTCTACCCCAACCGCAACATCCACCTGAGCATGGATCGTTACCTAAACAACACCTTCCCACAAAGCCTTCCAAACTTGTTTAACGCCTTAGACCACAAAACCCTCGCCTTCCACAACTTCTCCGATCACTTTTATCCACGGGCCTCGTTTCATCCGAACGCCCTAAACTATGACGCCTATTTCAGCGATGAGCGATTGGGCATGGTCATCCCGTCCGACGAAGAACGCAACGCCACCGGACACTACTGGCATAGCGATCTTGAAATGATGCAGCGGGCATTGCCTTACGTGTTCAGTGAAGAAAACGTCTTTGCATACTTCCTCACCGTCACCGGCCACTTACCCTACGAAAACGGCCGTCATGATCTCGCACAGAAACACTTCCCACTCATCGACGGCATCTTAAGCGACATCGGCCGCGTCGACGTTCCCGAAAGCATCAAACATTACCATGCGGCGCAGTGGGAGTTCGATCTCGCGATTGGGTATTTGATCGATGAACTCAAGGCAGAAGGCCGTCTTGAATCGACCGTGTTAATCATCTATGGCGACCATTACGCCTATGGAGTCAGCGCCGATGTCGTCTGGGAGTACGAAGCGTTCCGTGCCATGGAAACACACGACCACTTCGCACACATCAAAGACCCTGAAACCAACTTGAACATCCATAACGTCCCCTTCTTCATCTACCACCCAACACTCACCGAGTTCGAAATCATTGACAAACTGATGTCCAGCGTCGACGTCTTACCGACGCTTGCGAACATGTTTGGCCTTGAGATTGAACCAGAAAAACTCATAGGAGCCGACGCCTTCAATGACAACGTTAAAAACACCGTCATCTTTTCAAACGTCAGTTTCTTAACCGACCGATACTTCTATGAAATCGACCGCGAACACTTCGTTGGAAAAGATCGCTCGTACAGTTCACAAGAGATTCGTTCCTTGTTGGGTGAAGTTCTCTTCCGTCACCGCGTCAACAACTACATCCTCGAAAACGACTACTACGCTGAGGAAGATATTCCATAAAGAAAAGCGAACCGCGTAAGGTGCACAAGCGCGGTTCGCTTTTTTTATGTTAGCTAGACGCTTGTTGGTTGACGCGGTCAAGCACAATGAACATCGTCAGGAAAATGGACACGAAGAAGGGTGCGTGGTACCCAACGTTGACGAGCGAATACGACGCAAAGCCGATAAACGACAAAAGCACGTAGACGTTAAACGGGCTAAAGCGAGCGAACATCGTCTTGATGCGAATCCACTCTTGATAGCCGTAGGCAGCCACGCCGATAAGCCCCATCGATCCGATGACTTGCGCCACGGTCGAATGGTACCAGTACATCGACATCGTCGCGGGGTTGTAGCCGTGGTTGGCCGTGCTCGCGCCAAGGCCGGTGCCGAAAATCGGGTACTGTTGGAAGTTTTCCCAGGCGTAACGCATCAATCGCCAGCGCGAGTAATCGGGATTGTCCGTGGCTTCTCTGATTCGTGCTTCTAGCCGATCGATAAGCTCTGGAATCGGCTCGAGCCAGACGTTCATCACATAGAGGAAGTACCCACCAAACAAACTCAGCACCGCAATAAGGTGCAACCGCAGGTGCTTACCGAACCAAAACGTCGTCGCAACCACCAGGGGAAACATCATCGAGCCAAAGAGAATTCCGCCGCGCGAGTATGAGTACACCAGCGCCACATACTGCAAGGTCCCAATCACCATCAAAGTGCCTGGGAACTTGCTTTTTAACGCCATGTAAAACGCAAACGGCATCGACATCAACAACATGTTCGATAAGTTGTTGCGCCACTGAAAGTGCGCGCCCACCGTGAAGTCTTCAAGCGCGTCGAAGCGCGCAACGTAAGACTGCGCGAGCATAAACGCACCCACTGCGCCAACCGCAACCATCATCCGGGCAAAATCATCGCCCACCGAAGGGCTTCTTGAGACGTAACGTTCAAGCACAAAGTAAAGCATCACCATGCCAACGCCGAGCGTCGCGGTGTGGAAAAGCGTCGGTCCGGCGACATACGCTTCCCACGAAATCACGAAGAGTCCGCCGACGCTTACAGCGATTGCCACGGCGACGGTGGGATACAAAAAGCGTCCTTTCACAACACGAAACGGGTGAATGAACAGTTTGGCGATAAACGCCGGCACCACCGCAATCGGCGCGTAGTACAGTGGCACGAAATGGTAAAGGCCCTCGCGTGGTATCCTTAGGCCAACAAGCCCGATAACGGCGACCAACACAAAACTCGGCAGGATGTCTTCAACCAGCATCCAGCTCACCATCGCCAAGAAAAGCAGCACGAAAATCGCCACGACTTCTTGGTTAAAGGTGAGCCCAAGCGCCGCCACGGCGAAGACGATGACCAAGTATTCGGTAGAATGAAAAAACGCGTCCGCGCGGGCTTTGAGGGTTGTTAGAAGTCGTTTCCGTGCCGATGCCATGCCGTCACCACCAAGCTTTTGTTTGATTTATGATAGCACCTAAACGCCCAAAAGTCAAAGCACGAGCGTCGCTAAAACATGGGAAAGGGGCGATTCTCAATGCGCAAAAAAAAGCACCCGGGAAGGGTGCTTTGTGGCATGTGAATTTTACTCGAAGAACCACGCGAGGCCAAATCCCTTTTTCCCGACGTGGATAGAGAACACCGGGCCGAGATAATCGGTCACGGCGACCTTCGGGTTTTTGAACTCTGCTTCCACCATCTCTTTGAGGGCGGTGGCGTTTTCTTCAGAATTACGGGTGATGATTCGTACGTTCAAGCGCTTGTCGTCCGAGTAGTTCGGGTCTTCTTTCACTTTATTAAGCAAAAAGTCGTAGACCTTCTTGTGGGTGCGTTCCTTGTGGGTCAGTTTGAGTTTCCCATCGTCAATGCCGATGATCGGCTTAACGCGTAAGACGGTGCCGAGGAAGGCTTGCGTTTTCGACAGGCGGCCGCCTTTTTGAAGCGAGTAAAGGTTTTCGACCGTGAAGTATAGGTATGTGTTTTCAATCACTTGGTTCATGCGCTTGATGACGTTGTCAAGCGATTTTTCTTCGGCTAACAAATCCACCAACTTCTCAAGCAATAGCTCGTTTCCATAGGCGGCGTTGTTGGTGTCGAAAACGTGAATGGCTTCTTTTTCTTCGACCATGTTTCGTCCGAGAATCGCGCTTTGATAGGTTCCGCTCAGCCCTTTTGACAAGGTGAGCACAAGCACTTTCTCAGCGCCTTTTTTAAAGGCGGCGTTGTAGGCATCAACAAACTCAGAAGGCGAGGGTTGCGAGGTGGTTAAGCCCGCTTTTTCGTCTTGGCGTTTGAACACGAAGTCGTTGTCGATTTCGAGTTCCTTGTACGATTTTTCGCCGTCGATGACGTTGAGGCTGACGACGTGAATTTTGTGTTTCTTAAGGTAGGAATCGGGGAGATAGACGGTTGAATCGGTAATCAGTGCTACTTTTTCCATGTCGGATCACACCACTTTCTTTTATAGGATAGTATATATCGCGATAACGTGCATGAGCGACCCCGCAAAAACGAAGATGTGCCAAACCAAGTGGGCATACGGGAAGCGCGAGGCGTAAAAGCCAACACCCATCGTGTAGGCGACTCCGCCAAGCACGAGCCAACGCAGCGTCACGGAACTGATTTCGGCGTGCACATCGGGCCAGATGAACACAACGCTCCATCCCATCAACACATAGATGGCCACATGAACCCACTTGAAACGACGAATCCAGATCGATTTGAGCACGACCCCAAGCAACGCCGTCGCCCACAACACCCCGAGCAACGCGTAGCCGCTTCCGTTGGGCGCAAGCAACACCACAAAGGGTGTGTAGGTCCCGGCGATCAGCACGTAAATCGCGCTGTGATCAAGCCGTTGAAAGACGTTGACGACGCGCTTCATCGATCCGGGAAAAGCGTGGTAGAGCGTGCTCGCCGTGTACAATATCAAGAGTGCGATGCCGAAAATCACGACGGAGACAACGTCCAGGGTGTCGGTTGCTCTGACAACCAGCAACGCCGTCGCACTAATCGCGAGGGCGATGCCTAGCCCGTGACTGACGGCGTTGGCGATGAGCTCACCAAGCGTTTCCTTCTTCATGCGTTCACCTCATTGCAAGTTAACACTACTCTATCAGACATTGCTCTGTCTGTCAAGGTAATCGCATGAAAAAAGGCGCCTTAAGCGCCTTTAGAACAAGTGTTTCACGTTGGGCAGGTCTCGCCTGGTGAAGCGGTATACCGGATCTTTAATCATCTCACTCACCGCATGATGGGTACGCCGGACCTTAGGGTGCTGTGTGGTGTCGGGATACTGCTCGACCATTGCCATGAAAACGGCGTACCAAAGCCTGTAGTCCTCGTTCTTCGCAAAATGCATAATGGAACGGTGGTTGAGTTGCCAGGGCTTGAGGCCGGCGTAGTGGATGCCCTTAAGCACGGCGATGTCCGGGTAGCCGTTAAAGCTCGCAAACCGCAAGTCGAGGTTGTGCCACTGGCCGCTATACTTCATCGTAATGTACTGCATCTCCGGCCACGGAAAGGCGCGGATTTTCGACAAGGTCTCTTCGCTAGTCACATCCTCAAGCATGCCCTCAAACATCGCTTGCTTGGGTCGTAGCACATAAAGCGCGGCGTTGACTCCCATGTTCTTTGGGTCGTCTTTGACCCGGTCGGTGATTGTCTTGGGTATCTTTGCGCCGTGTGGAATGTCACGGTAATGCGCGTGCCAATTCCATGTGCCATCGATTTCAACCGAGGGCGGAATGACGTAGGCACCGTCTTGGCTTTCCATGCAGTAAGCTTTCTTTTCGTTGAGGATGCCGCTTGGGACCGGTTGGTTGATCAGCGTTTGATAGTCCGCAAGCGGAAGCACATCGGCATCCGCTAAGACAATCTTTTTGTACGCGCACCCAAGGTCGCCGTCGGGACCCATTCTAAAGGCGTGAAAGCGCGTGAACAAAAACGGACGATCTTGGCGCTCGTGGCGGTTGTCATGCGGCACGAAAAGTTCGTCGATGACCAGGACGTCGTCAAAGACGATGTTCAAGGTGGCCACGCCGCGTGGTGTGACCTTGTCGCCGGCGAGGCAGACGATGTCTGCGCGCACGCCTTGGCGTTTTAGGGCATAGGCAAAAACAAGCGCCCCGGGGATAAAGGAATCGTTGCGAATCACGAACGTCACAAACGCGTGATCGCGGCGGGGTCGGCTCATGCGAGGGACTCGTGAATCGCCTCAAGCAAGTCGTTGGTCATCGCTTTTGCGTCGTTGAGAAGCGCATCGACCTTCGTGCGGTATTTCACCTTAACTTCCTCATCGGAAAGGCCGGGAAGGTTAATTTTGATGTTGAGGCAGGCGCCTTCTAAGCCC
Organism: Candidatus Izemoplasma sp.; assembly: GCA_007123975.1. Lineage (GTDB taxonomy): Bacteria > Bacillota_I > Bacilli_A > Izemoplasmatales > Izemoplasmataceae > SLQR01. The sequence continues at coordinate 214 of SLFZ01000110.1, read as the reverse complement.
GCATACAACATCAAGGCACCGACGCCGACGTCGCTAAGGGCGTTTTGGTTGCCGTGTTGGCGGATGAAATCGGCCGTTTTTAAGGCTTCGTAGGCCACATCGGCGATGCCTTCGGGCACCTCAATGGCGCGAAGGGTCGCTTGTTCGATGGCCTTGGCGCGCTTTTTCTTCTCGGCGTCCGTTTCTTTGGGCATCTTAAAGGCGTGCATGATGT
>SLFZ01000033.1 GCA_007123975.1 Candidatus Izemoplasma sp. | reverse complement strand
TTTTCGGTCTTGGTCGTCGTCATCGACTGCAGCACGACGCGGTTTTGACCGCCAATCGTGATGCCGCCGACAGAGACGGGTTTTGTTTCGTGTCGTTTGCCCATAGAATCACCGTCTTCATTATACACGGTTTTAGCGAAAACGCCTCGGAGGTCTTGATTTTTTTGCCGTTATTGTGTATGATAGTGGGGAAATTGTGAGGAGGAATACTGATGAGAGTCCAGTTTGTGCTGAAGTGCACGACGTGTGGTAATGAAAACTATTACTACGAGAAAAACAAAAAAAACCATCCGGACCGTATGGAAGTCAAAAAGTTTTGCAAAAACTGCAACAAGCAAACCATGCACAAGGAGAAAAAATAAAAAGACTTCATCGCGAAGTCTTTTTTGGTTTAGACCATGAAATACATCTACGCCGTGGACATCGGCGGTTCCTCAATCAAATACGGTCTGTTTGACGAGACGGGAACCTTGATGCGTCGATGGAAAGAAACAATCAAAGACAAAACCGTGCCGAGCGTTGTCATGAAAGCCATCGCATCGACGATTCGCGCCCAGGACGAAGTCCCGCACGCGGTGTCGGTTGGCGTGCCGGGTCCGGTCGCCGAAGATCGACTTGTCTTCGCGCCGAACCTCGGGTGGCGTGACGTCGACGTCATCGGATGGTTGCGCGCGGAACTCGGAAACAGCATTGTTTATGCGCTTGAAAACGACGCCAACCTGGCCGCGCTCGGTGAGTCGCTTCACGTCACAAGCACCGGCACCGTCGTGTTTTTTGCGCTTGGCACCGGCATCGGTGGTGGCATTGTGCAAGCGGGACGCATCGTTCGTGGGCATCACGGCGTCGCCGGTGAATTCGGGCACATGGACGTCGGCATGTACGACTTTACCTGCGGATGTGGACAGAAGGGACACCTAGAAACCATCGCCTCGGCAACGGGACTGAAAAACGTCGCACGCCGCTTACGAGACCAAAAGTTTCCCACGACCCTCACGCGCATTCAAAGTTCTAAACAGATTGTCGAGGCGGCCAAACGTGGTGATACGCTTTCGACCAAAGCGGTCGACGAGGCGGCCAAGGCGCTTGCCAAAGCGGTGCGAATGGTCGCGCTCACGCTCAACCCCGACGCCGTCGTCTTCGGTGGCGGTGTGGCTGAGGCCGGGCCGTTTTTGCTGGAGCGGGTGCGCGCGCATTACGCCGCGCTTAACACCGGCATTGTCGCACCGATTAGCTTTGTGCAAGCCAAACACGGACAAAACGCGCAGCTACATGGCGCGTACGCACGGGTGATGTACGATGATTAAAGCGATCGTGAACGACTTTGCGGAAAACTGTTACATTATCAGCGAAGGTAAAGATGCCTACGTCATCGACCCGGGGTCAAACTACGAGGCGATGATTGCGTATTTAAAAGAGCATGACCTATCGATTGTCGGCGTGCTTTTAACGCACGGCCATTACGATCATATCTGTGGGCTTAATAAACTTCTTCACGACACCGACGCGCCGATCTACATTCACGAGAGCGAACGCGATTTTCTCTTTGATCCAACGTTGAACCTTTCCTCGTTTATGGCCGACCGTTTTCGGGTGGCCGAGAAGCACCGGATTGAAACCATCAATGAGGATAGCACGTTTACACTTGGCTCAAAGACGATCACGGTGGTCCACACCCCCGGGCACACACGAGGCAGCGTCAGTTACATCATCGACGATGTCATCTTCTCAGGCGATACGCTCTTTAGAGAGACGGTTGGAAGAACCGATTTACCCACGGGCGACCACGCCCAGCTAGAGCAATCGGTGCATCGGTTGTTAAAAGGGTACAACGATAACACCATCGTCTATCCAGGGCACGGGCCATTCACCACGATTGTCCATGAAAAACAAAACAACATGGTCGCAAAATCCGCTTTCTAAAGCGGATTTTCTTTGGTCTAAGGTTTTTAGCACTCATCCCTTGACAGTGCTACTGATATCGTTTATAATACCTTTAGCAATCGGAAATAACGAGTGCTAAAAGGGGTGGTCGCGTGTTGACTGAACGCCAAGAAATGGTGCTTAAACTGATCGTTGAAGAGTTTGTCAAATCGGCCGAACCCGTTGGGTCCCGGACGCTTTCGAAAAAACTCGATTTTTCGCCGGCAACGATCCGCAACGACATGGCCGATTTAGAAGAGTATGGGTACTTGGAAAAGACCCACTCATCAAGCGGTCGGGTGCCAAGTGAGAAAGGCTACCATTACTACGTCGAACGCTTGATCCACATGAACGGTGACACCCCGGAAATCGACCTCGCGATCATCGATGACTTGTTTCAAGACGATTCCCTCAACCGCGATGAGGCGATTGAACAGGCGATGAACCTGCTTAGCCAACTGACGAACTACACCACACTCGCCCTTGGACCATCGGCACGCAACTCACGGGTGAAGAAGATTGAGCTCGTGCCAATCTATCAAACCCAGTGTGTGCTCCTCGTGGTGACCAACCTCGGGCACGTCGAAAGCAAGACCATCACCTTACCAGAAGGCACCGACGCCGATGAACTCAAACGCATCATGGAAGTCTTTAATGAGATCTTATACGATGTGCCGATTTCGCGCGTCAGCGAGAAAATCCATCACGAAATCAACCGCCAACAAATCAAGGATTTGATGGCGTACAACGAACAGATCATCGACGCCTTCCTCGACGCGTTTACCCGCTTCACCCAAAGCAAGTTTTACCTCACCGGCCAAAGCAAAATGCTTTACCAACCGGAATTCAGCGACGTCGAGCGCGTGCGTGAACTGATGAACTTCTTCGAACGCAACGACGTGCTGAAACTAATTGACCACAGCGATTCAAAAGGCCTCACCGTCCGCATCGGCAGGGAAAACGAGATCACCGCGATGAAAAACTGCTCGGTCATCATGGTTCCCTACGACGCCGAAGACGGTGACACCGGCACCATCGCCGTGGTCGGACCGACCCGCATGGAGTACCGCAAAGTCATCCCGCTGCTTAAGTATTTGGCAGCCCACATGTCGAAACTCTATACAAAGTAAAGGAGGGCGCCCATGGAAGACGAGAAAAAAACACGCGCCGAGGACACCACCGAAGAAAACGTCACAGACGAGGCGGTGACCGAGGTGAAAGAAGCCACCAAAGAAGAGAAGAAACCGTCGAAGAGGAAAACAAAGAAAGACGAGGTCGCCCGCATGCAGGAAGAGAATACTCAGCTCAAAGAAGAAGTCGAGCGCCTAAAAGACCGCTTGCTTAGGAACGAAGCGGAACTGCAAAACTTTAAACGGCGGATGCAAGAAGAACGCATCAAAGACCGCATCTACGCGACCGCCGAATTGATGAAGAAACTCATCACCCCGCTGGACAACTTCGAACTCGGCCTCGACCGCGAGCGCGAAGACGGCGTCGTCAAACCCCACGCCAAAGGCTTTGAGATGATCCGCCGCGACCTCTTAGAAACCCTTGAGTCAGAAGGACTCGAGCCAATCGAAGCCATCGACAAGCCCTTTGACCCGACGAAGCACCACGCCGTTGCCAAAGAAAAGGTCGAAGGCATGGAAAGCGACATTGTGATTGAAGTGTATCAAAAAGGTTACCGCTATAAAGACCGGGTCCTCAGACCCGCCATGGTAAAAGTCAGTGAATAACAAAGGAGAGAATGAACATGGGAAAAATTATTGGAATTGACCTCGGAACCACCAACTCTTGCGTCGCCATCATGGAAGGTGGCGAACCCAAGGTTATCCCTAACCCCGAAGGCGGCCGCACCACGCCATCGGTCGTCGCCTTTAAAGACGGTGAAATCCAAGTTGGCGAAGTCGCCAAACGCCAAGTCGTGACCAACCCCAACACCGTCAGCAGCGTCAAACGCAAAATCGGCACCAACGAAAAAATCAACGTCAACGACCGCGATTACACACCACAAGAAGTCTCGGCCATGATTTTGCAGAACCTGAAAAAAACCGCCGAAAACTACCTCGGCCAAGAAGTCACCGAAGCGGTCATCACCGTGCCCGCTTACTTCAACGACGCCGAACGCCAGGCCACCAAAGACGCCGGTAAAATCGCCGGACTCGACGTCAAGCGCATCATCAACGAGCCCACCGCGGCCGCGCTTGCCTTCGGCATCGACAAGCAAGACAAAGACCAAACCATCCTCGTGTACGACCTCGGTGGCGGCACCTTCGACGTGTCGATCTTGGAGCTTTCAGAAGGCACCTTCGAAGTCATCTCAACCGCCGGCAACAACCGCCTCGGCGGCGACGATTTCGACGAGCGCATCATCGACTACCTCGTCGACGAGTTCAAAAAAGAAAACGGCGTCGACCTCCGCAAAGATAAAATGGCGATGCAACGGGTCAAAGACGCCGCTGAAAAAGCGAAGAAAGACCTCTCAGGCGTCACCAAAACAACCATCAGCCTGCCCTACATCACCGTCAGCAACGACGGCCCCGTCCACCTCGACATGAGCCTGACGCGCGCCAAGTTCAACGAACTGACCGCCGACCTCGTCGAAAAAACGATGGGTCCCGTGCGCCGTGCGCTTAAAGACGCCAAAATGACCAAAAACGACCTTCACCAAGTCTTGCTTGTGGGCGGTTCAACCCGCACACCGGCGGTCGTTGACGCGATCAAAGAAGAACTTGGCAAAGAACCCAACAAAGGCATCAACCCGGACGAAGTCGTCGCCATGGGCGCCGCCATCCAAGCCGGCGTACTCTCAGGCGATGTCAAAGACGTCTTGTTGCTGGATGTCACACCGCTGTCGCTCGGCATTGAAACGCTTGGCGGTGTTTTCACCAAACTAATTGAACGCAACACGACCATCCCCACCAGCAAATCACAAACCTTCTCCACCGCCGCCGACAACCAACCGGCCGTGGACATCCACGTCCTCCAAGGTGAACGTCCGATGGCCAACCAAAACAAAACCCTCGGCCGCTTCCAACTCGCCGACATCCCACCGGCACCGCGTGGCGTGCCACAAATCGAAGTTACCTTCGACATCGACGCCAACGGCATCGTGAATGTCAGCGCCAAAGACCTCGGCACCGGCAAGAGCCAAAAAATCACCATTAAAAGCAGCGAAGGCTTGAGCGAAGACGACATCGAAAAAATGGTCAAAGAAGCAGAAGAAAACGCCGAAAAAGACAAACAACTCAAAGAAGAGGCCGAACTGAAAAACGAGGCCGACCAAATGATCTTCATGACCAACAAAGCGATCAAAGACCTCGGCGACAGCGTCGATGAAAAAGAGAAAAAAGACGCCGAAGAAAAAATCGAAACCCTCAAAAAAGCCCTTGAAAGCAACGACATCGAAGCCATTAAAGCGAAGAAAAACGAGCTTGAAACCGTCGCCCAAGCGCTGTCGGCTAAAGTGTATGAGCAAAAGCAACAAAGCGAACAACAAAGCGAACCCAACGTCAACGGAAAAGGTTCAGAAAAGTCCGATGACGACGACGTCATTGACGCCGACTACGAAGAAGTCGACGACGAATAACGATGAAGCAGCCTCGGCTGCTTCATCCGCTTACACGCGAGGTGAATTATGAGCAAACGAGACTATTACGACGTCCTCGGGGTCGATAAGAACGCCGACGACCAAATGATTAAAAGCGCCTACCGTAAACTGGCGAGAAAGTACCATCCCGACGTCAACAAAGAAGCCGACGCCGAGGCCAAGTTTAAAGAAGTTCGGGAAGCCTACGAAGTGCTTTCCGACTCCAACAAGCGTGCGCAATACGACCGCTTCGGCCACCAAGCCAGCCAAGCCGGCGGCTTTGGCGGCCAAGGTGGTTTTGAAGGCTTTGGTTTTGACATCAACGACATCTTTTCAGAGTTCTTCGGCGGCGGCGCCAGACGCCGCGGCCAGCAACAAAACGCCCCACGCAAAGGCCAAGACATTCACAAACGCATGCGCGTGGACTTTGACGAAGCCGTCCACGGCGGCAAGAAAACGATTCGCACGACCGTGTATGAGGAGTGCACGAGCTGCCACGGCAGCGGCGCGCATTCCAAAGACGACGTGGCGACCTGTTCGGAATGCCAAGGCGCCGGCACGGTCACCGTCGAACAACAATCCCTCTTTGGTCGAACCCGCACCCAAACCACCTGTCCGCGTTGCGGCGGGGTGGGCAAAACCGTCACCCGCAAATGCGAAACCTGCGGTGGCGATGGCGCGGTGGGCAAAGAGAAGAAGGTCAACGTCAACATCCCACCCGGCGTCGACAACGACAATCAACTAAGGATGCCTGGTTTCGGCCACAAAGGCGTCAACGGAGGCC
>SLFZ01000085.1 GCA_007123975.1 Candidatus Izemoplasma sp. | reverse complement strand
TGTTCCAAGGGTTGGGCTGTTCGCCCATTAAAGTGGTACGCGAGCTGGGTTCAGAACGTCGTGAGACAGTTCGGTCCCTATCCGTCGTGGGCGTTGGGAATTTGAGGAGAGCTGATCCTAGTACGAGAGGACCGGATCGGACACACCACTGGTGCACCAGTTGGGCTGCCAGGCCCATAGCTGGGTAGCTACGTGTGGAAGGGATAAACGCTGAAAGCATCTAAGCGTGAAGCCCCCTCCGAGATGAGATTCCCCATCATTTATGAGTAAGATCCCTTGTAGACTACGAGGTAGATAGGCCGGATGTGGAAGCGTGGCGACACGCGAAGCTGACCGGTACTAATCGATCGAGGACTTAACTTTTCACACCAAATACAGTATTATCCAGTTTTGAAAGAATAGCCTGGTGACAATGGCGAAGTGGTCACACCTGTTCCCATTCCGAACACAGAAGTTAAGCACTTCAGCGCTGATGGTAGTACATTGTGCGAGAGTAGGACGTTGCCAGGCTTCTTTCTTTTGTTTTATTTGACAATTGACATCCCGATTACACGGTTTTGCGGCCTCAATAGCTCAGTTGGTTAGAGCACTTGACTGTTAATCAAGGGGTCCTAGGTTCGAGTCCTAGTTGAGGCGCCAGGTATGGCCCGTTGGAGAAGCGGCTTAACTCACCAGCCTTTCACGCTGGCATTCACGGGTTCGAATCCCGTACGGGTCACCATATGCCTTTTCGATCATCCTCCGTTGGATGATTTTTTTTATGGTGCTTGGATGATGCGCTGCTTCATGCGTACGCTTTTCATACACCCCTAAATACTTGGGCATACTATCGTATTTAAAGGGGTCATCGCTTTGAGAAAAAGACTCGATGTGGTACAATATCGATGAAAGGAATGAGCATCATGTCAACGGTTAAACAGATTGCTTTATGGGTTGTCTTGCTTATTGGATTGCTGGGCTGCACCACCACAACGCCTACCGATACCGAGGAACCCGACACAACACCACCGGATACCACCGAACCAGACCCGACCGAACCGGATCCCACTGAGCTGTCACGACTCGATGTATTGGTTGAAAACCTGGAGGCGTGGGGGCTTGGCAGTGAGCTCATCACCTACGTATCAAATGACCATGATGAATGGGAATGGTACGTTGATCAAGTCGATACCGGAAGGCACTACCACGTAAACTGCGGCCCCGCATCGATCGAAATGATCGGCCGCTGGCTCGATGAGGATTTTGACGGTTCTGCTGAAGAACTTCGAGCCGAGTTTCGCCCTGAAGGCGGCTGGTGGTATGGCAATGATATCGTCGGCGCTTTTGACATGTACGACATCGCGTACAACACGTATGACATTGAACACGCCGGACACCTCACCTACCTTTTGGATGAAGGGTATTTGCTGCTCATCAACAACAACATGACTTATATCCCCCTTCAAGAAGAGGATGGGTATCGAACCAACAAGCACTACACCGTCCAGATTACAGGGCATTACATGATTGTCCACGGGTATGTCGAAACCGACGAAGGTTTGTTCTTCGAGGTCAATGATCCATACGGCATGCGCGCGCGAAACGATGATGGCTCGCCGCGCGCGATGAACCGCTTTTTTGAAGCCGACGCGCTGCTTGAGTCGATGCTTAATTGGTGGCCCGGCGTGCACGCCATTCCGCCTGATCAAAACCCATGACGCCTGAAAAGGCGTGTTTTTTTTAGGAAATAATGTAAGCGATTACTTTTTTGGGTTGTTGCGGCGTGGATGGCATGTTAAAATGGATTTTGGAGGGCGTAACCTCGTCCGACGAGACACCGTAAACGCAGCATAAACCACAAAGAGAAAGGTGAAACGCATGTTATCAAGCAAGCAATGCATGGAACTCGAAGCGCAATATGGCGCACGCAACTACAAACCGATTCCCGTCGTCATCTCCAAGGCCGAAGGCGCCTGGGTTTGGGATCCCGAAGGAAAGAAATACCTCGACTGTTTATCAGCTTATTCAGCGGTGAACCAAGGACACCTTCATCCTCGCATCGTCAAAGCCCTTGAGGATCAAATGAAATCGTTGACGTTGACCTCACGAGCCTTTTACAACGACCGCCTTGGAAAATACTTGAAAAAGCTCTGTGAAGTCACCGGCATGGAAGTCGCGCTGCCGATGAACACCGGCGCCGAAGCCGTTGAAACCGGCCTTAAGATTGCCAGACGTTGGGGCTACCGCGTCAAAGGCGTGCAAAAAGACCACGCCGAAATCATCACCGCCCGCAACAACTTCCACGGCCGCACAAGCACCATCGTCAGTTTTTCAAATGATCCTGTCGCCCGCGACGACTACGGTCCGTTTATGCCAGGATTCATGAACATCCCCTTTAACGACACCGACGCCTTAGAAAAAGCGATTACCCCAAACACCGTCGCATTTCTCGTCGAGCCTATCCAAGGCGAAGCCGGCGTCATCATTCCCGACGAGGGGTACCTGACGAAGGTTCGCGAAATCTGCACCAAGCACAATGTCTTGTTCATCGCCGACGAAATCCAAACCGGTTTCTGCCGCACCGGAAAAATGTTCGCCTGCGACCATGAAAACGTGAAACCCGACATGATTCTTCTCGGGAAAGCGTTGGGTGGCGGTGTCTTCCCGGTATCCGCCGCCGCGACACGCAAAGACGTCATGGACGTCATCACCCCCGGTTCACACGGAAGCACGTTCGGTGGGAACCCACTCGCCTGCGCCGTTGGTGAGGCGTCGATGGATGTGCTTATCGACGAAAAACTCGCCGAGCGTTCAGCCGAACTCGGTGCGTACTTCCTCGAAGGCATCAAAAAAATCAACGCACCGATCTTCAAAGAGGTTCGCGGAAAAGGCCTCTTCATCGCGGTCGAGCTCAAAGAAGAAGCCGGTGGAGCTCGCAAGTACACCGAACGCATGAAAGAAATGGGCATCCTCGCCAAAGAAACCCACGTGCACACAATCCGCTTCGCACCCCCGCTCATCGTCGACCAAGCAACCATCGACTGGGCACTTGGTGTGCTCAAAGACGTTTTTGCGGAATAATCAAAAAGGCACGCACGCGTGCCTTTTTCAACCTATATTAGGAGGAAAGCATGAAGCCTTTATCAGAAAAACACCTCGCCATTGAAGAATCGAAAACACTGGCCATCAACGCCAAAGCCAACGAACTTAAAGCCGCCGGCATCAAAATCATCAACTATTCATCCGGCGAGCCCGATTTTCCCACACCCGAGGCAATCCGTCAAAAAGCCATTGAAGTCATCAAACAAGGGCATGTTCGTTACACCGCCACGCCCGGCATTCCCGAGCTAAAAAAAGCCATCGTCGACAAGTTTAAAACCGACAACGGCTTGACCTATGAGCCCAACCAAATCATTGTATCGTCGGGTGCGAAACAATCATTATACAACACCCTACAGGTAATCTGTGAGCCGGGCGACGAGGTGATTATCGCCTCGCCCTATTGGACGAGTTATCCAGAGCTCGTCAAGCTCGCCGGTGCGACGCCTGTGTTCGTCGATACCGCCGGTACCGATTACATTCTGAAGGCCGCGCATGTGGAAGCGGCCGTGACCAATCGCACCAAGGCACTCATCATCAACTCACCCAACAACCCCACCGGTGCCGTGTACAATCGTGAGACGCTTGAAGCAATCGGTCGCGTGGCGACGAAGCATGATCTTTTTGTCATCTCCGATGAAATCTACGAGAAACTCATTTACGAGGGAGAACACCACTCTATTGCCAGCATATCAGACGATCTGTATCAGCGCACCATCGTCGTCAACGGCCTTTCCAAAGCCTACGCGATGACCGGATGGCGCATCGGTTATGCTGCGGCCTCAAAAACGCTTGTCAAGTTGATGGCGAACATGCAGTCACATGCCACCTCCAACACCAACACCATCGCCCAACACGCCGCCGTCGAAGCGCTCACGGGAGATCAAACCCCTGTCGGCACAATGCGTGAGGCGTTTGAGCGTCGTCGCCGCGTGATGAAAGAAGCGATGGATGCGATTCCCGGAATAAAGAGCGCAAATGCTCGAGGCGCGTTTTATTTGATGGTTGATGTCTCAGGCCTCTTTGGCAAACGCCACGAAGGCAAGGAGCTTAACGATGCGACCGATGTCGCCGCGTTATGGTTAGAACACGCGCACGTGGCCGTGGTGCCGGGCGTCGCTTTTGGGGCTGATCATGTGATGCGGATGAGTTACGCAACGTCTGAAAAAGAAATTCTTGAAGGGTGTTCACGTATCAAAAGTCTTGTTGAGTCACTTCAGTCACGGTGAGAATCCATCGTGAGAGGGCAATCCTTTCGGACTTTCCCTTGACATGCTTTTTCGTATAGAGGTACAATGAAGGTAGGTTAAAAAATAAAAGGAGGATTTATTGTGAAAAAGCTTCTGCTTTTCTCTGCATTATTCCTGTTTGGTGCAAGCCTCGCCGCCTGCGGTGGCGTTGCTGATGTCGAAATCGCGTTGATCACCGACTACGGTGACATCGACGACGAATCATTCAACCAAGGCACTTGGGAAGGAATCGTTGAGTATGCCGAAGAACATGGCATTGCCTACGATTATTATCGTCCTTCTGAGGTATCGGATGATGCGTACATCGAAGAGATTGATCGCGCTGTCAGAGATGGTGCAAAGATTATTGTGACCCCGGGATTCTTGTTCAGCCAAGCGGTATACACCGCGCAGCTCAGACATCCTCATGTCACATTTATCCTGCTTGATGCGGTACCTGAAGATGAAGAAGAAGGTGTGTTTGTTGCGCACAACACCGTCTCAATCTTCTACGACGAGCATGAATCTGGATTCCTTGCAGGATACGCTGCAGTGTATGATGGCTTCACTGATCTCGGCTACATGGGCGGCATCGCCGTCCCGGCAGTTGTGCGTTTCGGTATCGGCTTTATCGCCGGTGCGTACTACGCAGCCGACGAACTTGGCATCACCATCAACTTCCCAGACAACCGATACACCTATCTCGGAACCTTTAACGCTGGACCGGCTGTCGAATCCGAAGCTGCTGGTTGGTTCAACGCAGGCACTGAAATCATCTTCGCCGCTGCCGGTGGTGCAGGTGGTAGCGTCATGAGCGCTGCAGAAGACCTTGACAAATGGATGATCGGCGTCGACGTCGACCAATCTGTTAACAGCGACCGTGTGTTGACGAGTGCGATGAAGGCGCTTGCGACTTCCGTACAACTCGTGCTTGACAACTATTACAATGGCCGCTTCCCAGCTGGTCAAATTCTGCAACTTGGCGCCGAGAACGACGGCGTAGGTCTACCGATGGAAACCTCGCGTTTCCGCAACCCGACCGAGGTGCAAGCTGCATACGATGAAATCTTCGAAATGATTGCCGAAGGCGACATTGTTGTACCAAGCAACTACGATGAACTGCTCGACTTCTTTACCGAAGAAGGCCTTGGCGAACTGCCAATCGAACGCGGTACAGTCGGCGGCTAATCACGATTACACACTAAACGACTGCGTACAAAAGAGAGGAAAGGGTCACCTTTTCTCTCTTCTTGTATAGCGTTTAATGCGGGGTGAAAAACATGGAGTACGCAATAGAAATGCTCGACATTACCAAGGAATTTCCTGGCATAAAGGCCAATGACCAAGTTACCTTGCGAGTCAAAAAAGGCGAGATACATGCCCTGCTTGGAGAAAACGGGGCCGGGAAGTCGACCTTAATGAGCATCCTTTTTGGCTTGTACAAAGCCGATGAAGGAACGATTAAGGTCAACGGCGAAACCGTGACTATTGAAAACCCAAACGACGCCAACGCCCTTGGTATCGGCATGGTCCACCAGCATTTCAAGTTGGTCGACCGTTTTACCGTCACACAAAACATCATCCTTGGTTACGAAGACACACGCCGGGGATTCTTGCGCTACGATAATGCCATTGAGAAGATTAAAAATCTGAGTAAGAAATACAAGCTCAACGTGGACCCCACGGCCTATATCGAAGACATCTCCGTCGGCCAACAACAACGTGTAGAAATCTTAAAAACCCTTTACCGTGAAGCCGACATACTTATCTTGGACGAACCGACCGCATCGCTCACACCGCAAGAGATTCAAGAGTTGATGGGCATCATGAAAAACATGACCAAAGAAGGCAAATCGATTGTCTTCATTACCCACAAACTCGAAGAGATACGACAAGTGGCGGACCGATGCACCATCCTGCGGAAAGGAAAGCACATCGACACCGTCGAGGTGAAAGACACCACGAACGAACAACTCGCGGAGAAAATGGTTGGGCGGAAAGTTCTCTTTGATCTCGACAAGAAGAAAGCCAATGTCAAAGAAACCGCGCTCGTGCTGGACAATGTTTCGGTGTTGTCGCCGGT
>SLFZ01000107.1 GCA_007123975.1 Candidatus Izemoplasma sp. | reverse complement strand
TGCACCGAAGACAACATTGAAGTCAACTTCGCGATGGCCCATCCGGAAGGCTACCGAAAAGCCCTTCGCTTCATGAAACAAGCCGAGAAGTTCAACCGACCCATCGTCACCCTCATCGACACCCCAGGGGCCTACCCTGGCATTGGCGCAGAAGCCCGCGGGCAAGGCGAAGCAATCGCTCGAAACCTCTACGAAATGAGCGACCTCGGTGTGCCGATTATCGCCGTTGTCATCGGCGAAGGCGGCTCTGGTGGCGCGCTAGCCATCGGCATGGGAAACAAGGTGTACATGCTAGAAAACAGCATCTACTCCATCCTCTCGCCCGAAGGGTACGCCAGCATTCTTTGGAAAGACGCAAAACGCTCTAAAGAAGCGGCCGAAGTCATGAAACTTACAAGCTATGATCTCGAAGAGCTCGACATCATCGATGGCATCATCCATGAGCCACTCGGTGGCATTCATCACGACCCCGAGATGGTTTATGAAACGATGCGCATTGTCTTGCTTCGAGACATTCGTTCCTACCAAGGCAAAAACCAATACGACATTAAAACCGAACGCTACAGCAAATACCGAAACATCGGTTTCTTCCAACGCTTTAACTATGATAATCTGAAAGGGGTGGTGAAATGACCTACAGTAAAATCTTAGGCACCGGGTCATACACACCGGAACGTACCCTCACCAACACGGAACTCGAACAACTTGTCGACACCAGCGATGAGTGGATTCAGAGCCGAACAGGCATCGTATCACGTCAAATCGTCGTCGATGAAAACACCTCAGACCTCGCCTATCAAGCCGCCGAACGAGCCATTAAAGACGCCGGCGTTGATAAGGGAGACATCGATCTATTCATCGTCGCCACCGTCACACCCGACATGCCCTTCCCGGGCGTCAGCCAAATCCTGCAACGCCGTTTAGGCCTCAACACGATTACCGCTTTTGACCTTAACGCTGCGTGCAGCGGGTTTGTTTATGCCCTTAACGTCGCCGATAAAATGATTCGCAGCGGCGCATACCGCCTCGCGCTTATCGTCGGTGCCGAAACGCTGACGAAGATCACCGATTACACCGACCGCAACACCTGCGTCCTCTTTGGCGATGCGGCTGGCGCCATGGTCCTCGGTCAAAGCGACACGCCGATGATCAAAGACGTCGTTACCTACGCCAACGGCGACATCGAAGGACACCTGACGATGCAAGGGTATCCCATCAAAGAAAACTTTAAAACCCCGGAACAACCCCGCCCATTCTTGTACATGAATGGAGCGGAGGTCTTTAAGTTTGCGACCACCGCGTTGCCGAAAACCATTCTCACCTTGCTTGAGCGAAACGGCATGGTGCTCGACGATTTAAGCCTCATCGTCGCCCATCAAGCCAACCGCCGCATCATCGATAAAGCGGCCCGTACCCTTAAGTATCCGATGGAAAAGATGTACATGAACATCGAACGATACGGCAACACCTCAGCCGCAAGCGTCCCCTTAGCCATTGACGAAGCGATTAAAGAAGGCGCCCTGAAAAAAGGCGATACCTTCATCACCGTTGCCTTTGGCGCTGGATTGACCTGGGGCGGCGCATTAATCACGCTATGATACGGAAGGAGCACACCACATGAAAATCGCCTTTGTCCACGCCGGCCAAGGCGCGCAAGTCGCCGGCATGGGAAAAGACCTTTATGACACCTACGATATCGTGAAAAGCCGTCTAGACGAAGCCGAATCGATCATGGGCCAACCACTTTTACGCGCGATGTTTGAAGACCAAGCTTTGCTCGATAAAACCACGTATGCTCAACCTGCCATCTACGCCCTATCGACGGCTATTCGTGATTTACTCGCTTCACGCGGCATCGTCAGTGAAGGCAGCGCCGGACTATCCTTGGGCGAGTATGCCGCGTTTTACGACGTTGGTGCGTATGGCTTTGAAACCGGCATGCGCGTATTGATTCACCGCGCCTTCTTTATGGACCAAGCCTTAAAAGCTAACGAGGGCGGCATGATTGCCTTACGCGGCGATATCGCCCAAGCGCAAGCCTTGGTTGACGCCGTTGAAGGCCTTCACATCGCCAACATCAACAGCCCCCAACAGATCGTCCTTGGTGGGTCACGTGAGTCGATTGCGAAAGCCATCGAACGTGCCCCAGACATTGGAATCAGACGCGTAGTCCCACTGGCCACGGCCGGCGCGTTTCACACGCCGCTGATGAAAGATGCCTGCCAGCCTTTCCAAGACTACTTACGGCCGGTGCCGATTGAAAAACCATCAAAACCACTCTACCTAAACACCACTGGGAAACGTCATGAGGGCGATCTCAAACCGTTGATGGTACGCCAGATTGTTGAGTCGGTACGCTTCGCTCCGATGATCGAGACGATGATTGACGACGGATTCGATGTCTTCATTGAGTTAAGTCCGGGCGATACCCTCAGTAAACTCATCAAGAAAATCAACCGCGAGGTTCGAACCTTCCACGTGGAAGACTGCGAAACCCTTGACGCGTTGATGAAGGAGATGGAAAGCCATGCAATATAAAGGAAAAACCGTGCTTATCACCGGCGCCTCACGCGGCATCGGTAAAGCCATCGCGCTTGCCTTCGGGCGCGAAGGCGCAAACGTCATCGTCAACTACCGGAAAAACCAAGCCGAAGCCGACGGTGTCGTCAAACAGATCGAATCAGACGGCGGACACGCCATCGCCATCGCCGCCGACGTCAGCGATTTTGACGCCTGCGAAGGGCTGGTCGGCGAGGCAGAAAAAGCCTTCGGCGCCATCGATATCTTGATTAACAACTCAGGCATTACCCGAGACCAACTCTTCATCCGCATGAAACCCGAAGAGTTTAACGACGTCATCGATGTCAACTTACGCGGCGCATTCAACATGATCAAACACGTCGCCCGCGGCATGTTAAAACGTCGCGACGGACGCATCATCACCATGGCGAGCGTCGTTGGCCTTATCGGCAACGCCGGGCAGGCAAACTACGCCGCCTCAAAAGCCGGCGTCATCGGCATGACCAAATCGCTTGCCAAAGAATTCGGCAAGAAAAACGTCACGGTCAACGCCATCGCCCCGGGCTTTATAGAAACAGACATGACCGCCGATTTACCGGAAAGCATCCGCGAGACTTACATGAGTCAGATTCCGCTCGGTCGCCTTGGCACCGCCGAGGACGTCGCCCATGCGGTCCTCTTCTTGGCCCACCCCAACGCAGGATACATCAGCGGACAAGTCATCGGCGTGAACGGAGGAATGATAGGATGAAACGCAGAGTCGTCATCACAGGAATGGGAACCATCAATCCACTAGGAAACGACGCCGCATCCACATGGGAAGCGGCTAAGGCCGGCAAAAACGGCATTGACAAAATTACCTTGTTTGACAGTTCAGAACTCGGCGTCAGCATTGCTGGCGAAGTCAAGAACTTCGACATGCTTGAATACTTCGGAAAAAAACAAGTCAAACGCATGGACCGCTTTTCCGCATGGGCCTTAAAGGCTACCGACGAAGCGATACTCGATTCGGGCATCGATTTAGAAACCATCGACAAAGGAAAGGTCGGAGTTTATTATACCAGCGGCATCGGTGGCATCGAAACCATCGGCAACGAACACCAAAAGGGAAAAGAACGTGGCTTTAATCGCATTAGCCCGTTCTTCATCCCGACCGCCATCATCAACATATCCGCCGGGAACATCGCCATCAAATACGGCTTTACCGGCATGGCGACCGCGCAAGTTACCGCCTGCGCCAGCGCCAACAACACCATGGGCGATGCCTTCCGCGCCGTGCGCGACGGGTATCTCGAGATGGCCGTGACCGGCGCCAGCGAAGCGGCGATTACCGACCTCGGCCTCGGTGGATTTAAAGTCATGCAAGCCCTAAGCAACAGCGACGATCCCAACACCGCATCGATTCCCTTTGATTTGAATCGTACGGGATTCGTGATGGGCGAAGGCGCAGCGACCTTTATCCTTGAACCACTCGAAAGCGCCCAAGCGCGTGGCGCGAAAATCTACGGCGAAATCGTCGGCTACGGCTCCACCTGCGACGCCACCCACATCACCAGCCCTGACCCGCAAGGCGAAGGCGCCAGACGCTGCATGGAAATGGCTGTCATGGATGGTGGATTAGGCCTAGAGACCATCGATTACATCAACGCCCACGGCACATCCACGCCGCTGAATGATCACGTCGAAACCCTCGCCATCAAACGCTTGTTTGGCGACCGTGCCAACGACATATCAATCAGTTCGACCAAGTCAATGACCGGCCATCTTCTTGGCGCAAGTGGCGCGATTGAAGCCTTCCTCACCATCAAGGCAATCCAAGATGGTTTTGTGCCGCCAACGATTAACTACACCACACCTGACCCTGAGTGCGACCTTGATTACACCCCGAACCATGGGAAAGCCAAACCGATACGTGCGGCCTTGTCAAACTCGTTTGGCTTCGGTGGCCATAACGCCACGCTAGCCTTTAGAAAGGTGGAGTAAGGATGTTAAACAGCAACGACATTGAAAAAATCATTCCACACCGCGCGCCATTTTTGTTGGTGGATAAAGTCATCGAGATGGTGCCTGGAGAGCGCGTCGTCGCCATTAAAAACGTGACCGCTTCAGAAGCCCACTTTCAAGGACACTTCCCGGGAGAGCACGTCATGCCCGGTGTCCTCGTTATCGAAGCCCTTGCACAAGCCGGTGCCGTCGCCCTTCTTTCACAAGAAGCGTACCGCGGACGCACCGCCTATTTCGCAGGCATCGATAAAGCGCGCTTTAAACGCAAAGTCGTGCCGGGCGACACCTTGCGACTCGAACTCACCATCGACCGCATTAAAGGCCCGATCGGCAAAGGCAGCGGAAAAGCTTTCGTCGATGATGAACTGGCATGCAGCGTCGAGATCATGTTCGCGATTGGAAACGAGTAAAAAAACGGCATAAAATGTGCCGTTTTTTCATGTTATGACATGACAATGCATGATATTTCATGCCGAAAGTGCACAAAACTACGACATATCCGCCATGTTCAAGAATGCATGCATGGGTTACAATATTATGAAGTGTACGTTGGGGGAGTCATCACGAGGAGGTTTTTGTTATGCCTAAACCACTTAAGCTAAGTGCTATTACGCATGGAGTTAGCCTTATGTTTTTGCTGCTTTTAGCTTTGGTTCGTGTTAATATGCTGCCTCGTTTTTTAGATGTTCCCATCATTATCATTCATCTTGTTGCATTTGTGGCCATGTTCATCGCCTCAACTGACGCTCGAGCGACCATTACCATCGCTCGAGGTTGGTTTCCTTTAGAAGAGTTTCTCCGATACATGGCTTTCTTGCCTGCGATTGTGGCTGTTGTGTCGCGTTCGAGCAACCCACTGTGGTATGCATTATCTGCACTATTATGGCTTGGTACGACGGCGTTTCTCTATGGTATGTTAAATCCCAGAATCAAGCGTTACGATAACACGGATCCTCTGGTTTTTGCCGACAGTTCACCGCAAGAGCTTTGGGCAACCGTTAAACGCTGGGTTGTTGAGCGTCGCATTGCCGTTGCTTTCGCTGTGATGGGCGCAGTTTTTGTGACGTATGTCCGCATAGAGGATGATGCTTCGACCTTTGATTACCTTCGTACTATCATCGGTTTAATCATAGCGTTGTGGTTCTTCCGCAATGTAGCGTATACAATTCGAGGGTTATACAACTACATCACTCGTACCATTAGCATGAGTATTGCCGTTGCTTTGTTTTCGATGGGGCCGTACCTTTACCATCATTCAAGTTTAGGTCGATTGTCGCTCGTCATTCCCATGCTTAGTATCGCTGGCATGTATGTGCTAGCGTTTAACAGCACCATAAAAATAAAGCGGCTCGCCACCATGGCTGCCGCTTACAAAGAACATGTTTGAGCCCATAGGGCTCTTTTTTATGCGCCTTGTTTGTTCTTGATTATGTTGATAAGGTGGTAGACCGGAACCCCTAAGGCAATGACAACCGTTCCGATGATGGCATTACGCGGGCTTTCAACAAACACCGCAACCAACAAAAGCAGCGTCACACCAATCGCCACGGCCGGCAGCACAGGATAACCCCAAACTTTGTAAGGCCGGGGAAGTTCCGGTTCACGCTTGCGGAAGATGAAGACGCTGAAAAGCACAAGGCTGTTGAGCGCGAGCGCACCAAAGGCAACGAGCGTAATCAAATCATGAAGATCAAACACCAGCAACACCAACGCCATGACCGCTTGTCCCGCAAGCGCATAGATTGGCGTTTTATGTTTCGGATGCACGGCTTGAAAACGGTCGATGAAGACGCCGTCTTTGGCCATCGCGTAATAGACACGCGCAAACGCTAAAATTGCACCGTGTAATGCGCCAAACACAGCAATCAGCATCGTGATCATCGCCAAGTACATGCCGATGCTTGGCAAAAGCACCGCGGCGGCAGG
>SLFZ01000100.1 GCA_007123975.1 Candidatus Izemoplasma sp. | reverse complement strand
CGGAGCTATTGCATGGACTGAACCTGTGGAGGATGGAGTACTATCAACAACCACCGCAGGAACATACACTATTACCGCAACCGTCGATGGTGTGGAATCCAACGAAGTAATCGTTACCATCGAACCCGACGTTGCTGATTACATTGAGATTTCAGGCCCAACATACATCCTTGCTGGAACGATGTCAGATGATTACACCATCACAGTGTACGATCAGTTCGGCAACGTCACGACCCTTAGTGAAGAGGCAACCTTGTTGCTTACAAGCGACGCTTCTGGTGTACGTGAGTTCTCACCATCAATGATTGTGATGCCAGAAGGCACATCAACGGCGACGTTTACATACCGAAGTGACGAAACCGGAAGCCAACAGCTCACAGCATTCGTTTGGTCTGGCGAAGAAAACCTTGAAGAACAAGAAGCAGATTTCCAAATCGAGGTTGTCAGTTCTTTCACAACAGTCACAGCTGAGTATACAGGCGATACAACTACAAACATGACTGATGGCAATAATGCAGAACTTGTGGGACTGGATGAAAATAACTTCACTGTCACATCAACTAGAAGGCAGCCTAGCCCATTGCATGTTGGCCTCAATGCAAACGACGGTACAATAAGACTTTATCAAGGGAACACTAATGGGAGTGCGTTGGAAATTGAAATTGATTCACAGTACACCATTGTTGAGTTTAAAATCACGTTTGCTTCGACTGCAGGTGACACACTTATTGAGTACGCTGGATTCTCTCATGTTTTGACAGGTCACGCAAATAAAACAGTGACCTACTCAGGGATAGACATAACAAGCTTCAAAATATCCAATGTGCATGAGACAAATGTGCAAGTGCACATCGAGTCAATTGAAATTACCTACACAACCGCAACCAATCCCTGATATACTTGCACACAACAAATGCTATAAGATTCAGCCCCATAACGCTCGTTATGGGGCTTTTTCTTTGCATTTAGATATAAACTGCCTTAAGCACGTTAATTAATAAAATCAAGGGATACAGTCCATTTTTCTAAGGGTTTATCAACTTAGACTGTAAACAGCGCTTGAACTATCATTAAACACTGAGACTTAACCATTATGCATAACAAAGAAAGTCGCTGAACTAACGTATGTCTCCATCAAATATCCGTTTGCTAGAGGATTAACGGCTTATTGCTGCGCCTTGCAAACTTGCAATCTCTTTTACAGTTTGTTAAAATGTACACGAAAGGATGGGATAACAATGAAAAACGTGATAAAACTAACCATCGCCACAGCACTGCTTTTGATTGTCAGTGCATGTGGCTCGGGAGACCCAGAAACCTTGGACGAAATGGTCGACGCGATCCGCGATGCCGAAGGGTACACAATTGTCGTCACATACGATGAGAACGGGTATTCACTCGACTATTTATCGCAAAAAGATGGAAACGACCGCTACGTTGTCTTTGATCAATACCACAATGGAGACCTTATCAGCGACTTTGAGATGGCGATGATCTATGACAACGATGATGTCTATGTCTATCACCGACTTTTTGACAACGAAGACGACGACACCGTGACCGCTGGCGATGAGCAACACGACGCCTACCGGGGAACCATCGAACGCATGGCGTCCATGGTCAGCTTTGAACTCTTTGATGCTGGTTGGTTTGAAGTGACGGATGACGGCTATGTCTTACGTGATGATTACCGGTTTGAGTTCGGCGAAGCCGCCGTGTTGATGTTGCTTGAGGGCGTTGACGGTGTGCTCCAATCCGCAACCATTGAACTGGGCGAAGACGTGTCGCTGCACATGACGCTCGTGATTGAAATTGACGGCACCGACGTTGACGTCACGGTAGACGTGTTTGACCTTAACGACACCACCATCGACGCACCCGAACTCGAGTAAACATCACAATCTTTTCTAAAAGCTAGAATAGAAACAGAAAGGTCTCGTCGCGAAAAGTACGAGGCCTTTTTATTTGGTTGAGTTAGGGTAAAGAGCAGATTAAGTGTTGAGAAAAGCATCGGTTATGTACATGTTGGAAAGCACGATAATTGTCCCATCTAAAACCATGCTTTGAAAAAGTGTATTCATCGACCAAGATGCCAACGGTTAAAAACAGTATCAATGGCTTGCAAGCCTTCCAAAAGCAATGCAAAACTGCTAAAATAGGGTAAGGAACCATTGCGAAGGGGATAAAAAATCTTTCCAAACCATGATTGAAGGGACGAAAACATTCGTGACAATACTAAAAAAAGCATGGTTGTTCATCATCGCCTCAACAATAGCTTTTATGCCGTTCATTGCGATAGAATCGAGTGCGTCAACGCACGCGTATGTTGCCGATGAAAATCGTTTCATCATCGGGTTTCGTGAGGGATTCGGCCCACGCGACTTAGGCAGCCGTGTGCCCATCGACAAACAGTTTGAGAGAATCAACGCGGCGACGGCACGCTTACCGATGGCTGCCGTGTTGTCGTTGATGCAGCACGACTTTATCGAATACATCGAGTTAGACCACGCCATCAGCGTCGCCCGCCCACCTTTTGCGCAAAACCCAGAAACACCAACATGGGGTCTTGAGCGTATTTTCCAAAGCGAAACCTATCCGTTTGAGACGTGGGAGACGACCGATGGCGCTGGTGTGCGGGTGGCGGTCTTTGACACCGGCATTGACGGCACGCACGAAGACTTGCATGTCGTCGGCGGATTTAACACGTTTAACGACGATCCCTATGACGTCGACCCACACGGCCACGGAACGCATGTGGCGGGCATCATCGCCGCACTGCACAACGATGTCGGCGTGGTCGGTGTCGCACCGGAAGTTGAACTGTATTCGGTCGTGGTCTTGGATGAAAATGGAGCCGGTGCGATGTCTAATTTGGTCGATGGCATCCTCTGGGCCATCGACAACGACATACACATCATCAACATGTCCCTTGGGACGTCTCACCCATCCACGGCGCTTGAAGACGCCATTAACGAAGCGAACAAACAAGGCCACATCATCGTCGCATCCTCAGGAAATGCCGGCGAAGACGGCGGCGAAGACACCATGCGCTACCCGGCCAAGTACGAACACGTCATCGCCGTAGGCGCCATCAACCCTGACGACACCGTCGCCGATTACTCATCATACGGCCAAACGCTTGACTTGGTCGCGCCCGGCACATCAATCCGGAGTACCTACCCCGGCAACGCATATGAGACTCGTGGAGGAACCTCGATGGCCGCACCGTTTGTGGCAGGCGTCATCGCCCTGATGTTAGGGATTGATGATTCGCTTACCCCAAGCCAAGTGCGCGCGTTTTTGACTGGACACGCCGAAGATTTAGGCTATTCAGCCGACAAACAAGGCGCAGGCCTGTTGCGTGCCGATTGGGTGGTTTCCGCCGTCATTGACATGGCCGACGGCCTCACCTACCCCGTCACCGTCATCACCGCCTTTGACGATACCAACAACGACATTGTCTACGAAGGGTTTCATGCCTATGGCACGCGCATTCAGTTTAACCAACAGATCACCGACACCGACGAGTACACCTTCGCTTTTTGGGTCGTCAATGGCCATGTGCGTTTCGATTTGCCGGTGGACCATGTTTTCATCGTCAATGGGCCGATGAGCATTCACGCGGTGTTCAATGGCGCTGAAACGTATGCGGTGATGTTTATGGACACAAACGGTGAATCGATTGACCTCCAGTACGTCGATGAAGGAGGCGACGCCGTTCCAC
Organism: Candidatus Izemoplasma sp.; assembly: GCA_007123975.1. GTDB lineage: Bacteria > Bacillota_I > Bacilli_A > Izemoplasmatales > Izemoplasmataceae > SLQR01. The sequence continues at coordinate 2,745 of SLFZ01000100.1, read as the reverse complement.
CCGAAGCGTTGCCCGATAAACCAGGCTTCAACGTTGATGAGGCGTCGCCATGGAATGCATCCTACGAAAACATCACAGCCCACACCATCTTAATCATCCAATACGTTATCGCCTCGACAGAAACGTTTACCGTCGACGTCACGCATGGCGTCGGTGGCGGCACCTATCTGTACAACGACGTTGTTGAACTAGAGGCCGATTCGCCAGGGGATGGTGAACATTTTCTTTACTGGGAAACAGACGGCGTCAAGGTTTCATACAACGCAACCTACCGATTCACCGCCTTACGCGATCTTACGCTGACGGCGGTGTATGGCAGCGAACCCATCGACACCGAGCCCCTCATCACGCTTAGCCCCAACGTCAACATTCGACTTGGTGCGTATTCATACGTCGGCCAGTTCTATGTCCCACAAGATCACACCCTCATCGAGTTTGGCATCCTTCGCTCAAACACCAACGACGCACCACTTCACGGCAGCGCCGATGCGACGCGGTACCGAGCCGAAAAACACCACGCCGCGACCAACGAGTACCTCATGAGCTTCACACACCACCAAACCTATCAACGCGCCTACCTCGTGACCGAAGACGCCGATGGCACGCTTCATTTCACCTACAGCGACGTCATCATAACGGAGCCTTAAATGAACATAAAAAACGCACGATTCCAAGCGGAATCGCGCGTTTCTTTTAGTAGAAGAGGCAGTGGATGATGTCGTCTAAGGTGATGTTAAAGAAGTACTCATCCAGCGGTTCGTTTTCTAGGGCTTGTCGGACGGCGTCTTCTTCATACGGCGTGCCGATGAGTTTTGTTTCAAAGGGGCTGATGTCTTTCGAGCCAAGGAAGTCGCCGTACACTTTTAGTTTTTCGATGACGCCTTCGTGCACGTCAAACTTCAGTTCGAGTTTACCACCCGGGTAACGCCCGGCTTTTTCGATCGAGAACGCGGGGCTTTCTCCGTAGTTCCATTGCCAGGTATCATAGCGCATCGCCCGGAGTTCACGGATTTTCTTGATGTCCTCATCGGTGAGTGTGTAGACGTTCTCTGCAATGTCGTCCGAATCAAGCAAGTACTTAAGCAAGCGCTCTTTAAACTCGGTCATCGTAATCGATTCTTTTAAGTAGGGCTTGATGTTGGTCACACGGGCGCGCGCCGACTTAATGCCTTTGGACTTGATTTTGTCTTGCTTGACGTTGAGCACGTCGGCGATGATCGACAGATCCGCGTCAAACAAAATCGTCCCATGATGCAACATCCGGTTTTTGTGGAAGCTTTGCGCGTTGCCGCTGATCTTTTTGCCTTCGACAACGATGTCGTTGCGCCCGGCGAACTCCGCCGGCACCCCGAGGCTGTTTAAGGCTTTAATGACCGGGTCAGTGAACTTGCGGTAGTCGTTTAGGTTGTCTTTCATGGCGGTCACAAACGAAAAGTTCAGGTTGCCAAGGTCGTGGTACACCGCCCCGCCGCCGGTGATGCGACGCACCACGTTGACGTCGTGTTCTTTGACGTAAGCGGCGTTAATCTCCTCAATGGTGTTTTGGTTGCGGCCGATGATGACGCTGTTTTCGTTTTGCCAAAGCAACACAAAGTCTTCGTCGCCGCCCAAGTGTTTTAAGACATATTCTTCTAAAGCCAGGTTAAATCGTGGGTCTTTTGAGTCGTTCAGAATCGTTTTCATCAACACACCTCATTCGTAGCGTTTTCTCAAATCAAGTGTACCCGATATCGGCAAAGGTGTCAATGAAACCGCGTGGCTTATGGCGCGGTTTTCGGCGATTTTATGGTACAATGAAAGTGCACGTCCCATAAGGAGGGATTCGCATGAAAACTTGCCTGATTGTTGTGGACTACCAAAACGATTTTGTCGATGGCGCACTAGGCTTCGACGGCGCCGCCGACATCGAGGCACGCATCGCCGACACCATCGACCACGTCCGTAAACACGGCGGAGACATCGTCTTTACCATGGACACGCACGAGGACGATTACCTCGACACCGAAGAAGGCAAAAACCTTCCTGTCAAACACTGCCTCAAAGGCACCTTAGGCCACCGCCTGCGTCCAGCGATTGAAGCGAAGCAGCGTCCTGAGGACACGGTGCTCGAAAAACCATCCTTCCCATCCATTGAACTGGCGGATGTCCTGAAACGAGGCAACTACGACGTTGTTAAACTCGTTGGTTTGGTTTCCAACATCTGCGTCATCAGCAACGCCATCATCGCCAAAGCGGCCCTTCCGAACGCCAAAATCATCGTCGACGTCGCCGCCGTGGCGAGCTTTGATGCGGGCTTGCACGAAAAAGCCTTGGACGTCATGGAAGGCTTGCACATCCATCTAGAGAATCGAGGGTAACCATGGTAAAAATCAACGAAAGCATGCTCATTGACTTCTATGAGTTTACGATGGCGAACGGCTACTTTGAACACGGGTTCAAAGACCGCATCGTCTATTTTGATTTGTTTTTCCGCACCATCCCAAGCCGCGGCGGCTACGCCATCATGGCCGGGCTTCAGTCGGTCATCGACTACATCGAAAACCTCTCGTTTGACGCCGAAGACATCGAATACTTACGCCAGCGTAACCTGTTTAACGATGCCTTCTTGGACTTTTTAAAAGATTTTCGCTTCACCGGCGACGTCTACGCCGTCGAAGAAGGCACCGTCATTTTCCCGGGCGAGCCGATTGTGACGGTGCGTGCGACCGCCATTGAAGCGCAGCTTATCGAGACGTTTTTGCTTGT
>SLFZ01000131.1 GCA_007123975.1 Candidatus Izemoplasma sp. | reverse complement strand
CATGCGGCGGTGAAAACCGTTCCGATTGGCCAGAAGAAACACAACTTCTCGCGGAATGGCTTGAAAAAGCCCACGAAGCGGAAAACATGACCGTCACCACCGAAGTTATTCGAAGCGGTGTGGTGACCGAAACGTACACGTTATATATGAACGAAGACATCGCGTACTTTGTCGACTTCGTGAATCACCCCGAATACTACGTTGGCATCATGCATCTTTACATGGTTGATAAAGGTGAGGATTGGCGCATGTATGCTCGTCGAGATGATAAGACGTGTTTTGATGAAAATGACAGAGGCCTTACTCGTAACGACATTTTAACCATCCTACAAGAACCGGCGCGGCGAAAAATGATCCCAACATCAATTCGTCCATCGTGGTTTGAGCGTGACGGAAACGTCTTTACGCTATTGGACGATCACTTTGATGAAATGCGTCGTGTCACCAGCACAGAAGGCACGTTCACACGCTATACGATGCGTGTCACCGAAGACGAGTTTGTTGTTGAAATTCGTTTAGGCTTCCCTTCAAGGACCATTCGCATCACCTACAGCGATGTAGATGAAACCGTCATTGACGTACCGGATTTTAACCTTTGTGATTAACGAATAAAGCCAAGCCGCACGGCTTGGCTTCTTTTTTTTTGGGTTGTTTACTTCTTACGTCGTGGTACGGTGTAGTTCGGTGACTCTTGCGTTAACTCAACCGAGTGAGGATGCGATTCTATCTGCCCGGCGGCACTAATTTTAACGAAGCGAGCACGCTTCATGTCCTCGATGGTCCGCGCTCCGCAATAACCCATGCCAGAGCGTACACCGCCAACCAACTGATAAACAACGTCTTCTGCTTTTCCTTTAAAGGGAACGCGCGCTTCGATGCCCTCGGGCACAAGTTTTTTCGCTTCAGGCGCATCGCTTTGAAAATAACGGTCGCTTGACCCACGACGCATTGCCGAAAGCGATCCCATGCCTTGATAAATCTTATATCGTCTGCCATCATACAGAATCTCCTCACCAGGCGCTTCTTCACATCCTGCCAAAAGACCACCGAGCATCACAGCATCGGCGCCGGCCGCCAGCGCTTTGGCGATGTCCCCACTGTACTTGATGCCGCCATCGGCAATCACGCGTACATGGGTCTCTTTTACTGCTTCAGCAACATCCATAACCGCGGTAATTTGCGGCACACCAACCCCTGCGATGACGCGCGTTGTGCAGATGGATCCTGGTCCGACGCCAACCTTAATGGCATCGGCGCCGGCTTCTTTCAAAGCGCGTGCGGCGTCGGCTGTGACGACATTGCCGGCGATAATCGGCAAGGTGGGATGCTGAGTTTTGATGCGGCGCACCGTTTCAATCACGCCATCAGAATGTCCGTGGGCTGAATCGATGGCGATGGCATCAACGCCAGCGGCGATGAGCGCCTTAACACGGGCATCGGTGTCCTCCGATACGCCGACGGCGGCGCCACAACGTAAACGCCCGTCTTTATCCTTGGTCGCGTTTGGATAAGCTTTGGTTTTTTCAATGTCCTTGATCGTCACCAACCCTTTTAACTTAAACGCGTCATCGACAATCGGCAGCTTTTCGATGCGGTTTTGCATTAATCGTGTTTTCGCTTCATCGAGCGTGACACCTTCTTTCGCGACCACCAGCGAATCGGCTTGCGTCATCACCTCGCCAACGGTCACGTCAAGGTTATCTTGATAACGCACGTCGCGGTTCGTGAGAATACCGATTAAGGTTCCATCTTCTTTTACCACGGGGAACCCTGAAATTTTGTAGTAGGCCATCAAGCGCTCAGCATCGGCGAGGGTTTGGTGCTTTTGGAGCGTCACAGGTTCTTTGATCATGCCGGCCTCGCTTAACTTCACGCGTTTGACGGCGGCGGCTTGTTCATCTATGGACATGTTTTTGTGGATGAATCCCAACCCACCAAGGCGCGCCATCGCAATCGCCATGGGCGTTTCCGTCACCGTGTCCATCGCGCTTGATAAAATCGGAATCGCCAGCCGAATGGATTCGGTAAGGGACGTTGAGAGGTCCACTTCTTTCGGTAAAACATCGGAATGCGCCGGCGTCAAGAGCACATCGTCAAACGTCAATGCTTCACGGATTGTGTTTTTCATGGTATCGCTCCTTATTCCCACTCAATGGTTCCCGGGGGTTTTGAGGTGATGTCGTAGACGACGCGGCTTACGCCTTCCACGCGGTTCACAATGGTTGAGGCCACGCGTTCTAACACGGCATGGGGCACTCGCGCCCAGTCCGCGGTCATGCCATCGCTCGAGGTCACGGCACGCACCGCGACCACGTACCCATAGGTTCGTTCATCGCCCATCACACCGACGCTACGGGCGTCGGTAAGCACCGTGAAAAATTGCCAAACATCGTTAACGGTGCCGGTTTCGTCAAAAACCTGCCGTAAAATCGCGTCGCTGGCTTTGGCAATGGCAAGTTTTTCCTCCGTGACCTCACCGAGCATGCGCACCGCAAGGCCGGGGCCAGGAAAAGGTTGTCGCGCAAGGTCGCTTTCGCGCATGCCAAGCGCCCGCGCAAGCTCACGTACCTCATCTTTAAATAAACTTCGAAGCGGCTCAAGCAAGTCAAACCCGAGTTTTTCGGGCAAGCCACCGACGTTGTGGTGGCTCTTGATGGTCGCGCCGACGCCAGCACCCGACTCGATCACGTCGGTGTAGAGCGTGCCTTGGGCGAGATAATCAAACGGGCCTTGTTGCGTCGCAACATCGGTGAACACATCGATAAACGTTTTACCAATGGCCTTGCGCTTCGCCTCGGGATCACGGAGACCGCTGAGGGCATCAAAAAAGCGGTCTTTGGCGTCCACAAAAACGACATTCAATCCATATTGCGAGCGATAGCGCTTCAACACGTCCTCCGCTTCGCCTTCACGCAGCAACCCGTGATCGACAAACACGCATGTGAGGTTTTTCCCAATCGCACGGTCAATCAACACGGCGCTCACACCGGAATCGACACCGCCAGAAAGGCCAAGCAGCACGCGTTTTTTTCCAACCGCTTTCCGAATGTCTTCGACAAGGTTATCGGCAATCCTCTCAATCTTCCAGGTTGCTTTTGCCTCGGCAATGACACGAATAAAGTTCTCTAGCATCCGTTTGCCGTTTAGCGTGTGTTGAACCTCGGGATGAAACTGCACACCATAAATCGGCTTCGTTTGATGTCGAACGGCGGCGAGCACACGGTTTGACGTGGCGAGAGTGATAAAGTCTTCCGGCAAGGCCACGACGCTGTCGGTGTGGCTCATCCACACAGTTTCTTCCTTTGCCAATCCCTCGAATAGCGCGTCCTTATGATGAATGCGCATTGTCGCTTTGCCGAACTCCCGACCTTCCGGGTCTTTTTCAACACGGCCGCCAAAGGCTTGCATCGCTGCCTGCATGCCATAACAGATCGCCAACACAGGCACACCGAGTTCGACCCACGCCGGATCAAGACGAATGGCGTCGGGCGCGGTCACGCTTTTCGGCCCGCCGCTCAAGATGACGGCTTTAATATCATCAGACGCGCTCGGAATGTCGTCGTGTGCGACAATGTCGCTGTAGACATTTAGCGCGCGGATGGTTTTGGCAATTAGGCGGGTCGTTTGACCACCAAAATCAACCACGAGCACTTTATCAGGTTTCATCGTGTCCTCCTTATGAAAAAAACGTTCTTGCGAACGTCTCGGGCATATGAATGCGTTAAAAACGATTCATAGTCTAGGCGTTTGCGGCGCCGTGGTAGAGACGTTCAACCCTTATTGTCGAACCTATATGAATATTAGGTTTATTGTACTCGATTTCCCGTGCACATGCAAGGATATGCGAAGCAAAAAGGCCGCGGTTGCGGCCTTTGCTTTAGAGATCAAACTTGTCAAAGAAGACGTTTTCATCGGGCATGTCGTGGGCCTTGAGCACATCGATGCAGGCGTTAATCATGCCAGGTGAACCACAAAGGTATCCTTCGGCGTTGGAAAGATCGCCGGTCAGACGATCGACAACCTCCGTGATAAGGCCTGTCTCACCATCCCATGCGTCATCCTCGTCGGGTTCGGAGAGGGCCGGCACGTACGTGAAGTTTTCAAACTCTTTTTCGAGCTGGCGCATCTCGTCGGTGTAATAGAGATCGCGGGTGGTTTTTGCGCCAAAGAAATATGTGATTTTCCGTTTGGATTTCTTATCGCGCAGGTAATAGAGGATGGAACGAATCGGCGCTTTGCCTGAACCACCGGCGATGCAAATCATCTCGCGTTCGGTTTCTTCACGCACGTAGAAGTCGCCGTAAGGACCCGTGAGGATAATCTCATCGCCAACGAGCAGCGCTTTGTGAACGAAGGTTGTTGCGAGGCCTTTGGGAACGAGGCGAACGATGAACTCCACCTCGTTTTTATTGGCAGGGTTCGATGCGATTGAGTACGCGCGTATGACGTCGAGTCCGGGAACCTTGACTTGTGCGTACTGTCCAGGTTTAAAATCCATCTCGGTCGGTTCGATTAATTGGAAGCGGACCAATCTCGTGTCGTAGGTTAACTCTTCTATCGCAGTCACCTTGGCACGGTACTCAGAGGCTTCAAGCAATCCCTCGGGAATTTCAATCCGCATGTTTTCACGCACTTTAATTTGGCATGAAAGCCGGACGTTGCGGGCACGCTCTTCTTTTGACAAGAAAGGTTCTTCTGTCGGTTTGATGTCGCCGCCGCCCTCAAGCAAGCGAACCTTGCAAAAACCGCAGGTGGCTTTCCCACCGCACGCCGAAGGAATGAAAATTTTGTTGTCGGAAAGGGTGTTAAGCAAGGTATCATCCCCGCGAACCACAAGCTCTTTCTTTTCGTTCACGGTTACGGTGCGTTCACCGCCCCCACCAAGCAAGCGATCAGCCAGAATCAACAGACCGGCGATGACAATGAGCACACCGAGCAAAATTATGGGCACAAAAACTAAGTCCATTGTGTCGCCTCCTTTATCCGGTTAACCCGGCAAATCCGACAAACGCAAGCGATAAAATCCCAAGGACGATAAAGGCGATGCCTTTGCCGGCGAGACCTTTGGGAATGACGCTGTGTTTATCCATTTTTTCACGCACCGACGCCAATAACACAATGGCGATAAACCAGCCAATGCCAGCGCCGAGCGAAAACGATGCGGTTTCTAAGAAGGTGTACTCGCGGTTGACGAAAAAGAGTGAAACCCCGAGGACGGCACAGTTAACGGTAATCAGCGGTAAGAATATGCCAAACGCGTTGTATAGTGCCGGAATAAACTTCTCCAAAAACATCTCCAAAAACTGTACGGTTGCGGCGATTGTGATGATGAAAACAAGCAACGACAGCTGAGAGGTTCCTGTGCGTTGAAGCAACAGGTAAATCGGGTAGTTAATGATGCCTGTCAGCGTGACGACAAAGATGACCGCAAGTCCCATGCCGACTGCGTTTTTCACGTTGGTTGAAATCGCGATGAGCGGGCACATCCCGAGGATGAGCGCGAGCGCGATGTTGTTGTCTAGAATTGATTCAAAAAATATTTGTATCATGTCGGTCTCCCTTTCTACGCTTTATTTAGGCTTGCGTTTCATAGTTTTTCGTCAGCGAGCGCATCAACCAGATGTAAAGCCCTAAGATAAAGAATCCACCCGGCGCGATGGCCATCACAGTCCAGTTAACCCATGTCGAAGGCATGACGCGCATGTCCAAGATGGTGCCAAACGCTAGCGCTTCACGCACCACCGCGATCGACACAAGCACAAACATGTATCCAAGTCCATTTGCGAGGCCGTCGATGACCGTGTACTTGACAGGATTTTTAGACGCAAACGCTTCGGCACGACCCATGACGATGCAGTTGGTGATAATCAACCCAACGTAGGGGCCGAGTTCTTCGGCGATATCGGGCAAAAAGCCTTCCATGAACATCTGCACCGCGATAACAAAGGTGGAGATAATGACCATGTATGTCACCATGCGGACACGTCCAGGAATAAACTGACGAATCAAAGAGACTGTCGCTGAACTGGCGATGATGACAAAGGTCACACCAATGCCCATCGCGATGGCGTTGTCGACACGGTTGGTAATGGCCAGTGCCGAACAGATGCCGAGCACGGCGATAAGGATTGGGTTATTCCGTGACATTCCGTCGCGCATGATGTTATACCATTTAGTGTATTTCATGCGTATGAATTTAATCATTCGTCGTTCCCTCCTAAGGCAGCCCATGCTTGTCTGGCAATGGCGTAGGTGGCGTTAATCATGTCTTGAAACTCATAAGACGTCCGCGTGCCACCCGTGATGGCGTCAACCTCGTTGTCGGCACCGGTGCGGCTATGGGTAATGTTTATCCCGCCTTCTTCATCAAGGACAACGCCGACATACTTGGCGAGATAATCGGTCTCGGCAACCACGCCGCCGAGACCGGGTGTCTCTTCTTGCGATAGCACCCGCACGGCAACAATGGTACGAAAATCAGGTTCAAGGGTCATGACCGCAGAGATAGGTCCCCACACCCCACCACCTTCAACAAGGAAGGATATGTTTCCACTGGCCTGATCCACGTAAAACGTGATCTCATCGGTTTCAATGGTATCAATGTTTTCTTCGAACACATCGGCAAAGTTCCCAAGGGTAAAGCTATGCCCGTTTGCAGTTAACACTGCCGATTGTAAGCGAAAGGCACGATTTCGTTCAATGCGGTCACGGGTCAGCACGTCCATGCCAACAAGGAACCCAGACACGATAAGACCCATGATGACCATAAATGATATCATTCTCAGATGGGGATGCATCATGCCGCCTCCTTTGCTTCGGATGACTCGTCGTCATTTTCCCTGGTAAGCCAACGATCAATAAGCGGGGTGATGGCGTTCATGATAATCAAGCCAAACACCACACCGTCAACGGCCGCGGCTTCATAACGAATTAAGAAGATTATCACACCAGCACCCACGCCGAACACGACCTTTCCCCATGGCTTTACAGGGGAAGTGACGGGATCGGTCGCAACGAATAAGGCCGCGAACATGACGCTTCCAACAAGCAATGACGTAAACGGATTTGGATAGTCGCCCCCGACCAAGCGCAGGAATGCTGTCAGCGTCAACATCGTCCCCAATAGCGCAACGGGAATGCGCCAATCAAAGACTTTAAGCAGCATCAAGCCAACACCGAGAACGATGATTCCAAGCATAAACGTCTCACCAACGGCACCGGCGGTTCGCCCAAAGAGCATATCGGTAAGCGTGTAGTCGAAATCCTCGTCGCCAATGAGCTGGATTACTGCTGGTGAACTGACGGCATCATTTTCAACATCGAAATCAGGATGGCCGATGTTGTCTATCGAAGGCATCAACAGTCCGTGGTCTTTCGGCTCAAACCACTGCGTGTTCATTTGAGTGGGAAACGAAATCAATACAAACAGCAGACCGACCAACGCCGGATTAAAAACAGTTCGACCGTTTCCACCAAAAATCGCTTTCCCGAAAAAGACACCAAATCCGGTTGCAACACCGGCAATCCAGAGCGGAACAATCGGTGGTAGCATCAGCGCAATAATCATCGGTGTGATCATCCACGCCTCATCAATTTTTGTGTCCAGTCCTTTGGCAAAAGCCCATTCAATCACAAAGGCGACCAAATAGGATGTCAGCGCAATAAATAGCACATAAGGACCGAAAATGACCGCGGATGCCGCCAACAAGACCCCAAGAAACCCTGTCCATAGCCAGAGTTTTTTCACCGGGAGTGTGTTGACATGCACCGGAGCCGTCGTTTCGTTCATAATGCATCACCGCTTTCCATGAAAGTAAGGCGGAAGCTCATGCGCGCCCGCGTTTTTTATATTATAGCACACAATGACGGCGTTTCCCGAACGATAAGACAAGGAAATTTCCCCACCCATTAAAAAAACCACAGACGCGCTCAAGCACTCGTGAAAATAGGCTATAAAATTACCCTTAACGAACTTTAAAAAACCCTTGATCAAAAGCCCCAAGGGTTATGTGCGATAATCTTCTTTTAGCGGTTCGCGTTGTTTAAAACGCCGAGTTCCTCGGTTCAGCCGTGCCGTGCCATACACACCGACAATAATCATCGCACCACCGATGAAGTGATAATAATACAGCGTTTCACGCAAGAACACCGCACCCGCCACCACCGCGGTCACCGTCGCCAAGTTCGCATACACACTCGACACATGCACTTCGAGCCGCGACAAAGCGAAATTGACGAGGAAAAAAGCGAGGATTGATGCAAGGATACCAAGGTATAGCACAGGAAGAACGAGTTCTGGCTGGCTTAAGTTAACAACGTAGTCGCCAACGCGACCCTGAATCATCAGCATCAGCACATACAAAACGTTGAAGACGACCGCGCCAAAAAGCATCATGTAGTAGGTAATCTCATGCGCTTTCATGTTGCGTGAAGCGCTTCTTGAAGCGATGTTAAAGAGCGCCGCCGCGACGACCGCACCGAACATCAATGCGTAGCCAAACGCATCAAAATCAACACCACCAGCCACGTGAGACGCTTGAATAAAAACGATGCCTGAGACGCTCAGCACAATAAAGAACACCTGCAGCAGCCGCGGCTTTTCTTTTAAGATAAATGCGCTAAGCACCGTTGCGATGACAGGGATGAGCGCAATCATCATGCCGGCTTCTCCACTTGGCACGCGTGCCAACCCGTTGATTTCAAACAAAAAGTACATCACCGGCTGAAAGAGCGCAACCCAAAAAACAGCCTTGAATCGTTCGAGGCTAAAGGTTATCTTCACCACATGAAGCCGCCGCAGCAACTCAAAAACGACAATCGCAACCAAAAATCGGTAGGCGATGAGCCCTATCGGCATCACGTAGTCTAACGCGATTTTTGAAAACATGAACGTAAATCCGAATATCGTCGCAAAGGCCACGCTCGCTAGATGCACTTTCGCTTGTTTCATGGCAAATCTCCTCGCTATGTCATGCGGTTTCGCCAAAAGGCTTGAAATCGCTCAAATGGATAATCGTTTTCTTCCAAGTACTCATACCGCCAGTGATCTGGAAACAAGGCTCGATACACATCGGTATCATAGCGGGTGTCCATCAGCAACGCGACACCGGCATCGTCGGCCGACCGTATCACTCGACCCACGGCTTGCACCACCTTGTTCATGCCTGGGAATGTGTAGGCGTAATGGAACCCATCCAGTCCCTTCCCGGTGAAATACGCCCGCAACAACTCTTGTTTAGGGTTAACCTGCGGCAACCCCACGCCAACCACAAACACACCCACCAATGCCTCGCCGGGAAAATCAACGCCTTCGGCATAACTCCCTCCAAGCACCGAAAAGAGCACTTTTGAGTTGGCACACGGGGCCAAAAACTGCGCCGTTAAAGACTGCTTCTCCTGCAAACTCGTGCCGGGCGTTTCACGCAAGACCTCGTATCCTTTCGCATCAAAAGCCTTCATCACCGTTTGCATAAACGCATAGGACGGAAAAAAGACAATGTAGTTGCCTCGTTTTCCTTCAAGCAGAGCATAGATGGAATCGACGATCCTCGGAATGCTTGCGGAGCGGTCTTTGTATTTTACCGATGTCGAGACATCCATCCACATTCCAAGGTTCCGCGGATCAAACGGGCTTGGCACGACGAAGGATTCGCCCACGCCTCGTGTCAATAAGCGACGAAAGTAATCGATTGGCTTTAAGGTCGCTGAAAACAACACATTCCCAGCGCTTTCTAAAAACGTTTGTGAGACAGGTCCAGACGCGTCCAAGCATAGAATCGACAAGACGTTGTCGCCTTCACCACGCTCAATCGTAAAACAGAATGCTTCATCGACGTACTCATGAATTCGAAGAAAAGCTAACCACTCAAAATACGTCTCACGCACGGGCTTTCGAAGCCCATGGCGTTTGTGGCTGTCAAGCCATGCACCGAGGGTCTCACACGCATTCTCAAGCGCTTCAACGAGGCCGATATCGGGGCGTTCAGTGACATGAAAACTGTGCTTCCCAGCGGTTTGAAGGGTGTCATTCACGGCCGAAAGCACCTCGTTCACGGCCGTCTTCTCTCGTTGAGAGAGTGAGGTAATCACCGTCTGAAAGGCTTCGATTGCACGCAACGATAACGAGGCCGAATACATCTGGCGCGATCGATCAACCAGGTTATGCGCCTCATCGACCAAGAGTTTCGGTCGTACCGAGCCCTCCTCAAAGAACCGCAATAGTCGTATCCGAGGATCGAAGACATAGTTGTAATCGGCGATGACGACATCCGATAGTTCAGCCACGTTTAAAGCAAGTTCGTGTGGGCAAATGCGGTGCAGCTCCCCGTATTGTTTTAGTAACGTCGCGTCGTATACATCGTCATGCACAAACAAATCCTCAAGCGCCGGGCGCAAGCGATCATAGAAGCCTTTGGCGTATGGACATAGGTCTGGATCGCAATCAACCTCGTCCATAAGGCACATGTTTTCTTTCGAGTTCAACGTGATGGCCTTAATCACAAGTCCTCGTGCTTTATAGCGCTCCATGGTGTCAACGGCGATGGTTTTCCCGGCGTTTTTCGCGCTGAGGTAAAAGATTTTTTCGTCGGGATGCGCCAACGTGGAAAGCGCCCCATGCAGCGAAGCGGCTGTTTTTCCAACCCCGGTAGGTGCCACCGCGTAAAGCGTATCGCTTTCAATCATCGCGCGCCGCACCGCGCCAATAAGGTGTGTCTGGCCCTCACGCATGTCGTCATGAGGAAACGCCAATCCTTTTAGTGTCTTCATCTTGTTTTCAAGGTGTGTGTTGTATTGTTCAAACCACGTAAAGTACTGGTCCAGCATCGCTTCAACATGATTAATGAGCTCTTGTTTTTTGTACTGTCGTTTCATCGTCATCGTCTCGCGTGTGTCAACATGCATGTAGGTCAACCATACGCCGACCACCTCGAGGCCGCGATTGACCGCAAGCATCGCTGCGTAAGCTTTCGCTTGCATCATGTGGGCTGGAAACGTCGACGCATCGATGAGATTAATCGGCGTCTGGGTGCTTTTAATCTCTTCCACTGTGATGGTTTCAGCGCGGTGCAACACCCCATCGATGCGTCCGTTTAATCGCACGTGCCCATCACCACGAGAAAAGGTCGTCGCAATGGCGACTTCGCTTTCGTCGTCGGGACCGTAGGTGAGTTGGTGTTCCTGGTGAATACGCTGACCTAGTAGCTGCATGCGGCGTCTGCCGCTTGCGCTTTCTAAGTCGCCACTTTGGTAGAGAAAAGTCACCATCTCACGCACACCGATGCTGGGAATGTCCATGGCAAAGCTCCTTCGTTGCAAGATAACACCGTGTCTATTCTATCACGAGTGCGTGCCATCGTCACGGAAAAATCAAGTTGCTTTTATATAGAGTAGGTGTTATTTTAATGGTGTATGTTGTAATACAGATACGAGGTGCTAAAATGGAATTGCTTGCCGCTTGTCCAACATGCGACTTGCTTCTCGTGTTATCGTTGATGATTTTGGTCGGCCTTTTCATTGGTCGTTACGCTGAACGGCTCAAACTTCCCAGTGTCTCCGGTTACTTGTTGGTAGGCATTCTGTTTGGGTTTGTGTTGTTGTGGTTGTATAGCGATGGTTTGCTCGACACATTCTTGTTTATCACCAAGTTTGCACTAGGCTTTATTGCATTCAGTATTGGCCTTGAGCTCGATTTCAAGCGGCTGTGGGCAAGACGCAACGAAGTGATCGTTGTTACCATGGTACAAGCGGTTGGCGCGTTCATCCTCACGTCGATAGGGTTATGGATTTTTGGCATGCCGCTTCATATTGCCTTGATACTAGGTTCTATCGCCATCGCCACCGAACCGGGTCCGATTCTTTTCTTGACAAAACGCTATAAAACCAAAGGTGACCTTACCGACACCCTGGTACCCTTGCATGGACTTGAAGACGCTTTCGCCATCATCGTCTTTGGCGTGGTTTTATCGTATGCGGTAGGCGTTGATCAAGGGTTGCCAATGACGATGCGCAACATCCTTGAGGGTCCGGTTTTCGAGCTCGTCTTCTCAATTGGATTGGGAAGCATCATCGGTTTTGGGTTCAGAACCATTATACGCAAACTAGACTATGGAGACCGCGACAAGGACATGGTGGTCTTCGTCAGCGCGTTTGTGGCGATTATGGCAGCCATTGCCCTCGCCAACCGCGGCATGTCGCTGTTTGGCTTTTCCATTCATCTAAGCCCGGTGCTTTTGCCGATGGTCGTCGGGATTGTTTTCGCCAACACCTCCTCACCGTTGGCGAAGAAAGAAACGGAACACATGCTTGACACGTTCTCACCACCCATCATCATCACGTTTTTCACCGTGGTCGGAGCCGAAATGGTGTTTTTCTTGTTCGGTGGTTCGTTCACAATGACCGGTCTGTTCATCCGCTTTTCTATTGTCTACATTCTTTTCCGCTTAGCTGGGAAACTTCTTGGAACCTACATTGGTGCACGTACCGGCAAAGCCTCCACCAGCGTGCGTCGATACCTCGGGCTTTGTTTGATACCTCAAGCCCAAGCGGCGATTGGTCTTGCACTCTATGCACAAAGCATGCTGTCGTCGACTCCCTACACCGACAAACTCGTGTTGATTGTTGTCATTGGCACCCTTGTCTATGAACTCTTCGGCCCAATCGGACTCCGTCACGCGCTTTTAAAATGTGAGGACTGTTACCCGTTAACTGAAATAGAACGTAAACGTTAAACCGCCTCGGCGGTTTTCTTTTTCCCTCACTGTGGTACAATAAACTCATCATCACACCATACAAGAAAGGTTGTGTAAACCATGCGTTTTGCCGATTACCACTACGAACGACCGGACATGGACGCGCTCCAACAGCAGTTCACCGGAGCCATTCAGCGCTTCAAGGATGCCGATTCTCCGAAAACTGCGTTGGCCGCCATTGATGAGGTAAACCAACTCCGCCTCGACTTTATCACGATGAATCGCCTCGCGTCGATTCGTCACTCCATCGACACACGCGATGCGTTTTACGATGAAGAAAAAAACTTTTTCAACCAAAACAACCCTCGCTTTGCGCAATTGAATCATGCGTTCTATCACGCCCTGGTCAACAGCCCTCACAAGGACGCACTCATCAAAGAAAAAGGACAGTTTCTCTTCGATAAAGCCGCGTTGTCCTTAAAAACCTTTTCTCCTGAAATCATGAGTGAGCTCCAAGAAGAAAACAAGCTTGCAAGCGAGCATCAAAAACTTCTCGCATCCGCGAACATCGAGTTTCAAGGAAAAACGTATAACTTAAGTCAGATGGCGCCTTTTTCGCAAAGCCCGGATCGCGATGTACGAAAAGCCGCCTCAAAGGCCGTTGAAGGTTTCTTTAAAGAACACGAAAAAGAACTCGACGAACTGTATGATAAGCTCGTCAAAGTACGAGATTCCATGGCCAAAAAACTCGGCTACGATCGTTTCACCGAACTCGCATACGATCGCCTTGGCCGCACCGACTATGGCGCTGACGACGTGGCAAACTATCGCAAGCAAATTCATGAACAGGTTGTGCCCTTGAATGAAAAACTTTTCAAAAAAGCACAAAAGCGTCTTGGCATCGACGCAATGAAACACTACGACTTGTCGCTTGACTTTAAGAGTGGAAACCCTAAGCCCGTCGGTGGTCTTGAAGAACTCGTCAGCCACGCCGACACAATGTATGCCGAGATGAGCCCTGAAACCAATGAGTTCTTCCGTTTCATGCGCGAACGTGACCTTCTCGATCTTGACGCGAAGAAAGGCAAGGCAGGTGGTGGGTATTGCACATTCATCCCAAACCATGGTGCGCCTTTCATCTTTGCCAACTTCAACGGCACGAAACACGATGTCGATGTCTTAACGCACGAAGCCGGTCATGCCTTCCAAATGTACATGAGCCGGAACCATGATGTCCCAGAATACTTGATGGCGACCATGGAAGTCAGCGAGATTCATTCGATGAGCATGGAGTTTTTTGCCTGGCCATGGGTTGAAGGATTTTTCGGGAAAGATACCGATAAATACAAGTTTAGCCACCTTGCTCAAGCGCTCAAACTGCTGGCCTACGGGGCAGCGATTGACGAGTTTCAACACGCCGTTTACGACAACCCTGACATGACACCTGAAGAACGAAAGTCGCTTTGGCGCGAGACTGACGCCAAGTATTTCCCCTTCAAGGTCTACGACGATGCGGAGTACTACGAGCGTGGTGGCGGATTCCAAGCGATTATGCACATTTTCGCCGTGCCGTTTTATATGATTGATTATACCTTGGCCCAAGCCTGTGCCTTCCAATACTGGATGCGTGACCGCAACAACCACGAAGAGGCCTGGGAAAGTTACCTCACCCTTTGTCAAGCCGGTGGCACCAAAGGCTTCACCGAATTGCTGGCCCTCGCCGGGCTTAAGAACCCCTTTGAAGCCGGCGTCCTTGACGATGTCGTGCCGTTGGTTCGCAACTACCTTGATGGCATCGACGACACCGCACTATAACCGTTGGTTCACCACACAAAAAGCGCAGCGAATGTCGCTGCGCTTTTGCTTTTGTGTGGTGGAGCCAACGGGGCTCGAACCCGTGACCTCTAGCATGCCATGCTAGCGCTCTCCCAGCTGAGCTATGGCCCCTCGAGTTAAAATTTTACACGAAAACGGGTTCGATTGCAACCGCTTTAACAAAAATGTTCTGATTCATCGAACACCTTGCATCAATCGTGAAACATATGAGTTGACATTTCCTGTAAAAAAGCCGAATATAGACGTAGAAAACAAAGAGGAGTGAAGACAATGAAAACAGCCGATTACGAAGTGAAGGGCATGCATTGCATCAGCTGCTCAATGGGCATTTCAAAACTGCTTAAACGTCAAAAAGGCGTCGATAACGTCGACATGCAACTGCCACAGAGAATGTTCACCATCACCTATGACGACGCGCAGATTGATCATAAAACCATTGTCGAAACCGTCGCCAAACTCGGCTATAAAGCGGAACTGCGCGATTGACGTACGAAAGGCATCCATGGATGCCTTTTTTTTATTCTGCTAAGCTTAATACGGTAAGAAACAACGCATAGAATTGTGCGTAGTCCTCGGCCGAAAACTCAACGGTGGTCGCGTCGATGCGACGCACCCCAGGCATGCGCTCTGGCTTGTCGGTCATCGAGGATGCTTTAAACGTAACCCGGCCAACCACGGGAAGGGATTCTTTGACAAGGACACCTCCGTGTTCTAAGGCTTGTTGAATGCGTTTCGTGTAGCCTTCAATGAGCGCTTGACGAGGCATATGTTGCGCGGCGGTTCGGGATAAGGTTTTTTTGACTGCGAATGTCGTTACATCACCAATTTCTTCACGCATTTGCTCGCACACCAAATCGTCGCCTGTTACCAACAACACCGGCACGTTAAAGTGTCCTGCTAAGCGCGCGTTTAATCCTGCCTCACCAAGTGGAGAGCTATTGACCGAGACGCCGGCGATGGCACGGCCGGAGTAGGTATGGTCGAAAATGCCTTTTTGTGAGCGTGCGCGCGGGTGGTACCCGATGAAAATGGCTCCATCATATCCTTGATCGATGGTTGCCATCATTGAGTAGCGTTTTGCCGAGCCGCCAATCAACCCGACGCGTGGGTCGAGTTTCTCGATGAGCACGTTATCCATTCCACCATGAGCATCGTTGACGAGCACTTCGCTGGCGCCGTTTTCAAACAGCGTATCGATCACAAGGTTCAGTTCGTCCATCATCAGGTGACGCGTGCGTTCGTACTCGGATTCACCGGCGCGAAGTTGCTCTGGTGAATGCACGCCCCAAAGCCCTTCCATGTCAATAGAAATGTAAATTTTCATTTGTTTTCCTCCTCGAGTTTACCATCGGCGAGGGCGTCAAAAAATATTGGCGCTCCACCGGTATGCAAAAACAACACCTTTTTCCCGTACCAACCCCGCTTGGCAACCTCTTTCACCATGCCGTAAAAGCCTTTGGCAGTGTAGACAGGGTCTAACGCCACACCATCGGTTTCCATGACCGTGCGAATGAGTTTGTATAACGCCGGGTCGGTCTTTCCGTACCCACCAAAAGCGTAATCTCCTAAGCAACTGATATCGTTTTTATCAATCGGCATGCCGCCGTTGGATGCTAGGTAGGCATTGGCGCTTTCCACCACGACGTCGCGGCTCGCATCGGCGTCACGAAGGACGCTGATGCCAACGATATCATGATGCTTCTTTCGCAGGTGCTTGCCGCAGGCGAGGCCGGCGTGTGTTGTGCCGCTGCCGTCGGCGAAGAAGATGGCATCAAACGACATCCCGAAATCTTGCTCATACGTTAAGATTTCGTCGTAGGCCCTTACGTATGCTTCGGTTCCCAACATCCCATGCCCACCGAGGCGAATGTAATACGGGTTATGCCCAAGGCGTTTTAGGTGCGCCATCTCAGCTTCAACGGCTAAATCAATCTCCGACTTTGGAACCACCACGATGCGTGCATTTAACGCCTTCGTCAGCGTTCGGTTAAACGCCGGTTTTTCGCTTTCTTCCGGCGAGATAATCACGCATGGGAGGCGACGCTGTACCGCCATGTTGGCGACGATGCGACAATGATTTGACGTGGCGCTTCCAACCGTGACGATGGCGGTATGATGATGCGTGTCGACGTGTTCGAAGTAAAGGGTTGCTTTTCGGACTTTGTTTCCGCCAAAAGAAAAGGGCAAGAGATCATCGCGTTTCATGTAGAAACGGTTTCTGCCGTCTTGAAAAACCAGCGGATGGATGGGTGTGGTGTGCATCAGAATCGCTCCTTGCTGTGGCTACACCCAAATTGTACCAGAGCCAGCGAACTTTTTAAACTCCGTTCATGAAAAAGACGCCCAGAGGACGTCTTATTGATTTGTCGATGCGCATTCGCCGCAAATGCCGTAGAAGTTCAGGCGGTGTTCATCGATGGTAAATCCATGGTCATTTTCAAGCTTTGCTTCATACTGTTGAAGCGGGCAATGTTCAACGTGGATGACTTTTTGGCAACGTCGGCAAATGAGGTGATGCGCATGATGATTGTGAGCAATTTCAAAGAGCATCGGCTTTGAGTCATCGAGGGAGATGGGGCTTACGAGTTTTGTTTGCACAAAAGTCTCAAGAATCCGATACACGGTCGAAAGCGACACCGAGGCATCGTCTTTTTTTAAGCGCATGTATATGTCTTCCGCTGACAAAAAACTGTGCTCTTTATCCAAGACATCAAGCACCATCATGCGATGTGGGGTCTTTTTTAGGTTGACTTCATCAAGTCGGTTTCGGATGGCTTCAATGCGTTTTTTTGTCATGATGTCACCTTCTTATCAACGTATGGTATAGAAAGACGAACATAAACACGATGGCATTCAGCAAGACAATTGCCGAACCCGAGGGCAGCCCCAGTAAGAATGATCCAATCAGCCCCATAAACACAATCAAAACAGAGAGCACAACGGCGATTAAGATGGTGGCTTTAAACCCTCGCGAAAACTGAAGCGCCGTGATGGTTGGGAAGATGATCAAGGCACTAATCAAGATGGTGCCAATGGCGCGAATGCCAACGACCACGGTTAAGCCTGTTAACACGGCAAGTAAGATGTTTAGTCGTCTTGTTTTGATGCCGCTTACGCGCGAGAATGTTTCATCGTAGGTCATGGACACAAACTCGTTGTAAAAGAGGATGACGATGATGGTGACGGCGATTGATAACACCACCGACAGCACCACATCGATGCGTTGAATCGTCAGTATGCTACCAAATAGGTAGCTGAATAAGTCGACGTTAAACCCACCACCAACGCTTGCAAGCGTCGTTCCAAGGGCCATTGAAAAGGCTGCGGTTAGACCGATAGCGGCATCCCCGTGGATTTTTGCGCGTTCGCTAATTTGCAGTATGAAGACGCTCACGAGGGTGACCACAAAAGCCGTCACTATGAGCGGTGACTGGTTAAGCAAAAGCCCGATGGCGACGGCCGCAAATGCGACATGAGACAACCCGTGTCCAACCATCGAATACTTCTTCAAAACCAAGAAAGCGCCAATCATGGAACTGCTCACCGCAATCGCCACGCCGACGATGATGGCGCGGATAACAAAGGCATAATTAAAAGCCCTAAGCAACTCTTCCCACCAACTCATGCCTTCTCACTTCCTGAATCATGCGTGTGCTTTAGCGGATGCGTGTGCACGAAAGGTGAGAGTTTCTGCTCTTCGCAAAACGCGTCAAAACTATCATTAAAGATCAACGACTGGTCCATGTACATCACACGATCGACATACTCCCCGGCCGTGGCGATGTCGTGGGTGACAAGCACAATCGTGACGCCGCTTTCGTTCAACTTTTTCATAAAATCGAAAAAATGATCGCGCATCGCTTGGTCCAGCGCGCTTGTCGGTTCGTCCAAGATGAGCAATTGCGGGTTGCTCACAAGTGCGCGCGCCAAAAAGACGCGTTGTTGTTGTCCGCCCGATAGTTCACCAATTCTTTTTTTTCTAAGGGCGCGGACATTGACATAATCGAGCACCCTGTTGACGGTCTTCATGTCATCGCGCGTGATTCGCCTGGGAAATCGTTTGGACCCGAGCAAGCCCGTGCTGACAACCTCCTCGACCGTCGCTGGAAACGCTCGATCGGCGCTGTGCGTATGTTGTGGGAGGTATCCAATCGGCAACGTTTGGTCGTAGTGTATGCTTCCACCATTCAATGGCAAAAGGCCCATAAGGCCTTTGATGAGGGTTGTCTTACCCGAGCCGTTGGGACCGATTAAAGCAACGAAGTCTCCTTTTTGAATGGTGAAAGACACTTCTTTCACCGCGGTGAAAGCCTGGTATTTTATCGTCACATCCTTGGCCGTGATAATGTTACTCTGGGCCATCGTACATCATCCCCTTTTTGAACTGTGTTAAGTTGTGCCACAGCATATCCGCAAACGTGATGCCAGCCTCAAGCTCTTCAGCCGGTGCGTTCTCGGCACTGTACAGGTACAAGATTTCGGCGCCGGTGCTTTCTCGAATTGCCTGGGCGACATGTGGCCGAATCATCATTTCCGTGAAAAGATGGGTGATGTTGTGTTCATTCATGAGATCAATCATGTCGGCGATAGCGCGGCTCGTGGGCTCTGCATCGGATGAAAACCCGCGGTATGGTGTTTTATAAATGACGTCATATCGATGGGCAAAGTAGCCAAACGCATAATGACCGCCATGCATCATGACATCCGTTTGGCGGTGCTCAGTGAAATGAAGATAGGCTTGATGGATGGTGTTTAACTCGTGGATGTAAGCCTGAGCATTCGCGCGGAAATACGCTTCATGTTCTGGCGCCATCTTAATAAACTCATCCCGGATGTCACGAACCATTTGTATGGCATTTAACGGGTCCATCCAAAAATGCGGATCATACTGCATCGAATCATCATGGTCCACATGTTCTCGGACCTGCATGTTTATCGGCGGGGTGATGTAACGAACCTGATCTTCATAAATCCAGTAGAACTCAAGCATCGTAATGCCAGGAGCCAGGCCTTGTATAAGCACGTGGTCGCCACGATTTTCAAGCGCGACAATTCCCTCTGGGGCGTTTTCTGCCAACCTCACGCCTAAGCCGTTTGGTTCTCCGTAGGCATCAAGTGGTCGAGGAATCAAGTCGATGTCAATGATGTCCGCGGTCAAGGTAAGGGTTCGATCGACCCCTACATTAGGCAACGCACCATGCCAATGATTGTCATGCACGTAAGCAAACAACGACCCATCATCTTGAAACTCTCGAATCTCAAAAGTGTCTATTTCACCTTCTAGTTCGCCATCAAAACCGTTGTCCGTGTCGGTGGGTGGGGTGCCGATGTCACGGCTTGGAGGGATAAGGCCGATGCGTTCAACGTTCGTACTTAAATCCAATATGCGCAACCTCGACGGCGCATTGGCGATAATGAAACGCGATACCCATGGCTCAAGCGCGTCGCCTGTATACAACAGTAAATCGGCATCAAGGATTCCCCTAACATCGTCGAACGTCGGATCAAAACCGTGCGCATCGATTCCAGGAGGCAACACAAGCTTGACATCGACGAAGTCGCCACCGATGTGCCTTGCCATATCGAATTGAGGGAATAAGGTCGCCATCACGAGAGGTTTATCTCTGTCGCGAACAAAATCGCCACAAGCACTCAGGCCAAACAACCCGACAATCATCAGCAACAAAACCATGCTTTTTTTCATGTTTTCCCTCCAAGCTACATCACGTCAGTTCTAACGCATCGTCGAATCATGACGTGGTGCATTTTTTATATTTAATAATGAAACAATATGCCCATCTTGTTGATAGTGAATTATTGACAGACTATCTATTAATCGCCCTCAACCACATGAACGTTAATCGGTGGTGTGGTGTAGCGTACGTCCCCATCGTGTGTCCAACTAAAGACAACTTGGGTGATTCCTACCGCTTCGCCAATGATGTGCACATGGTCGCCGTGTTGTGCAAAGGAGACAATGCCTTCCGGAGCGCCTTCTGCCAAGCTCACGGTGAAGCCGTTGTGTGACCCATCGGAATCAAGCT
>SLFZ01000074.1 GCA_007123975.1 Candidatus Izemoplasma sp. | reverse complement strand
GCTGAGAGCGTCGACATCGATTGCACTTTGTAATCACGGATGGTCCGTTGGATGTTCTTAATGGCATTTTCATCGTCGAGACGGGTCAGTTCAGCTTCAAGTTTCTCGAGTTTCTTCTCTTTTTGAAGAATATCCATGGCTTAGGCCTCCCCTCTCGCGTGGATGGCGAGTAGGGTGTGCAGGGTGTCTTTCATCTTGTGGCGGTGCACAACCTTGTCTACCATGCCTTTTTCAAGCAAGAACTCCGCACGCTGGAAGCCTTCAGGGAGTTTTTCTTTGATGGTTTGTTCAATGACGCGAGGACCGGCAAAGCCAATTAACGCGTTCGGTTCGGCTAAGATGATGTCGCCGAGCGTCGCGAAGGATGCGGTCACGCCCCCCGTCGTGGGATGGGTTAGGACGCTGATATAAAGCAGTCCTTGGCGATGCATCTTGCGAATGGCGCCTGAGGTTTTTGCCATTTGCATGAGGCTGTAGATGCCCTCTTGCATGCGGGCGCCACCCGAGGCGGTAAAGATAATCAGTGGAAGCTTCTTGTACAGCGCATATTCGGCGCTTTTGGCGACTTTCTCACCGACAACACTGCCCATTGATCCCATCATGAAATGGCTGTCCATGACACCGATGACGCAAGGTTCAGATTTGATTTCTGCGTAACCGTAGATGTAGGCTTCGTCCATGCGGGTTCGATCTTTATACTGTTGGATTTTTTGTTCGTACCCGTCTTGAAAGAGTGGGTTTAAGGTGATGTATCCAAACCCTTTTTCAACGAAGGTATGCGCGTCGACGGTCATCGAGATGCGGTCGATGGCACGGATGCGGAAATGGTTTTCGCAGTGCGGGCAGACGAAAAGGTTCTTGGTGATGTCCTTTTCTTGTAAGGTCTTCCCGCAGGCGTTGCATTTTTCATACAGCCCTTCGGGGACGTCGGGCGTTTTGCCTTGGCTTAAGGGTTTTTTACGGTACCCAACGACTTTCTTACGGAACGCTTTCTTCCGCTCGAGGCTTTGTTTTAAGACATCACGTTTCATAAGCGAGCAGTCCCTTCAAGTGTTGGAGAACAAAGCCGGTATCGACGTTGCCCTTGACGTAATCCGGGTGCATCAAAATCATCTGCAAAAACGCCTGGTTGGTGTCGATGCCTTCGATGACGAGTTCTTCAAGCGTCGCCCGCATTTTGCGGATGGCATCGAGTCGGCTGAAGCCGTGGACGATGACCTTGCCAATCATGGAGTCGTAAAAGGGCGGCACTTCGTAATCGGTGTAAATCATTGAATCAAACCGAATGCCGAGGCCTTGAGGCACATGCAACATCTCGATTAATCCCGGTGAGGGACGAAAGTCGCGGCGTGGGTCTTCGGCGTTGATGCGCACTTCGATGGCATGGCCCGAGGTACGTATCGCCTCTTGAGTCAATGACAATTTGCGACCACCGGCGATGCGGAGTTGTTCGCGCACGATGTCGATGCCCGTTACCATTTCCGTCACAGGGTGCTCGACTTGGATGCGCGTGTTCATCTCGATGAAGTAAAAATGATCGCCGCTAACGACAAACTCGACGGTCCCGGCGTTGGTATAGTTGACGTGTTTTGCGGCTTTGATTGCTGCCTCAAACATTGCTTCTCGAACCTTCATCGGCAACAAACTCGGCGCTTCTTCAATAATCTTTTGGTTGCGGCGTTGGACGCTGCAGTCGCGCTCGCCCAAGTGGAGGATGTTGCCGTAGCGATCGGCGAGAATTTGGACTTCGATGTGTTTCGGGTTTTCGATGAGTTTTTCGATGTAGACACCATCGTGGCTGAAGGCGGCTTTGGCTTCTTGTTTGGCAGCGTAGAAGGCCTTTTCAAACCCGGCTTCATCGCGGACGATGCGCATGCCACGACCGCCACCGCCGGCGCTGGCTTTAATCAAAATCGGCAGGCCGATTTCCTCCATCACACGCTTGCCTTCTTTCAGATCGACTTCGCCAACGCTTCCCGGCACGACCGGGACGCCAGCCTCGCGCATGATTTTTTTCGCCATTGCCTTGTCACCCATCTTTTCGATGACCTCAGCGTTCGGGCCGATAAAGACAATGCCAACGTCTTCGCAGAGTTTCGCAAACGCCGGGTTCTCGCTTAAAAAGCCGAATCCGGGGTGGATGGCTTCGGCTCCGGTGTTGACGGCGGCACTAATGATGTTTTCTTTGTTAAGGTACGAGTCGGCCGCGGCGTTTCCACCGATGCAGACCGCCTCGTCGGCCAACTGAACATGCAAGCTTTCACGGTCCGCTTGGCTGTAGACGGCAACCGTTTCGATTTCGAGTTGCTTGCACGCACGAATGATGCGAACGGCGATTTCCCCGCGGTTGGCGATGAGCACACGCTGAAGCATTACTCAATCTCCACAATCGTCTGCCCGTACATGACCATTTCACCGTTCGACGGGTGAATGGCTTTGACGATGCCATCGCATGGTGCAGGGATTTCGTTCATGACTTTCATCGCTTCGATGATGCAAAGCGTGTCGCCTTTTGACACGCGGCTTCCTACCCGAACGAACGGTGGCTGATCAGGCGCTGGCGCTTCATAATATGTTCCAACGAGGGGCGCCTTGACCGGCGTCCCTGTCGGTTCTTCTTTTGCGGGGGTCTTGGGTTTTTCTTCAACCGTATGCACCACACTTGGTGCGACCGTCTGACTGACGGGGTGGGTTAAAGGCGTGGGTTTTTCGAGTTCTATCGTAACATCCTCGCGTTCTAAGCGAATCTTAGACAGCGACGAGGATTCGAACATTTTTATGATGGTTTTTAGTTCACGGTTATTCATGATTACCTCCAGAAAACAAAACGGAACGGTCTTCGCGAGCGAAAACCGTTACGTCGCTTTTTTTATGTAGTCGAGCACGTCGCCGACGGTTTTCATTTTTTGGGCATCGGAATCGTCAACGGATACACCGAACACTTCTTCGAGTTCCATGATCAACTCAACGATGTCGAGTGAATCTGCGCCAAGGTCATCCACGATGTCCGCGGTTTCTGTCACTTGGCTTTCATCGACGCCGAGTTCAGCGGCAATGATGCTTCGAACCTTCTCAAACATGGCTAAACCTCCTTTGGTTGCCATTATAAAAGGGCTAAGAAGGAAAGTCAATCTATTTTGATGTTCAAAACATCTCACTGTGATGTTTTTGGTTCGTACGCTAATTTATTTTATTAACATATGCATTTAGCGTCATGTGTTTTTGCGTTTCGCCAGGCAGTTTACACCCTCAATCATTCGCTTCATAAAGGCTTTTTATCATGTTCTAATGGAGTGTAATGTGTTCTCGCGTATTTTGCTTCGTGTACAAACATACCGGTGAAAAGCGTTCCTATTTTTATTTATAATTATTCTATTTTAAGGAAAAGGTCAGTTGTTCGCATGGAACATCGACCACATCTTTTTCAGACTGAATTGTGCAGGTGAAGTCAGGGGTAAAATCAACGAGTTGATGGGTTTTGTGGAGGTAGCTGACTAGGTGCAGACGTTTTTGTGCTTCTTCTTTGAAGTCTCTGAAAAGATTCGGGTTTTCAATGATGTCATTGAACACTTTTTTAAACCCTTCTAAAAGGCTCTCGATATCGTATGATTTATTGGTTAACGCGGTGAGCGAGGTGGCTTTTTCATCGTAACGAGTCGGCTCGGGTTCGTTGACGTTCAATCCGATGCCACATACAATGCATGGCCGCTCGTGATATGTGGTTGTTTCAATCAAAATACCGGCAATCTTGTGATCGCCGACGTAGATGTCGTTAGGGAGCTTAATCGAGGAGATAATGCCGATGTTTTTGAGCGTGGCAACGACCGCAAGCGCGCTTGCCATTAGCACGCGTCTCGAGGCGTCAATGTCTCCTTCTAAAAGAAAGCTGAATGTGAGGTTCTTTCCTTCCTCCGCATGCCAAACCGTCCCCCTGCGACCACGGCCCTTGGTTTGTTTGATGGCGCGCACGAGCGTGCCAACACAAATGTCGTTTTGGCGAGTTTTAAGGTAATCGTTGGTTGAGGAAGTTGACGCGATGGTCAAGGTTGATGTTATCTTCATGTTATCACCCACTATAAGCATAGCCCAGAGTGGAGTCCTCGGGCAAGGGATATGAAAAAAGAAAAAAAAGCGCCGAAGCGCTTTTTTGGGGTTACTTAAGTGATTGTGCGATGAACCAAAGTTGCTTGTCGTAGTCGGCAACATGGTCTTCCATCATGCCAACGGTGACGAAGTCGCCGGCGTCGTCCGCAAGGTTGCGGATGTCGGTGGCGAGGGCTTTGAGTGCGGTGAACTCGGCTTGGACGATTTTGTACACGTCGGCGATTGGGTAATCGCGGTTTTCGAGCTCTTCGACTTGGGTGAGTTTCAAGTACTCGCTCATCGATGCAGGCGAGAACTCACCAAGCATTTTAAGGCGTTCAGCCACTTCGTCGAATTTTTCGAAGAAATCGTCGTATTGTTCCTCGAGGTACACGTGCACGGGAACAAAACGCTCTCCGACCACGTTCCAATGAAGGTTGTGGAATTTGACGTTTAAGACGGCCAAGTCGGCCACGTACTGATTCATAAGTTCTTGTTGTTTCTTGTTCATTACTTTGTTTCCTCCTTAAGGTATGTTGTCATAAATATTATAACATATGCCCTAGAATAGGCAATCGATACACATTGTGTCGTGGGTCTTTATCGCTTCGACGCTTGAGCTTCCTTGATGGCTTTCTTAAGCTCTTTTTCGGCTTTGAGGAAGTCCATGGTGCGACGGCGGTTGCTTTCGATGCGTTCTTGCCTGACTTCGTTGAGATGATCCATGGCGTCGTCTTTGTCTAGCCCAACGTTTGCCTCTTGGGCGATGACGGTGATGAAGTTGTCCTGCTGTTCGATGGTGCCGTTGATGATGACGGTGAACATCGGTTTTCCCTCGCGAACCATCTTTAAATACCCAACATCAACGGTCGAGATGATGGGGGCGTGGTTTTTCATGATCGCGAACTCGCCCTGATTTTTTGAGCTGACAACGACGTAGTCAACGTCGTCGTTGTAGAGGACTCCGTCGGGGCTGATGACGGTGAGTTTCATGGATATCACTCCAATGTTTTGGCTTTTTCTAGGACCGCGTCGATGTTTCCGACGAGGCGGAAGGCGTCTTCAGGAATGTCGTCGTACTTCCCTTCAAGGATGCCTTTGAAGCCACGAATCGTTTCTTCGACAGGGACGTACGATCCTTTTTGACCGGTGAACTGTTCGGCCACGTGGAAGTTTTGTGAGAGGAACAGACGCAAGCGGCGGGCGCGATGCACGACGAGTTTATCTTCGTCGCTCAACTCATCCATCCCGAGGATGGCGATGATGTCGAGAAGTTCATTGTATCGCTGGATGGTGCGTTGCACTTCACGGGCGGTGTCGTAGTGTTCGCGGCCGACGACCTCGGGTTCAAGCGCACGCGAGGTGGAGGCCAACGGGTCAACAGCAGGGTAGATGCCTTCTTCACTGATTTTTCGGCTTAAGTTCGTGGTCGCATCAAGGTGCGTGAACGTGGTGGCCGGTGCGGGGTCGGTGTAGTCGTCGGCGGGGACGTAGACGGCTTGTATGGATGTGATGGAGCCTTCTTTGGTTGAGGTGATGCGTTCTTGGAGTTTCCCCATCTCGGTTGCCAAAGTCGGCTGGTAACCAACGGCCGATGGCATGCGTCCTAAGAGCGCCGACACTTCGCTTCCAGCTTGCGTGAAGCGGAAGATGTTGTCCATGAAGAAAAGCACGTCTTGTTTTTCTTCGTCGCGGAAGTGTTCGGCCATCGTGAGACCAGTAAGGCCAACGCGCATCCGCGCACCCGGCGGTTCGTTCATCTGACCAAAGACCATGGCGGTTTTTTTGATGACGCCGGATTCCGTCATCTCGTAGTAAAGGTCATTTCCTTCACGTGTCCGTTCACCAACGCCGGCGAAGACGCTGATGCCGCCGTGTTCTTGTGCGATGTTGTGGATAAGCTCCTGAATGAGCACGGTCTTCCCAACGCCGGCGCCGCCAAAGAGGCCGATTTTACCGCCTTTGACGTAGGGGGCAAGCAAATCGACGACCTTGATGCCGGTTTCGAGAATTTCGGTCTCACTGCTGATGTCTTCAAGTTTCGGGGCTTCGCGGTGAATTGGCATCCTTTTCACGTTGCCGTGAACCGGGTCCTTTTCATCGATGACGTCGCCAAGCACGTTAAAGATGCGCCCAAGTGTGGCTTCGCCTACGGGTACGCTAATCGCTTTGCCGGTATCGATCACTTCCATGCCGCGGGTCAGCCCGTCGGTGGAATCCATGGCGATGGTGCGGACGATTTTATCGCCGAGGTGAAGGGATACCTCAAGCGTCAAGTCGATGTCGACGACACGGTTTTTATCGTTTTCGTTGTTGATGGTAAGGGCGTGGTTGATCTCTGGGAGCTCGTCGTCAAAACGCACGTCGACGACCGGTCCCATCACTTGCACGACGTTGCCTTTGTTCATGGTCATTCCTCCTTAGTTC